>NZ_AOHN01000012.1:0-350606 GCF_000510915.2 Pseudomonas sp. FH4 | reverse complement strand
CTGAGGCTGCTAGCTGAAACTGTCCAACTTTTCGGGGGCAGTCCAATGTTTTGTACATGCCTCCAAATCATCCACTGCTTGAGAATCCGCTTTTGGCCCACCCCGCCCAACGCCGCTGGTACCTGCCAGTCTTCACCGTCGCCGCCCTGGTGCTGCTGCCGTTGAGCGTCCTGCTGTTGTCCTGGCAAAGCATCGACACCCAAATCTGGTCCCACCTGTGGGACACCCAGATGCCGCGTCTGCTGGGCAATACCTTGACTCTGGTGCTGGGCGTCGGGGTTGGCGTAACGGTGCTGGGCGTCAGCCTGGCCTGGCTGACCAGCCTTTGTGAATTCCCCGGCCGGCGCTGGCTGGACTGGGCGCTGATGTTGCCGTTTGCAATTCCCGCCTATGTGCTGGCGTTTGTCTTCGTCGGCCTGCTGGACTTCTCGGGGCCAGTGCAGACCCTGATGCGCGAGTGGTTCGGCACGGGCCTGCGCCTACCGCGCGTGCGCTCCACCAGTGGCGTGATCATCGTGCTGGTGCTGGTGTTCTATCCCTACGTCTACCTGCTGGCGCGCACCGCCTTTCTGGCGCAGGGCAAGGGGTTGATGGAAGCGGCGCGGGTGCTGGGGCAATCGCCGTGGCAGGCGTTCTGGCGAGTGGCCTTGCCCATGGCGCGACCGGCCATCGGCGCTGGCGTGGCCTTGGCACTGATGGAAACCCTGGCGGACTTCGGTGCGGTGTCGGTCTTTAACTTCGACACCTTCACCACCGCGATCTACAAGACCTGGTACGGATTTTTCAGCCTGTCCAGCGCCGCGCAACTGGCGAGTCTGTTGCTGTTGGTGGTGATGCTGGTGCTCTACGGCGAGCGCCGTGCCCGTGGTGCCAGCCGTCCCAGCAATGAACGGCCGCGCGGCAAGGCGCTGTATCACCTGCGTGGGTTCAAGGCGGCTGCGGCGAGTGGCTGGTGCGGGTTGGTATTTGCCTGCGCCTTTGTCATCCCCATGATCCAATTGGTGGCGTGGTTCTGGCAGCGCGGTCGTTTTGATCTCGATGAGCGCTACGCTGGGCTGATCGTGCATACCCTCTACCTGGGGGGCATGGCCGCGCTGATTACCGTCAGCGTGGCGCTGCTGCTGGCGTTCGCCAACCGTCTGGCGCCGACCCGGGCCATTCGCTCCGGGATCAGCCTGGGTAACCTGGGCTACGCCTTGCCGGGTTCGGTGCTGGCGGTGTCGATCATGTTGGCGTTCAGCTATCTGGACCGTGAACTGGTAATCCCTGTTTCCGGCTGGCTGGGGGGCGCTGGCAAGCCGTTGTTGCTGGGCAGCCTGTCGGCACTGGTGATGGCCTATCTGGTGCGCTTCCTGGCCGTGGCCTATGGCCCGCTGGAAAACAGCCTGGCGCGTATTCGCCCGTCCCTGCCGGAAGCGGCGCGTAGTCTTGGGGTCAGTGGGCCACGACTGTTTTGCAAAGTGTATCTGCCACTTTTGCTGCCAGGCACTTTGAGCGCAGCCCTGCTGGTGTTCGTCGACGTGCTCAAGGAAATGCCCGCGACCTTGCTGATGCGCCCATTCGGCTGGGATACGTTGGCGGTACGCATCTTTGAGATGACCAGCGAAGGCGAGTGGGCGCGCGCCTCCTTGCCCGCTCTGACCCTGGTATTGGTCGGCCTGTTGCCGGTCATCGGCTTGATTCGACGTTCTGCCCGACGAATCGGTTAGGTGCCAGTCCTACGGCTTGAGGCTACAATGCGCGGCATTCGGTGCGGTCCATCTTTCAGATCGGATGGCTGAACGTGGCTGCAAGCCTTGTATTTCAAGGTGTGTAGCCCGAACGGCGACCGTCCGCACCTTCGCCACGCCCGGAAGGAGAAACCCATGGGACAGCGTACGCCTCTGTATGACCTGCATCTCGCCCTAGGCGCGAAAATGGTCGATTTTGGCGGTTGGGATATGCCTTTGCATTACGGCTCGCAAGTCGAGGAGCACCATCAGGTGCGCCGTGACTGTGGGGTGTTTGATGTTTCCCATATGACCGTGATCGACATCTCGGGCCACCAGGCCAAGGAGTGGCTGCAATTGCTGCTGGCCAATGATGTCGATCGTTTGCATGGCTGTGGCCATGCGTTGTACAGCGCCATGCTCAACGAGCAGGGCGGGGTGGTGGACGACATGATCGTCTACCGTGCCGACGACGGTTACCGGCTGGTGGTCAATGCGGCCACCCGCGACCAGGACCTCGCCTGGATGCAGGCCCAGCTGGGCAGCTATCAGGTACACATGCGCGAGCGTCCGGACCTGGCCATGCTGGCTATCCAGGGCCCTCAGGCCCGGCACAAGATTGCCGAACTGGTCACCCAGTCACGCGGCGTCTTGATCCACCAGCTCAAGCCTTTCGAGGGCCGTGCCGACGGCGACTGGTTTATCGCCCGTACCGGTTATACCGGTGAAGATGGCCTGGAGATCGTCCTGCCTGCCGACCAGGCCCCGGCGTTCTTCAATGACCTGGTAGGCGCGGGTATCTCGCCCATTGGCCTTGGCGCGCGTGACACATTGCGTCTGGAGGCCGGAATGAACCTCTACGGCCAGGATATTCACCTGGGCGTTTCACCGTTGGCCGCCAATATGGCCTGGAGCATTGCCTGGGAACCCGCCAGTCGCAACTTCATTGGCCGCGCCGCCCTGGAAGCCGAGCGCGCGGCTGGCGTGCAGCTCAAACTGGTGGGCCTGGTGCTGGAAGAACGTGGGGTTTTACGCGCTCATCAAGTGGTTCGCATCGCTGATGTTGGCGAAGGAGAGATCACCAGTGGTAGTTTCTCTCCTACGCTGAGCAAATCCATTGCGCTGGCGCGTGTACCGATGGCCACCGCTGACCGTGCGGAAGTAGAGATTCGCGGTAAGTGGTACCCGGTGCGAGTGGTCAAGCCGACCTTCGTGCGCCATGGCAAGACCTTGATCTAACCTTTTCCGGCGGGCCAATGGCCGCTGACATTTCTTTTTGAGGACACAGACTATGAGCGATATCCCTGCCGCACTGCGTTTTGCCGAAAGCCACGAATGGGCACGCCTGGAAGCCGACGGCAGCGTGACCGTCGGGATCTCCGACCATGCCCAGGAAGCATTGGGTGATGTGGTTTTCGTTGAGTTGGCTGAAGTGGGCAAGGTGTTCGCCGCCGGCGACGCGGCGGGCGTAGTGGAGTCGGTGAAGGCTGCTTCGGATATTTATTCGCCAGTGTCGGGTGAAGTGATTGCGGTCAACGATGAATTGGCCGATGCCCCTGAGTCGCTCAATGAAAAGCCCTACGAGGCCTGGATCTTCAAGCTCAAGCCAAGCAACCCTGCCGAGCTGGAAAAGCTGCTGGATGCTGCCGGCTACAAGGCGGCCATTGGCGAATAAGCCTACGCACAACCCATTGTGGGAGCGAGCAAACCCGCTCCCACATTGATTGGGTTTAACCCGTCTGCAGTACTGTTTTCACCGCCGCGACAGCACGCTCCACATCCGCCTTGCTCATCGCCGTAAACATCGGCAACGAGACAATCAAACGCCCGACTTTTTCTGCTACCGGGAACATGCCTTCCTTGAACCCTTGTGCCCGATACAAACTCAGCAGGTGGATCGGCGGGTAGTGGTAGCCAATGCCTACACCCTGGGCCTGCATCTGCTCCATGAACGTGGCACGGGCCGGGAGGCCATCCTGACGCTCGGGCAGTACCAGTTGGAACAGGTGCCAATTGCTGTTTTCAAAGTCCGCAGGCGGTAGTTGCGCGCCGTACGTTGTCTCGAAATCGCTGCCAAAACACTCGAAATAATGCCGGGCCAGGGCCTGGCGATGGGCGGTGACCTGTTCGATCTGGGCAAACTGGCCCAGCCCGATTGCGGCGGCGATGTCAGTCATATTGAACTTGCCGCCCAGTACATCCACGTCCAGGCCATCGAAGCCGCTGCGAGTAACGCCTTGCAGCCGGTACTTTTCCGCCAGGCGCGCTTCTTCGGCGTTGTTCAGCACCAGGCAGCCGCCTTCGGAACAGGTGATGTTCTTGTTCGCCTGGAAACTGAACGAGACAAGATCCCCGGTGGCGCCAATCCGCTGGCCATCCCAACTGGAGCCCAGCGCCTGGGCGGCATCCTCGACGATACGCAACCCGTATTTGTTGGCTAAGGCGTAGAGCATCGGCATATCCAGCGGCAGGCCCGCCAGGTACACCGGAATGATCGCCTTGGTGCGCGGCGTGATGGCTGCTTCCACCTGAGCCAGGTCGATATTGCGGGTGACCGGATCGATATCGGCAAACACCGGTGTGGCGCCCACCTCCAGAATCACATTGGCCGTCGCCACCCAGGAGATCGGCGTGGTGATCACTTCATCCCCCGGCCCGACGCCGGCGATACGCAGGGCAATCTCCATGGTGCAGGTGCCGGAGTTGAAGGTGCGTACCGGCCGGCCGCCAAAGTACTCCGATAATTGCGCTTCGAACGCCTGCACCTTCGGCCCGCTGGTGATCCAGCCAGAGCGCAACACATCACCGACCGCCGCGATGGTGGCTTCATCAATGACCGGTTTTGAAAACGGCAGGAAAGGCAGTTGGCTCATGATGTCGAAGATACTCGCTTGAGAAAAACCAAGAATAAAAACTCAAATCAACCCCGGCATCGTCGCACGAGGGAACTGAATATAGCCTGTCGCCTGTGAACGTATCGTCGAAAAACAGGCAAAAAAAAGCCGCTCTAAAGCGGCTTTTTCATGCGCCGGATTTACTCGGCAGCCACAGCGTTTTTCGCCAGGATGGCGTTGGCCAACTCCATATCAGTGGCTTTCAGGCCTGGGTTGTCTGCACGCACTTTCTGCATGGCGGCTTCCAGGTATGGGCCACGGATACCGCCATCACTGGCGACGAAACTGCCGGCATCGTCCTGGGCGGCGACGACCAGCTTGTGGTCCTTGAAGGTCAGGTACGTGGAGCCTGTGGTAGCGCCCGACGAGATGACGTTACGCCAGAAGCTGTCGGCCATCGCTGAACCAACAGGAAGGGACAGCACGGCGAGGGTGGCGACAGCATATTTGAGACGCATGATGGGTGACTCCGACTGGGTTAACTGAACAGTTTGATTGTAGATAACCCAGCCTAGTTCCGTGGATGACTAAACAGTTTCGACCCGTAAAATCACACCGTCCTGGCCAACCACCCGGACTTGAGCGCCTACTGGCGAATCCTGCCCGGTGACCATCCACACGCCGTCACCGACCTTGATCTTACCCCGACCATCGATAATGGCTTGATGCACCATAAAGGTGCGACCAATCAGCTCCGAACCACGCATGTTCAGGCCCGGTTGGTCGCTGGCCTTGGCGCTGCTGCGCTGGCGTTTCCACCAGTACACCGCCGTCAGTATCGACAGCACGGCAAACAGCAGCAGTTGCAGCTCCAACCCAAGCCCCGGCATCAGGAACTTGAGCACGCCAACCGCTGCTGCCGCGATGCCCATCCACAGCAGATAACCGCCGGCACCAAACACTTCGAGAATCAACAGCACCGTGCCCAGCGCCAGCCAATCCCAGAACGACAGGTGTTGCAGGAACTCCCACATGGTGCGGGCCTCAGGCTTTCTTGTTGTCGAAGGTGGCCTTGACGATTTCGCCGATGCCGCCCACTGCGCCGATGACCTGGCTGGCTTCCAGCGGCATCAGGATCACCTTGCTGTTGTTGGCCGAGGCCAGCTTGCCCAGTGCATCGATGTATTTCTGTGCGACAAAGTAGTTGATGGCTTGCACGTTACCGGTGGCAATCGCTTGCGACACCACTTGGGTGGCGCGGGCTTCTGCCTCGGCCTGACGTTCACGGGCTTCGGATTCGAGGAACGCCGCCTGACGACCCCCTTCAGCCTCCAGGATTTGCGCCTGTTTCTTACCTTCGGCGGTCAGGATGGCGGACGCTCGCAGGCCTTCAGCCTCAAGAATCTGTGCGCGCTTGATCCGCTCGGCTTTCATCTGGCCCGACATGGCGGCCATCAGGTCGGCAGGCGGGCTGATGTCCTTGATCTCGATCCGGGTGATCTTGATGCCCCACGGCGCGGTGGCTTCGTCGACCGTGCGCAACAGCTTCTCGTTGATACCGTCGCGCTGGCTGAGCATGGCGTCCAGTTCCATGGAACCGAGCACCGTACGGATATTGGTTTGCAGCAGGTTGCGGATCGCATGTTCGAGGTTGTTGACCTCGTAGGCCGCCTGGGCGGTGTTCACCACCTGGAAGAAACACACCGCGTCGATCTGTACCGTGGCGTTGTCGGCGGTGATCACTTCCTGGGGCGGAATATCCAGCACGCTTTCCATCACGTTGATCTTGCGCCCGATGCGGTCCATCACCGGAATGATGATATTCAGGCCAGGCTTGAGCGTGTTGGTGTAGCGGCCGAAACGCTCCACCGTCCATTGGTAGCCCTGGGGTACGACCTTGAAGCCCATGAACAGGATGGCGATGGCCAAGCCGACGAAGAGGAGAAGCACGGTTCCGATCTGCATAACGATTCCTTGTCTGGTGGTGGTGACGCGAGGTCTGTCGATTGTAACGGGGTTGTCGTAGATAAGAACGGTTTACTCGTTCAACACTACAGTGCCGGCGTGACCCGCAACACTTCTTCCAGGGTGGTCACCCCGCCGGCAACCTTGTGAGCGCCCGCCAACCGCAGGTTGCACATGCCGTCCTTGAGGGCTTCGCGACGCAATGCCTGCAGATCGGTATCGACGCAGACCAAGGCCCTGGCGCCGTCATTCATCAGCATGACCTCGTAGATCCCGATGCGTCCGCGATAGCCACTGTCCCGGCAATCCGCGCAGCCTTTGGCCTGGAACGCGCCGACAGGTGTCGGTAGCGCCCATGGCCGCGTGGCACTGTTCCAATCGTCCTCGTTCAACGTCACCGGGCTTTTGCAGTGCGGGCACAACCTGCGCGCCAGGCGCTGGGCCATGACCCCCAGTAATGTGGCCTTGATCAAGTAATGGGGAATGCCCAGCTCCAGCAGGCGGCTGACCGCGCTGGGAGCGTCGTTGGTGTGCAGGGTCGATAGCACCAGATGGCCGGTCAATGCCGCCTGGATTGCCATTTCGGCGGTTTCCAGGTCACGGATCTCACCGATCATGATGATGTCCGGGTCCTGGCGCATCAGCGCGCGGACGCCGCTGGCAAAGGTCAGGTCGATATTGTGCTGGACCTGCATCTGGTTGAAGGCCGGCTCGACCATCTCGATAGGGTCTTCCACCGTACACAGGTTGACCGTGCGGTTCGCCAGTTGCCGCAGGGTGGTATAGAGGGTGCTGGTCTTGCCTGACCCCGTGGGACCTGTGACCAGGATGATGCCGTTGGCCTGACGGGTCATATGCTGCCAGCGCTGCAGGTCATCGGCCGAAAGCCCCAACTGCTGAAAGTCCTGGAGCAGCACCTGGGGATCGAAAATCCGCATCACCAGTTTCTCGCCGAAGGCCGTGGGCAGGGTCGAAAGACGCAGCTCCACTTCGATATCCGTGGGTGTCTTGGTCTTGATCCGGCCATCCTGGGGTTTGCGCTTCTCGGCGACATTCATCCGCCCGAGGCTTTTCAGGCGGCTGACCACGGCGGTCGTGACCTGTGGCGGAAACTGATAGACATCGTGCAGCAACCCATCGATGCGCAAGCGCATGCGGCCCTGGTCGCCGCCGGGCTCGATATGGATATCGCTGGCGCGCTGGCCGAAGGCAAATTGCAGCAGCCAGTCGACAATGTTGACGATGTGCGCGTCGTTGGCATCGGGCTCCTGGTCGCCAGCGCCAAGGTTGAGCAACTGCTCGACAGGGGACGCCATGGGGTTGGTCTGGTCGGCCCCGCTGACCGACCTGGCTAGCCGGAAGAACTCCTGGGTACAACGGCGGATCACCTGGGGGTTGGCCACCACGCGCTTGATCGAACGCTTCAAGACATGACCCAGGCCCGTTTCCCACTCACGCAGGTACGGTTCGGCACAGGCCACCGTCACGCTGTCGCGATCGAGGGCGACCGCCAGGATGCTGTGCCGCTGGGCGAAGGCGTGGGACATCAGTGGCACCACGCTCGCCACATCGATTTTCAGTGGGTCGATGCGCAGATAGGGCTGTTCGACGTGAATGGCGAGCCATTGTGTCAGTGCTTCCAGAGACAGCGACATGCCCGGCCGCGCAGGGTCGGGCAGTGACTGGTCGGCGAGAAACTCCAGCGGATGCAAGTCGTTGGTCGGGGTGCGCCGCAAGCGTTCGGCAAGGGCTTCGTCGAGCAGGCCGTGGGCGGTGAGGGCGGGCAGCAGTTCGTCGAGGCAGAGCCTGCGATCCTGAAGTTCTGGCACTGCGGGCATGGCGGTTTCCTGGGCGATTTCAAGCAGTAGCGCCAAGGCTAGTCCCACCCTGATTGCTGTCGCCCAGTGGGTTATTACCGGTTTTTACTGAGCCGCCGCCGATACCGCTTGCAGCCTTGTGGATTCAACAGGTTGCAGCTCCAGCGAGCACACGCTGATCAGGTTACGAAGTTTTTCACCGATCACCTGGGCGCGGTGCCAGCTCAGGCCGTCCATCACCACCTCGACGTTCAGCAGGTCTTCGTCGCGGGTCACGTTTACCTGTTGCGGCACCAGGAACTGCAAGGCGAAGTAATTGAGGATCCGGCACAGCACATCGGGTTCAGCCTCGGCGAGGATCTGGTAGTGCACCTGGCAATGGCTGTTGCTGACTGCCCAGGCATCGTGGCGGGTCGCGGGGCTGGTGGGGACTGAATGCATGGCCGTTCTCCAAATCTGACTGGAGAAATTTTTACATGGCGTGTCGGGTATTTCTTATCTATGTTTGAGCGATATGCCTTATAAATGACTTATACGATTCGTAGGTAATGGTTTGTAAGGTATTTTTATGCACAGTGAGTTGGATGTCTACGACCGCCGGATCCTGGCGTTGCTCCAGGAAGACGCGTCGCTCTCCAGCGCGCAGATTGCCGAACAAGTCGGGCTATCGCAGTCGCCCTGCTGGCGGCGGATCCAGCGGCTCAAGGAAGAGGGGGTGATTCGCGCGCAGGTGACGTTGCTCGACCGTAAGAAGATCGGCCTCAACACGCAGATCTTTGCCGAGGTCAAACTCAACGCCCACGGGCGGTCCAACTTCACGGAGTTCACTGAGGCGATTCGTGGATTCCCGGAAGTACTGGAGTGTTATGTGCTGATGGGGGCGGTGGATTTTCTGTTGCGCATTGTCACCTCGGATATCGAGGCGTATGAGCGTTTCTTCTTCGAGAAACTGTCGATGGTGCCGGGGATACAGGAGGTCAACTCGATTGTGGCGCTGTCGGAGATCAAGTCCACTACCAGTCTGCCAGTGTTGCGGTGAGAGTGCGGACGTCATCGCCGGCAAGCCCTAATGCCAGTCAGTTAAGGCTTTTTTGTAGGCGCGAGCTTGCTCGCGAAGAACGTGAGAGCGCCGCGTTTACCTAGCAAACACGCGTTATCGTTGACGTCCTTCGCGAGCAAGCTCGCTCCTACACGCGATAGCAATCTTACAGACGCAGCAAAGTCTTCCAGGCCCGGTTCTGGTACACCGCAATCACCTGATGCATCCGCGCATCCAGCGACTCATCAGTGATCGGCAGGTTGGCCAGCGCGGCCAACTTGTTCAGCTCACCGTACAAACGATCCAGCTCCGCAATTTCCAGCAGGTGGCGGGCATGGTGCAGCCACGCCTGCAGGCGCTCGATGCGCGGCAGTTGCTCGGCGAGGTCTTCCGGCTGTTGTTGGTAGCGCGGCAGGCGCAGGGCGACGGCTTCGTCGGCCAGCAGGCGCGGCAGCCAGTTGGCGACCTGGGCGGCGCCCTGGCGGTTGCCGCGCACGTTGCGGTCCAGGGTCCAGGTGCGGGCCAGCAGCCAGCGCGAAGTGTTCAGTGAGAACAGGCCCCAGCGCACGTCGTCCAATTCTTCGATGAACTGCTCTGGCGCGGCCTTGCGCACGTCTTCATCGTCTTCACCGGCCTGGACCAGTGGGCGCCAGTCTTCCAGCAGGGCGTCGAGGGCACTGCGCAGTTCGCTGGTGGATTGACGTGGCGCGGCCTGGCCGAGGCTGCCGATCAGGGCGCGCATTTCGGCGAGGTTTTCCACCCAGTCTTGCAGCAGGCGCCAGTGGCCGTTGAAACGGTACTGCTCGGCCAGGCGCTGGCTGCTGCCCAGCAGATGCCACATCAGCGCGGCGAAAACGTCATCCAGAGGCATTTCCGGTTGCAGTTGTGGGGCAGGCAGGCTCAGGGAGTAGCTGCTGGCGTCGAACAGGCGGTAGCCGCGTTCGGCCTTGCTGATATCGCACGGCATCAGCGCCAGGGTCTGGGCCAACTCGGCAGCCAGTTCCAGCAGGGCGGCGGGTTCGCCTTCGCGCAGTTCCAGTTCCAGCTCGCAGATTTCTTCCTTCTGCTTGCCGGCGATCACGTGGCCCAGGTCCAGGGCTGCTTCGATCACTACTTTGGCTTTGCCACGGCCCCAGGCGATCTCGGCACGCTCACGGACGAAATCGGTGGTGAAGATCGGCTTGAGGGTCTTTTTGTCCAGTTCAGCCAACTGCTCGGGCCAGCATTCTCCGTCGAGTTTTTTCACGTCGAGCTTGGCCTTGGGCAGTTCCCAGTTGTACTCGTTACGTTCCGACAAACCGGCGACGCTCTGGCCACGGGTCTTGAGGGTCTGGATCACGTCGTCGCCGTCCTTGCGCAGGCGCAGGGCAACCTTGGCCTGGGCCAGGTCGCGCTCGGGGGTGTCGAAGTACTGGTTCATCAACTCACGGCGTTCCCAGCCACTTTTATTGCGTTTTTTCAGGAGCGGGTGCTCGCGCAGCGCGGCGAGGGTCTCGCGGCTGACGCGAAGCTTGATTTCGGTTTCTTTTTGCATGGCCGGAACATCCAGGATCGGGAGTGCAGCCGGGGGAAAAGGTGGCTGCCAAGGTCGTGCAGTGTACAGGACTGAGCCCGGCAACGTGCCGCAACGGGTTTATTGTGTAACGCAGATGGTTCTATGATGGGTTTCATCTGTGGAAGTTGAGAGACCGCGCATGCCTTTACCGTCCATGAAAGAACAATTTGCCGCACTGATTGCCGCGCCATCGGTCAGTTGCACCCAAGCGTCTCTCGACCAGACCAACCGCCCGGTGATCGACCTGCTCGCAAGCTGGTTGGGCGACCTGGGTTTCGCCTGCGATATCCAGCAGGTCAGCCCCGGCAAATTCAATCTATTGGCCAGCTTCGGCAGCGGCCCCGGTGGCCTGGTACTGGCGGGGCATAGCGATACCGTGCCTTACGATGAGGCGCTGTGGCAGACCGATCCTTTGAAGTTGACGGAAGTGGATGGCCGTTGGGTAGGACTGGGTAGCTGCGACATGAAGGGTTTTTTCGCCCTGGCTATCGAAGCGGTCCTGCCGCTGCTGGACCAACCGTTCAAGCAACCGCTGTTGATCCTCGCGACCTGTGATGAAGAAAGCTCCATGGCCGGCGCTCGCGCCCTGGCTGCGGCGGGCCGCCCCCTGGGGCGCGCGGCGGTAATTGGCGAGCCCACGGGCCTCAAGCCGATCCGCCTGCACAAGGGGGTGATGATGGAGCGCATCGATATCCTCGGGCGCAGCGGTCATTCGTCGGACCCGAGCCTGGGCCACAGCGCCCTTGAAGCCATGCATGACGCCATGGGCGAACTGCGCGGCCTGCGCCTGGCCTGGCAACGGGAATACCGCAACCCACAATTCACGGTGCCCCAGCCGACCTTGAATTTTGGCTGTATCCACGGCGGCGATAACCCCAACCGGATTTGCGGCCAGTGCTCCCTGGAGTTCGACCTGCGGCCCTTGCCCGGCATGGACCCCCAGGTGTTGCGCGACGCGATCCGCCTGAAACTGCAGCCCATCGCCGAACGCCATCAAGTAAAGATCGACTACGCGCCGCTGTTCCCCGAAGTGCCACCCTTCGAGCAGCCTGAAGACGCCGAACTGGTGCGTGTCGCGGAACATTTGACCGGCCATCGTGCCGAAGCAGTAGCGTTCGGTACTGAAGCGCCTTATCTTCAGCGCCTTGGTTGCGAAACCCTGGTGCTCGGCCCTGGGGACATTGCCTGCGCCCACCAACCGGGCGAGTACCTTGAAATGTCACGCTTGACGCCTACAGTGCGTCTATTGCGGGAACTGATTGAACATTACTGTCTCAAGCCTGCATAAATTAACCCCATTGCACCCCGTACATAGAAGGAGAGCGAGCGTGTCGCCAAGCCTGTTCCGACGATAACCATCAGCCCGCTGTGCGTTTAGCGATTCATCCTTTTTTGGCTGCTTTTTATTACAGGCCCAGGTTTTATGCCCGAATACGTCAATTGGCTTCGTCACGCTTCGCCCTACATCAATGCCCACCGTGACTGCACCTTTGTGGTCATGCTGCCGGGCGATGGTGTGGATCACCCGAACTTCGGCAATATCGTCCACGACCTGGTGCTGCTGCACAGCCTCGGCGTGCGCCTGGTGCTGGTGCATGGCTCGCGCCCGCAAATCGAAACCCGCCTCGCTGCCCGCGGCCTGACCCCGCATTACCACGATGGGATGCGCATCACCGATGCAGCGACCCTGGAGTGTGTGATCGACGCAGTGGGCCACCTGCGCATCGCCATTGAAGCGCGTTTGTCCATGGACATGGCGTCCTCGCCGATGCAGGGCTCGCGCCTGCGGGTGGCCAGTGGCAACCTGGTGACCGCGCGGCCGATCGGTGTGCTCGACGGCATCGACTACCACCACACCGGCGAAGTGCGCCGGGTCGACCGCAAGGGCATCAACCGTCTGCTGGATGAGCGCTCCATCGTCGTCCTGTCGCCACTGGGCTATTCGCCGACCGGGGAGATTTTCAACCTGGCCTGTGAAGACGTGGCCACCCGCGCCGCCATCGACCTGGGCGCCGACAAGCTGCTGCTGTTTGGCGCCGACCTGGGCCTGATCGACGAAAATGGCCGGTTGGTGCGCGAACTGCGCCCGCAACAAGTGCCGGCGCACCTGCAACGCCTGGGCAACAACTACCAGGCCGAACTGCTCGATGCGGCGGCCGAGGCCTGTCGTGGGGGCGTGGGGCGCAGCCATATCGTCAGTTATGTCGAGGACGGTGCGCTCTTGACCGAACTGTTTACCCGGGACGGCGGCGGTACGCTGGTGGCCCAGGAACAGTTCGAACTGGTGCGCGAGGCGGCGATTGAAGACGTCGGCGGCTTGCTGGACCTGATCAGCCCGCTGGAAGAGCAGGGGATCCTGGTGCGTCGTTCACGGGAAGTGCTGGAGCGGGAAATCGAGCAGTTCAGCGTGGTGGAGCGCGAAGGCATGATCATCGCGTGTGCCGCGTTGTACCCGATTGCCGATTCCGACGCGGGTGAGCTGGCGTGCCTGGCGGTCAATCCGGAATATCGCCATGGCGGTCGCGGTGATGAGCTGCTGGAGCGCATCGAAACCCGTGCCCGCACCCAAGGCTTGAAGACGCTGTTCGTGCTGACGACCCGCACCGCCCACTGGTTCCGCGAGCGCGGGTTTGTGCCGAGCAGCGTGGATCGCCTACCGTCGGCACGGGCGTCGCTGTACAACTTCCAGCGTAATTCGAAGATCTTCGAGAAGACCTTATAAACACGGTATTCGGTACACCCAATACCTAAATGTGGGAGCGAGCAAGCCCGCTCCCACATTTTTTGTCCGTGTTTATTCCTGGATAAATTTGTCTGTCACAAACGCCGAATAGTCCGGCAGCACAGTTTCCACCTTGCCTTGTTCCTTCAGGAATTTGGCGGTCTCCCCAATGGCCTTGGCCGTTGCGCCATTAAGCAAGGCGTCGGTTTGCTGCGCCCGGGCATCGGGGAAGGTGCTGCCTTCCAGCAGTTCAGGGATATCTGCGGCGTTTGCGCCGGTCAGCCTGGCGATCTTCTGCACCGGCGACGAATCCACCGTCCACTTGGCTTTATTGGCTGCGTAGTCGGCAAACGAGTCCAGGGTGACCTTGGCAAACTTGGCCACGATCTCTGGATGCTTCTCGGCAAAATCCTTGCGTGCTACCCACACCTCAAACGTCGGCGCGCCCCATTGGCCCACCTGAGCCGCGTCGGTCAGGGTCTTGCCGGTCTTGCGGATTTCCCCCAGGGCGGGTGACCAGACAAATGCACCGTCGATATCCCCGCGTTTCCAGGCTGCGGCAATTTCGCCTGGTTGCAGGTTCACCACTTTGACCTGCTTTGTGTCCAGGCCCCAGTGTTTCAAGGCCGCGAGCAGGCTGTAGTGGGATGTGGAGACAAACGGCGTGGCGATGGTTTTGCCGATCAGGTCCTTGGGTGCGTCAATATGGCTGCCGTTACGCACTACCAAAGCTTCAGAACTATTGATCTGGGCCGATACGATGAACGCTACGATGGGTAGGTTACGGGATGCGGCGGCCGCCAACGGGCTGGAGCCGAGGTTGCCGATCTGCACATCGCCGGAGGCAATCGCGGTGACCACCTCCGGGCCGCTGTTGAAGCGGCGCCAGTCGATTTTCTCGCCAATGGCCTGCTCATAAAGGCCGTCGGCCTGGGGCACTTTGCTCGGATCGATACCGGTTTGATAGCCGACGGTGAGGTTGGCCGCCTGCACCCCAAAAGAAATTGTAAGGGATAGTAAAACTGTAACAAATTGACTAGAGGATGCGCGTTTGGCCATGATGGCGTCGCCTTTTTGATCGTGAGTGACGTGTGCAGGATTCTGTTCACACTAAACGATCTAAAAAATGGCTAACAAATACCCTTTAGGAATTAGCTTATGGAACGATACCCCACTGCGGGCTGGTCGCCCCATGGAAAGTGTTATTCCTGAATAGTATGAAAAAGGACGAAATAATTCTTTTTGGGTGTATGAAAAACTCATTACCCTGCAGGGACCAAATCAACTGCGATTAGACGAAGGTAGTAGACACACAAGGTTACGATTGACTTGTCAGTCACGATCTGGCGCTAATCGCGCATCTGTGGATCGAGGGCGTCAGACCCGAGACCAAAGAACTACAAAAATTAGAAACGAGAGGAGCGGTACATGAAGAAGTCCACATTGGCGTTCGCCGTCGCGGCTGGGGTTTTGGCTCAGCAAGCTGGCGCCGCTGGTTTTGTTGAAGACAGCAAGGCCACACTGGGTCTGCGTAACTTTTACATCAACTCCGACAACCGTGAAGGCGCCGGCGCGAACAAGAACGAAGAGTGGGGCCAAGGCTTCGATCTGCGTTTCACCTCTGGTTACACACAGGGTACTGTTGGCTTCGGTGTTGATGCTATCGGCCTGTTGGGGATCCGCCTGGATTCGGGCGGCGGCACCAACGGCAACAGTGGCTCCGCTTACGGTGGCACTATCTTCCCAAGCGAGTCCAACGGCAAAGCTGTTGACAACTATTCGAGCCTGGGTCTGACAGCCAAAGCCAAGATCTCCCAAACCGAGCTGAAACTGGGGACTTTGCAACCCAAGCTGCCGGTTATCGTCACCAACGATGGTCGTCTGCTGCCGCAGACTTTCCAAGGTGGTCAGATCACCACTAACGAAATCACAGACTTGACGCTGGTTGGCGGTCAGATCGAAAAAGCCAAGGGCCGTAACTCCAGCAACAACGAAAACCTGTCCATCTCCGGCGCGAACAGCCGTGGTGTCAACTGGCGCGACAGCAACAAATTCATCTACGCCGGTGGTGACTACAAGCTCACGAAGGACCTGACTGCCCAGTACTACTACGGCAACCTGGAAGATTTCTACAAGCAACACTTCCTGGGCCTGACCCACAACTGGGCCATCGGTCCAGGCGTACTGAAGTCTGACCTGCGCTACTTCAACAGTTCCGATGATGGTAACAACGGTAACCAGTCTGCCTACTTCTCGTCGGGCAACTACAGCGGTGTCAACTCCGGTCGCGGCAAGGTTGATAACAACCTCTATAGCGGCTTGTTCTTGTACTCCGTTGCCGGCCACACCTTCGGTGGTGGTTATCAGGTCAGCAATGGCAGCAGCGACTTCCCTTGGTTGAACCAGGGTGACGGTTCGTCGGCTTACCTGACTACCGACATGCAAATCCAGAAGTTCGCCCGCGCTGGCGAACGTACTTGGCAGGCTCGCTACTCCTACGATTTCGCCAAGGTGGGCCTGGCTGGCTTGACCGCTGGTGTGATCTACCTGAAGGGTGACGATATCGACACCGTTTCGAGCACTCGTGGCGAGTTCACCGGCCAATCCGAGTGGGAGCGTGACATCACTGTTGCATACGTAGTGCAAGAAGGTCCGCTGAAAAACCTCGGCGTGACCTGGAAAAATGCCATGTGGCGCAGCGACATCGCAAGCACCCGTAACCAGGACGAAAACCGTCTGATCCTGAGCTACTCGCTGCCGCTGTTGTAAGACACGGTAAAAACCTTGCCCGGCGCAATGCCGGGCAAGGTGCTATTGCTTTCAAGTCGGGCTCAACCCCCGCAAGCCCTTCCTGAACCCCTCTGTTTACAGCGTCTCAAGGCCTTCTCGAACCTTGGGCAGCATGTTGGCCTGCACCTTTCTGACGGTCCAGTGAACAGATTTTTAATATTCCTATATCGTCTAAATAAATCGATATTTATTCTTTTTAAAATCTCATCAGCGCAGGCACAGTGGGCTCCATAAGCACTCATCAGGAGCCACACCATGAGCCTCAGACTGGGCGATATCGCCCCCGACTTTGAACAGGATTCCAGCGCCGGCAAGATTCGCTTCCACGAGTGGCTGGGCGATAGCTGGGGCGTGTTGTTTTCCCACCCGGCGGACTTCACCCCGGTGTGCACCACCGAGCTGGGTTTCACCGCCAAGCTCAAGGACGAATTCGCCCAGCGTGGGGTCAAGGCCATTGCCCTGTCGGTAGACCCGGTGGACTCCCACCACAAGTGGATCGAGGACATCAACGAAACCCAGGCCACTGTCGTCAATTTCCCGATCCTGGCCGATGCCGACCGCAAGGTTTCGGACCTCTACGACCTGATCCACCCCAATGCCAACGACACGCTCACCGTGCGTTCGCTGTTCGTGATTGACCCGAACAAAAAGATTCGCCTGACCATCACCTACCCGGCCAGCACCGGGCGCAACTTCCACGAAATCCTGCGGGTCATCGACTCGTTGCAACTAACCGACAACTACAAAGTCGCCACTCCGGCCAACTGGCAGGACGGTGATGAAGTGGTGATCGTGCCGTCGCTCAAGGATGAGGACGAGATCAAGCAACGCTTTCCCAAGGGCTATCGCGCGGTGAAGCCGTATCTGCGGCTCACGCCACAGCCCAACCGTTAACCCGAATCCAATGTGGGAGCAAGCCTGCTCCCACAGGTTGATCGCATTTCAGTGCTCACATAGCAGGGGTTTTCAGGCCGTTTCGACGGCCTTTTTTTCGCCTGGCGAATGATTTCTCGCATATGCAATTTAAGAATAAACAAATGAATAAATAAGATTTATAGATATATAAATCTGCTGATAAGGTCTGTTCCATCTTGGCGCCATCGCCGCACCGCGAACCGCCGACACTTGCTCAAGGAAACTCCCAGATGCTGGTCGTAACACTTGGTGGCAGTCCCAGCCAACGCTCCCGCTCAGGGGTGCTGCTGGATCATTCGCGGCGCTGGTTGCAGCAGCAAGGCGTGGAAGTGGTGAGTTATCAGATACGGGACTTCCCCGCCGAAGATTTGCTGTACGCACGCTTCGACAGCCCCAAGGTCCTCGACTTGCTGGCCCAGGTAGCCAATGCCGATGGCTTGTTGATCGCCACGCCGGTGTACAAGGCGTCGTTTTCCGGCGCGTTGAAAACCATCCTCGATCTGCTGCCGGAACGCGCCCTGGCCCACAAAGTGGTATTGCCCATGGCCACCGGCGGCAGTATTGCCCACATGCTGGCGGTGGATTACGCCTTGAAGCCCGTGCTGTCGGCGCTCAAGGCCCAGGAGTTGCTGCATGGGATTTTCGCCGAAGACAGCCAGATCGCCTACGGCGAAGGCAGTGCCCAGGCGCAGTTGGTGCCAATCCTTGAACAACGCTTGAGCGAAGCCCTGGAGCAGTTCTACAGCGCCATGGCCCGCCGCCCGCAACCGCTGGACCCCCATGTGTTGAATGAACGTTTGTTGAGTGCTCGCTGGAGCATCTAAGCCTCACCCGGATGTAAGCCACACCCTAATGTAAGAAACCCTCACCTTACTCAGCCGCCATCGGCCAAGCAGGTGCAGCCACAACCCTCATCGTCAATTTGGAGAGCGCCATGCGCACTGTCATCTTGCGTCGGGGCCTGGTCGCACTGTTTGCTGCGGCTGTGTCCTTCGGCGCCATTGTTCAAGCTCAAGCGGCCGAAACCCTGCGGATCGGTTATCAGAAGTACGGCACCCTGGTGCTGCTCAAAGCCAAGGGCACCCTGGAAAAGCGCCTGGCTGAGCAGGGCGTGAACGTGCAGTGGACCGAATTTCCCGGTGGCCCGCAGTTGCTCGAAGGGCTGAATGTCGGCTCCATCGACTTTGGTGTGACTGGCGAAACCCCGCCGGTATTCGCCCAGGCCGCCGGTGCCGATCTGCTCTACGTTGCCTACGAACCGCCAGCGCCGACCAGCGAGGCCATCCTGGTGCCCAAGGACTCGCCGATCAAGTCGGTGGCTGAGCTCAAGGGCAAGAAAGTCGTGCTCAACAAAGGCTCCAACGTGCATTACCTGCTGGTGCGCGCCCTGGAAGACGCCGGCCTGAAATACACCGACGTACAGACCGTGTTCCTGCCGCCCGCCGACGCCCGTGCCGCCTTCGAACGTGGCAGTGTCGATGCCTGGGTGATCTGGGACCCGTACCAGGCTGCCGCCGAGAAACAACTGCAAGCGCGCACCCTGCGTGACGCCACCGGCATTGCCGATAACCACCAGTTCTACCTGGCCACCAAGCCTTACACCGAAAAACATCCGGACGTGATCAGGGCGCTGGTGGAAGAGGTGCGTGCCGTGGGCGAATGGTCCAAGGCCAACCCCCAGGAAGTCACCGAACAAGTCGCCCCACTGCTTGGCCTGCCGGCTGACATCACCCTGACCTCGGTGAAACGCCAGGGTTACGGCGCGCTGTTCCTGACCCCGGAAGTGGTCGCCGCCCAGCAGAAAATCGCCGACACCTTCTACCAGCTCAAATTGATTCCCAAGCCCTTGAGCATCAAGGACGTGATCTGGACGCCACCTGCGACCGTGGCCAAAGCGCCGTAATCCGATTTCTTCAGGAGACAACTCCATGAGCCTCACTATTTTCTGGTTCCTGCCTACCCACGGCGACGGCCATTACCTTGGCACCGCCGAAGGCGCGCGCGCCGTGGATCACGGTTATCTGCAACAGGTCGCCCAGGCCGCAGATCGCCTGGGCTTTGGCGGGGTACTGATCCCCACCGGACGTTCCTGCGAAGACTCGTGGCTGGTGGCCGCCTCGCTGATCCCGGTGACCCAGCGTCTGAAGTTTCTGGTCGCACTGCGCCCCGGGATCATCTCGCCGACGGTGGCCGCGCGTCAGGCCGCGACCCTGGACCGATTGTCCGGTGGGCGGGCGCTGTTCAACCTGGTGACCGGCGGTGATCCAGAGGAGCTGGCCGGCGACGGTCTGTTCCTCAGCCATGAGGAGCGCTACCAGGCCTCGGTGGAATTCACTCGCATCTGGCGCCGCGTGCTGGAAGGTGAAACCGTGGACTACGACGGCCAGCACATTAGCGTCAAAGGCGCCAAATTGCTGTACCCACCGATCCAGCAGCCACGTCCGCCGCTGTATTTCGGCGGATCTTCCGAAGCGGCCCAGGACCTGGCAGCCGAACAAGTGGAAATGGTCCTGACCTGGGGCGAACCACCGGCGGCAGTGGCGGAAAAAATCCAGCAGGTGCGGGCCAAGGCAGCCAAGCTTGGGCGTACCGTGCGCTTTGGTATTCGCTTGCATGTGATCGTGCGTGAAACCAACGATGAAGCCTGGAAAGCCGCCGACAAACTGATCTCCCATCTGGACGACGACACCATCGCCCGTGCCCAGGCCTCGCTGGCGCGCTTTGATTCGGTGGGCCAGCAACGCATGGCCGCCTTGCATGGTGGCAGTCGCGACAACCTCGAAGTCAGCCCCAACCTGTGGGCCGGCGTCGGCCTGGTGCGCGGCGGCGCCGGCACTGCACTGGTAGGCGATGGGCCGACCGTGGCGGCGCGGGTCAAGGAGTACGCAGAGCTGGGCATCGATACCTTCATCTTCTCCGGTTATCCCCACTTGGAAGAGTCGTACCGGGTTGCGGAGTTGCTGTTCCCGCACCTGGATATCGAACGTCCCGAGCTGCCGAAAAGCGCCGGTTACGTGAGCCCGTTTGGCGAGATGGTGGCCAACGATATTCTTCCCAAAGCCGCGTCGCAGAGCTGAGGCGCCGTCATGAATAGTCAACGGATTCTGCATCGACTGGCGCCCTGGGCGCTGCCGATCCTGTTGCTGGCAGTGTGGCAGTTGTCGGTGTCGGCGGGCTGGTTGTCGACACGTATTCTGCCGGCGCCCAGCGCAGTGATTGCAGCTGGGGTACACCTGGTCAGCAGTGGTGAAATCTGGACCCACCTGGCCATCAGCGGCTGGCGCGCGGGCCTGGGTTTTGTGATCGGTGGCGGCATCGGCCTGGCCCTGGGCTTTATCACCGGCCTGTCGACATGGGGTGAACGCCTGTTGGACAGCTCGGTGCAGATGATTCGCAACGTGCCGCACCTGGCGCTGATCCCGCTGGTGATTTTGTGGTTCGGCATTGATGAGACGGCGAAGATTTTCCTGGTCGCCCTCGGCACGCTGTTTCCGATCTACCTCAATACGTATCACGGCATCCGCAACGTCGATCCGGCGCTGGTGGAGATGGCTCGCAGTTATGGCTTGTCCGGCTTCAGTCTGTTTCGTCAGGTGATCCTGCCGGGCGCGTTGCCGTCGATCCTGGTGGGTGTGCGCTTTGCCCTGGGCTTTATGTGGCTGACGCTGATCGTTGCAGAAACCATCTCTGCCAGCTCCGGCATCGGCTACCTGGCGATGAATGCCCGGGAGTTCCTGCAAACCGACGTGGTGGTGCTGGCGATTGTGCTGTACGCGGTGCTCGGCAAATTGGCAGACCTGGCGGCGCGTGGCCTGGAGCGTGTGTGGCTGCGCTGGCATCCGGCCTATCAAGTGCAAAAAGGAGGTGCGGCATGACCGCTCAACAACCTCCACGCCTGCTGCGGGGTATCCCGTTGGCGGTGCGCAAGCTGCGCAAGGCGTTTGGCGCGCGGGAAGTCTTGCGCGAGATCGACCTGCACATTCCGGCGGGGCAGTTCGTGGCTGTTGTCGGCCGCAGTGGCTGTGGCAAAAGTACCTTGCTGCGCTTGCTGGCCGGCCTTGATAGCGCCAGCAGTGGCGAATTGCTCGCAGGCTCTGCACCGCTGAGCGAAGCGCTCGAAGACACGCGGCTGATGTTCCAGGAAGCACGCCTGCTGCCGTGGAAAAAGATCATCGATAACGTCGGCCTGGGCCTTAAAGGCAACTGGCGGCCCCAGGCGCTTGAGGCGCTGGAGGCGGTCGGCCTGGCCGAGCGTGCCGATGAATGGCCGGCGGCGTTGTCCGGTGGCCAGAAACAACGGGTGGCCCTGGCCCGCGCGTTGATTCACCAGCCGCGCCTGTTACTGCTGGATGAACCCCTGGGTGCGCTGGATGCCCTGACCCGCATCGAGATGCAGCAACTGATCGAAAACCTGTGGCGCAAGCACGGTTTCACCGTGTTGCTGGTGACCCATGACGTCAGCGAAGCCGTGGCCATTGCCGATCGGGTAATCCTGATCGAAGACGGCGAAATCGGCCTCGACCTGCATGTGGAACTGCCACGCCCGCGGGTCCGCGGCTCCCATCGCCTGGCGGCCCTGGAAACTGAAGTGCTCAACCGTGTGCTGTCACTGCCCGGCACGCCGCCGGAGCCGGAACCTGTTTCACCGTTGCCTACGCAATTGCGGTGGGCGCAATAACTCACTTGTCCCTTAAGGAGTAACACCATGACTATCAAAGCGATCAACGTGCGTAACCAGTTCAAAGGCACCATCAAGGAAATCGTCGAAGGCGACGTGCTGTCGGAAATCGACGTGCAGACTGCGTCCGGCATCGTCACTTCGGTAATCACTACCCGCTCGGTGAAAGAGCTGGAGTTGGTGATTGGCAGTGAAGTGATTGCGTTTGTGAAGTCTACCGAGGTGTCGATCGCCAAGCTGTGATCGGCTTCCGACCGCTATCGCGAGCAAGCCCGCGCCCACATTTTTGAATGTATTCACAAATCAAAATGTGGGAGCGGGCTTGCTCGCGAAGAGGCCGACCCAGTCACCACAACACTTATCGCTTAGGTAAAAACACCGGCAAATAAAGCCCCACATACGCATCAAACACCCGCATCCCTTCCTCCGCCATGCGCGGGGTGATCTGCCCATGCTGATGCACCGAGCGCGCGTAAACGCGGTCGCTCAACTCCAGCGCCAGGGCAAACACGTCCACGTCCGCCGGCAGCACCGGTACTTCAAAGTGGCGGTTGAACACTTGCAGCATCAAGTCCCCCAACTCCAGGTCGTGCTGGCGGTCGGCCTGGGTGACTTCGGTGAGGCCGTGCTGGGCGAGGATCAATTGCCGGGCGGCGGCGTCGTTGCTGTAGATGGTCAGCATGCGCAACTCCACTACGCGCGACAGGTCGCGCCAAGTGTGCAGTTGATCGTGGTCGATGGGCGCTTGCAGCGCGGCGCGAAACGCGGCGTGCACGTCAGCTGTCAGCGCTTCGAGCAAGGCCGGTACGCTGGCGAAAAAGTGATACACCGACGACGGCGGAATCTGCGCCCGTTCGGCCACGCTGTAGATCGACAGGCTGGCCACGCCTTCGGCGGCCAGCAAGGTGCGGGCGGCGTCGAGGATCGCGTCGATCCGGGCCTGGCTGCGGGCGCGGGGTTTGCGAGGGGCGGCGGGGCGGGTCATGGAAGTCTCCTACAGGGCAGCGGGCATTGTATGAGCAGCCGTCTGTGTTGTCTGCCAGGACGCCTTCGCGAGCAAGCCCGCTCCCACATTCGACCGTATTCCACCGTTGAAATGAGGTCGAATGTGGGAGCGGGCTTGCTCGCGAAGAGGCCAACCAGGTCTCCCTGAAGAATCCCAAAAAAAACGCCACAGACTAAAGGCCTGTGGCGTTTTTTCAATGCAACCACCGCTTACACGGTATGCAGGTACCAGTTGTACTCAAGGTCGGAGATGGAGTGTTCGAACTCCTCCAGCTCACTTTCCTTGCAGGCGACGAAGATATCGATGTATTTCGGATCGATGTACTTGGCCATCACCTCGCTGTCGTCCAACTCGCGCAGGGCATCACGCAGGTTGTTCGGCAGGCTTTGCTCGTTCTGCTCGTAGCTGTTGCCTTCCACCGGTGCGCCAGGTTCGATCTTGTTGGTCAGACCGTGGTGCACGCCTGCCAGGACCGAAGCCATCAGCAGGTAAGGGTTGGCGTCGGCGCCGGCCACACGGTGTTCGATACGTACCGCGTCGGACGAGCCGGTCGGTACGCGAATCGCCACGGTGCGGTTGTCCAGGCCCCAGCACGGCGAGTTCGGCACGTAGAACTGTGCGCCGAAACGACGGTAGGAGTTGACGTTGGGGCACAGGAAAGCCATTTGTGCAGGCAGGGTCTCCAGCACACCGCCGATCGCGTGACGCAATGCGGCGTTCTGCTCGGGATCCTCGCTGGCAAAGATGTTCTTGCCGTCTTTGTCCAGGATCGAAATATGCACGTGCAAACCGTTGCCTGCCTGGCCCGGGTAAGGCTTGGCCATGAAGGTGGTATCCATCTCATGGTCGTAGGCAATGTTCTTGATCAAACGCTTGAGCAGTACCGCGTAGTCGCATGCCTTGATCGGGTCGGCGACGTGGTGCAGGTTCACTTCGAACTGCGCCGGGGCACTTTCCTTGACGATGGCGTCAGCTGGGATGCCTTGCTCTTTGGCACCTTCCAGAATGTCCTGGAGGCAGTCGACGTATTCGTCGAGGTCGTCGATCAGGTAGACCTGTGTCGAGTGCGGGCGTTTGCCGGAGATCGGCGAGCGGGGGGGTTGTGGCCGGCCGTTCACGTTCTCCTGGTCGATCAGGTAGAACTCAAGCTCGAAGGCAGCGCAGATGGTCAGGCCTAGATCGTCAAACTTGGTTACAACTTGGCGGAGCACTTCGCGCGGATCGGCGAAGAAAGGTTCACCTTCAAGTTCGTGCATGGTCATCAGCAGTTGCGCGGTAGGGCGCTTTTGCCAGGGCTCATTGCACAGGGTATCGGGGATTGGATAACAGATTCGGTCAGCATCACCGATGTCCAGACCCAGGCCGGTGCTTTCCACCGTCGAGCCATTGATATCCAGGGCAAATAAAGAGGCAGGCAGGTTAATGCCCTTCTCGTAAACCTTGTGGAGGCTGGTGCGTTCGATGCGCTTACCGCGCACCACACCATTCATATCCGCAATTAGAAGGTCTACGTACAGAACCTCAGGATGATCCTTAAGGAACGCGTTCGCTTCGTTAAGCTGAACGGCACGCGGGGGTACCGACATGATGCAACACCTTTGTTGTTAAAAATATCAATCATTGATCTTTTCTGGTTTCAGTCAACCCGAACGGCATGCCGAAGTCAAGCGAGGCCTTTTTTGCCCTAAAAAAGCGCCTTGGGGGCTTTTTTGCGGCTTTTTTGGGCAGTTTTGCCAGTTTGACCGGCTTGGGACTAGCAGGCTTGAGCGGGCCGTGTTGTATTTTTTACGGGGGTGTTGTGTAAAAAAATGAACAAGGCTAAGCTCGATTCAAACCCATAACAGCAATAATACCGGGGTGCTTCATGTCTGGCCTGCCGTTAATCGGCGTCACCGCCTGCTCCAAACAGGTTGGTCTGCATGCTTATCACATCAGTGGCGACAAATACGTCCGCGCCGTGGCAATCGCTGCCAAGGGCTTGCCATTGATTATTCCGTCCCTGGCGGATCTGTTCGATCCGGCCAATATTCTTGACGGCCTGGACGGCATTCTCTTTACCGGTTCCCCCTCCAATATCGAACCCTTTCACTACGACGGCCCGGCCAGTGCGCCAGGAACCGCCCATGATCCTGCACGGGACCAAAACACCCTGCCGCTGATTCGCGCCGCGATTGCCGCAGGCGTACCGGTGCTGGGGATTTGCCGAGGCTTCCAGGAAATGAACGTGGCCCTGGGCGGCAGCCTGCACCAGAAGGTTCATGAACTGCCGGGCATGATGGATCACCGCGAAGACGACACCCAGCCGCTGGAAGTCCAGTACGGCCCGGCGCACGCCGTGGCGATCAGCCCGGGCGGTGTATTGGCGAGCCTGGGCTTGCCGGACACGATCCAGGTCAACTCGATCCACAGCCAGGGCGTTGACCGCCTGGCGCCCGGCCTGCAGGTCGAAGCGCGCGCGCCGGATGGCCTGGTCGAAGCTTTTTCGCTCAAACAGGGCAAGGCTTTTGCAGACGCTTTTGCATTAGGAGTGCAATGGCACCCTGAATGGCAGGTAAGCTCCAATCCGTACTACCTCGCGATCTTCAAGGCATTTGGCGATGCCTGCCGAAAGCGGGCGAAACAAAGAGACGCGCACGCGTCAAACAACGCCTGACCTTTAATGGATGTCAGGAAACCCAGCCCAGAGGCATTTATGAGTAACAACCTCGACCAGCTCACCGATTGGTTGAAAGACCACAAGATCACAGAAGTCGAATGCATGATTGGCGACCTCACCGGGATCACCCGGGGCAAGATCTCGCCGACCAACAAGTTCATTGCCGAAAAAGGCATGCGCCTGCCCGAGAGCGTTCTGTTGCAGACCGTGACCGGCGACTATGTCGAAGACGACATCTATTACGAACTGCTCGACCCGGCCGACATCGACATGATCTGCCGCCCCGACCAGAACGCCGTGTTCCTCGTGCCCTGGGCCATCGAACCCACCGCCCAGGTGATCCACGACACCTACGACAAGCAAGGCAACCCGATCGAGCTGTCGCCGCGCAACGTGCTCAAGAAAGTCCTCAAGCTCTACGCCGACAAAGGCTGGCAGCCCATCGTGGCGCCGGAGATGGAGTTCTACCTGACCAAGCGTTGCGAGGACCCGGACTTCCCGCTGCAACCGCCGATTGGCCGTTCCGGCCGCCCGGAAACCGGTCGCCAGTCCTTCTCTATAGAAGCGGCCAACGAATTCGACCCCTTGTTCGAAGACGTCTACGACTGGTGCGAGCTGCAAGAGCTGGACCTCGACACGCTGATCCACGAGGACGGCACGGCGCAGATGGAAATCAACTTCCGTCATGGCGATGCCCTGTCCCTGGCCGACCAGATCCTGGTGTTCAAGCGCACCATGCGTGAAGCCGCGCTCAAGCACAACGTGGCTGCCACCTTCATGGCCAAGCCCATGACCGGCGAGCCCGGCAGTGCCATGCACTTGCACCAGAGCATCATCGACATCGCTACTGGCAAGAACGTGTTCTCCAATGAGGACGGTTCCAAGAGCGAGCTGTTCCTGCACCACATTGGCGGCCTGCAGAAGTTCATTCCCGAGCTGTTGCCGCTGTTCGCCCCCAACGTCAACTCGTTCCGCCGCTTCCTGCCCGACACCTCGGCGCCGGTGAACGTGGAGTGGGGCGAAGAGAACCGCACCGTCGGCCTGCGCGTACCGGATGCCGGCCCGCAGAACCGTCGCGTGGAAAACCGCCTGCCGGGCGCCGATGCCAACCCGTACCTGGCGATCGCCGCCAGCTTGCTGTGCGGCTATATCGGCATGGTCGAAGGCATCAGCCCGAGTGCGCCGGTGGTCGGTCGTGGTTACGAACGGCGCAACCTGCGCCTGCCGTTGACTATCGAAGACGCGCTGGAGCGCATGGAAAACAGCAAGACCATCGAGAAATACCTGGGTCACAAATTCATCACTGGCTACGTCGCGGTCAAGCGGGCCGAGCATGAAAACTTCAAGCGCGTGATCAGTTCGTGGGAGCGGGAATTCCTGCTCTTCGCCGTCTGATGCGCCGGGTGCGGCCGGGATGCGCCGCACCCTCACCTGCTACTTTTGGAGATTGGTATGTCCAGCAACAACCCGCAAACCCGTGAATGGCAAGCCCTGAGCAACGATCACCACCTGGCGCCGTTCAGCGACTTCAAGCAATTGAAAGAAAAAGGCCCGCGCATCATCACCAACGCCAAGGGCGTTTACCTGTGGGACAGTGAAGGCAACAAGATCCTCGACGGCATGGCCGGCCTGTGGTGCGTGGCCATCGGTTACGGTCGCGATGAACTGGCCGACGCCGCCGCCAAGCAGATGAAACAACTGCCTTACTACAACCTGTTCTTCCAGACCGCCCACCCGCCGGTGCTGGAGCTGGCCAAGGCCATCGCCGATATCGCCCCGGCCGGCATGAACCATGTGTTCTTCACTGGCTCCGGCTCCGAAGGCAACGACACGATGTTGCGCATGGTTCGCCACTACTGGGCGATCAAGGGCCAGCCGAACAAGAAAACCATCATCAGCCGCAAGAACGGCTACCACGGCTCCACCGTGGCCGGCGCGAGCCTGGGCGGCATGACGTATATGCACGAGCAAGGCGACTTGCCGATCCCGGGTATCGTGCATATCGCGCAGCCGTACTGGTTCGGTGAAGGCGGCGACATGAGCCCTGAAGAGTTCGGGGTCTGGGCTGCCAATCAACTGGAAGAGAAAATTCTGGAAGTCGGCGTGGACAACGTCGGTGCCTTTATTGCCGAGCCGATCCAGGGTGCCGGTGGCGTGATCGTGCCGCCAGCGACCTACTGGCCGCGCATCAAGGAAATCCTCGCCAAGTACGACATCCTGTTTGTCGCCGACGAAGTGATCTGTGGCTTTGGCCGTACCGGTGAGTGGTTCGGTAGCGATTTCTACGATCTGACGCCAGACATGATGACCATCGCCAAGGGCCTGACCTCGGGCTACATCCCCATGGGCGGCCTGATCGTGCGCGACGAAGTGGTGGCGGTGCTCAACGAAGGGGGCGATTTCAACCACGGTTTCACCTACTCCGGGCACCCGGTGGCGGCTGCGGTGGCGCTGGAAAACATCCGCATCCTGCGCGATGAAAAAATTGTCAGCCGCGTCCATGACGAAACGGCACCGTATTTGCAAAAGCGTCTACGCGAGCTGGCGGATCATCCGTTGGTGGGCGAAGTACGTGGTGTCGGCATGTTGGGTGCGATCGAGCTGGTGCAGGACAAGGCCACGCGCAAGCGTTATGAAGGCAAAGGCGTGGGGATGATCTGCCGCACCTTCTGCTTCGAGAATGGCCTGATCATGCGCGCCGTGGGCGACACCATGATCATTTCGCCGCCGCTGGTGATCAGCAAGGCCGAGATTGACGAGCTGGTGACCAAGGCTCGCCAGTGCCTGGACCTGACTTTGGCGGCATTGCAGGGCTAAGTGCTAGGCTCAGAATGCAGCGGCTTGCGGCTGTTGCATTCGGGCAATGATAAATGCGGGGCTTTGGTTGAAAGCCGGCCCCTGAACTTGCCAGACTGTCGCCCTGTTTTGTCGCCCTTCGACGGGCCATGAAACGTAGAAAGATGTGGCCCAAAAAAGAAAAATTGGAGCATGACCGAATGAAGGCATTAGGTTTGAAGAACGCTGGCAAGACCCTCCTGGCCTTGTCCCTGATGGGCGCAATGGCCGGCACGGCCCAGGCTGCCGACAAAGTGCTGCACGTCTACAACTGGTCCGACTACATTGCACCGGACACCGTCGCCAACTTTGAGAAAGAGTCTGGCATCAAGGTGGTGTACGACGTTTTCGACAGCAACGAAACCCTGGAAGCCAAGCTGTTGGCGGGCAAGTCCGGCTACGACATCGTCGTACCGTCGAACAACTTCCTGGCCAAGCAGATCAAGGCCGGTGTGTACCAGGAGCTGGACAAGTCCAAGCTGCCAAACTGGAAAAACCTCGATACCGACCTGCTCAAGGCCGTGGGCGATGCCAGTGACAAAGGCAACAAATATGCATTCCCCTACATGTGGGGCACCATCGGCATCGGCTACAACCCGGACAAGGTCAAGGCCGCGCTGGGCGTCGACAAGATCGACTCGTGGGACGTGCTGTTCAAGCCCGAGAACATCGAAAAACTCAAAAGCTGTGGCGTGAGCTTCCTCGACTCGCCGACCGAAATGATCCCGGTGGCCCTGCATTACCTGGGTTACCCGACCGACAGCCAGGACAAGAAACAGCTGGCTGAAGCCGAAGCGCTGTTCCTCAAGATCCGTCCTTCGGTGGGCTACTTCCACTCCTCCAAGTACATTTCCGACCTTGCCAACGGCAACATCTGCGTGGCCGTGGGTTACTCGGGTGACCTGGAACAATCCAAGTCCCGCGCGGCTGAAGCCGGTGGCAAGGTCAAGGTTTCCTACGCCATTCCCAAGGAAGGTGCAGGCAGCTTCTATGACATGGTCGCCATCCCTAAAGATGCCGAGAACCTGGACGCCGCCTACCAGTTCATGAACTACCTGATGAAGCCTGAAGTCATGGCCGCCATCACCAACAGCGTACGTTTCCCGAACGGTAACAAGGCTGCCACGCCGCTGGTGAACAAGGATATCTCGGGCGATCCGAGTATCTATCCGTCGGATGATGTGAAGGCCAAGCTGTATGCAATCAGCGATCTGCCAGCCGCGACCCAGCGTCTGCTGACGCGCAGCTGGACCAAGATCAAATCGGGTAAATAAGCACGAACCTGTAGGAGCGAGCTTGCTCGCGAAAAACTCAAATGCGCCGCGGGGTGCCTGATGCCCCGCGTTATCGTTGACGACCTTCGCGAGCAAGCTCGCTCCTACAAAAAATTAAATGACAGAAAGTTTTGCCGGATCGGTTTATCGAGGGTAAGTTGCGCGCCGGTTTTGTTGCCGGGCAACAACTTCGGGCCCAACTATTTAAGAGGACCTCCACTTGCCAATTTCTTTATTTCGCAAAGCCTTGCTGGTTGGGGCAGGCCTCACGTTGGCAGTCAGCGTGCAGGCAGCTTCCACCGTGCATGTTTATAACTGGTCGGACTATATCGGCCCCGACACCCTGGCCAACTTTGAAAAGGCCACTGGCATCAAGCCCGTCTACGACGTGTTCGACTCCAACGAAACCCTGGAAGGCAAGTTGCTGGCCGGGCGCACCGGGTATGACGTGGTGGTGCCGTCCAACCACTTCCTGGGCAAGCAGATCAAGGCCGGTGCGTTCCAGAAGATCGACAAGTCGTTGCTGAGCAACTACGCCAATCTCGACCCGGCGCTGCTCAAGCGCCTGGAAAAGAACGATCCGGGCAACCAATACGCCGTGCCTTACCTGTGGGGCACCAACGGCATCGGCTACAACGTCGATAAAGTGAAGGAAGTGCTGGGCGTCGACAAGATCGACTCCTGGGCCGTGCTGTTCGAGCCGGAAAACATGAAGAAGCTGGCCAGTTGCGGCGTGTCCTTCATGGACTCGGCCGATGAAATGCTGCCGGCGGTACTCAACTACATGGGCCTGGACCCTAACAGCACCAACCCGGCGGACTACAAGAAAGCCGAGGAAAAACTGCTGAAAGTGCGTCCCTACGTGACCTACTTCCACTCATCCAAATACATCTCGGACCTGGCCAACGGCAATATCTGCGTGGCCGCCGGGTTCTCCGGCGATGTGTTCCAGGCCAAGGCCCGCGCGGCCGAGGCCGGCAAAGGCGTGAACATCGCCTACGCGATTCCGAAAGAAGGCGGCAACCTGTGGTTTGACGTACTGGCGATCCCCAAGGACTCGACCAACGTCAAAGAGGCCCATGCCTTCATCAATTATTTACTGCAACCTGAAGTGATCGCTCAGGTCAGTGATTACGTCGGCTACGCCAACCCTAACCCAGGGGCGGACACGCTGATGGAGCAATCGATACGCACCGACGAAGCGGTTTATCCACCGCAGGCGGTTCTCGACCGGACGTTTGTCAACTTCGAGCTACCCCCGAAAGTGCAACGCTTGATGACCCGTAGCTGGACCAAGGTCAAGACGGGCAAGTAAGGCTCAAATTATCCAAGGTTCGTCCGTATTGGACGTTCTGCACTCTTTTTTTTGGGAGTTTCGTAAATGGCAGTTGCCTCCGGCGCCTATAAGAAAGCCCTCGAGGGCGACCAGACACCGAAAAAGGTGTTGGTCAAAATCGACCGGGTCACGAAGAAGTTCGACGAGACGATTGCCGTGGACGATGTGTCCCTGGAAATCAAGAAAGGCGAGATCTTTGCCTTGCTCGGCGGTTCGGGTTCGGGCAAGTCCACCTTGCTGCGTATGCTCGCAGGTTTCGAGCGCCCGACCGAAGGGCGGATTTTCCTCGACGGTGTGGATATCACCGACATGCCGCCCTACGAGCGGCCGATCAACATGATGTTCCAGTCCTACGCCTTGTTCCCACACATGACGGTGGCGCAGAACATCGCCTTCGGCCTGCAACAGGACAAGATTCCCAAGGCCGAGGTCGAGGCCCGTGTGGCCGAGATGCTCAAGCTGGTGCAGATGAGCCAGTACGCCAAGCGCAAGCCGCACCAGCTGTCTGGCGGCCAGCGTCAGCGCGTGGCATTGGCCCGTTCCCTGGCCAAGCGCCCGAAACTGCTGCTGCTCGATGAGCCGATGGGCGCCCTGGACAAGAAGCTGCGCTCGCAGATGCAACTGGAGCTGGTGGAAATCATCGAGCGCGTCGGCGTGACCTGTGTGATGGTGACCCACGATCAGGAAGAGGCCATGACCATGGCCGAGCGCATCGCAATCATGCACCTGGGCTGGATCGCGCAGATCGGCAGCCCGATCGACATCTACGAAACCCCCACCAGCCGCCTGGTGTGCGAGTTCATCGGCAACGTCAACATCTTCGACACCGTGGTGGTGGATGACGCCGAAGGCCATGCGGTGCTCAAGTGCGCCGACCTGGACCGCGATATCTACGTGGGTTATGGCATCGCCACTTCGGTGGAAGACAAGTCGGTGACCTACGCCATCCGCCCGGAAAAGCTGCTGGTCACCACCGAAATGCCGACCTGCGAGCACAACTGGTCCAGCGGCAAGGTGCATGACATTGCCTACCTGGGCGGCCACTCTGTGTTCTACGTCGAACTGCCGAGCGGCAAGCTGGTGCAGTCCTTCGTCGCCAACGCCGAACGTCGTGGCGCGCGGCCGACCTGGGGTGACCAGGTCTACGTGTGGTGGGAAGACGACAGCGGCGTGGTACTTCGCTCATGAACATGAAGAAATTCAAACGGCGACTGCACCGAATAATTCCCAGCGGCAAACAGGTGGTCATCGGGATTCCATTCCTGTGGCTGTTCATGTTCTTCATGCTGCCGTTCTTCATCGTCCTGAAGATCAGCTTTGCTGAAGCAGACGTGGCGATCCCGCCCTACACCGAGATCTATACCTACATCGAGCAGAAGCTGGAGGTGGTGCTCAACCTGGCCAACTACAGCCTGCTGGCCGGCGACGAGTTGTACATCGCCGCCTACCTGGGCTCGCTGAAGATGGCGTTTTTCAGCACGGCGCTCTGCCTGCTGATCGGCTACCCGATGGCCTACGCCATCGCCAGTGCGCGCAAAGAGATGCAGACCGTGCTGGTGCTGCTGATCATGATGCCGACCTGGACCGCGATCCTGATCCGCGTGTATGCGTGGATGGGCATTCTCAGCAACAACGGCTTGCTCAATGGCTTCCTGATGTCCATGGGGTTGATCAACGAACCGTTGCAGATCCTCAACACCAACATCGCGGTGTATATCGGCGTGGTCTATTCGTACCTGCCGTTCATGATCCTGCCGCTGTACGCCAACCTGGTCAAACATGACCAGAGCCTGCTGGAAGCGGCCTCGGACCTGGGTTCGAGCACCTTCAACAGCTTCTGGAAAATCACCGTGCCGCTGTCCAAGAACGGCATCATCGCCGGCTGCATGCTGGTGTTCATCCCGGTGGTGGGCGAGTTCGTGATCCCGGAACTGCTGGGCGGCCCGGAAACCCTGATGATCGGTAAAGTGTTGTGGCAAGAGTTCTTCAACAACCGCGACTGGCCGGTGGCTTCCGCCCTGGCGGTGGTGATGCTGGCGATCCTGATCGTGCCAATCATTCTGTTTAACCGCAGCCAAGCCAAAGAGATGGAGGGCAAGGTATGAAGCGCTTCAGTTTCTCCAGCTTCATGCTGGTCGTAGGGCTGCTGTTTATCTACCTGCCGATGCTGATCCTGGTGATCTATTCGTTCAACGAATCGAAACTGGTGACGGTGTGGGGTGGTTGGTCGATCAAGTGGTACGTGGGCCTGCTGGACAACACCCAGTTGATGGGCTCGGTGGCCCGCTCCCTGGAAATCGCCTGCTACACGGCGGTGGCTGCGGTGGCGTTGGGTACGTTGGCGGCGTTTGTGCTGACCCGTATCAGCCAGTTCAAGGGCCGCACGCTGTTCGGCGGCTTGGTGACGGCGCCGCTGGTGATGCCGGAAGTGATCACCGGTCTGTCGCTGTTGCTGCTGTTCGTGGCCATGGCGCAGATGATCGGTTGGCCCCAGGAGCGTGGCATTGTCACCATCTGGATCGCCCACACCACGTTCTGTGCGGCGTACGTGGCGGTGGTAGTGTCGGCACGCCTGCGTGAGCTGGACCTGTCGATCGAAGAAGCGGCCATGGACCTGGGTGCGCGGCCGTGGAAGGTGTTCTTCCTGATCACCATCCCGATGATCGCGCCGTCGTTGGCGGCGGGTGGCATGATGTCGTTCGCGTTGTCGCTGGATGATTTGGTTCTGGCCAGCTTCGTCTCGGGCCCGGGTTCGACTACCTTGCCGATGGAAGTGTTCTCGGCGGTGCGCCTTGGGGTCAAACCCGAGATCAACGCCGTGGCCAGCCTGATTCTGCTGGCGGTGTCGCTGGTGACGTTCCTGGTGTGGTACTTCAGCCGTCGCGCGGAAGAGCGGCGCAAGAAGGCGATCCAGCAAGCCATCGAAGAAGCGGCAGCGGATGGCTGGAAACAGCCGGACGTGCGCCGCGCGCCCGCACCGGTCTAAAAATGTGGGAGCGGGCTTGCCTGCGATAGCTGAGTGTCAGTCACTGAAGAGGTGACTGAACCACCGCTATCGCAGGCAAGCCAGCTCCCACATTTGATTGCATTTCAAGTTGATTAGGCAGTCCACGGCGACTGGCGAATCACCTCGACAAAGTTCATCGGCTTGAACCCCGGTTCCTGATCCACCAACACATCGGTCTTCACGTTGCCAAACGTGGTCTGCGGGCGATGGCGCAAGCCGTCGGCAAACGCGCAGATGATGCACTCCTTGAACCCTTCGCCCCGTGGATGCGCATGCACCACCGCTTCGCGCTGCACGTGGCTAAAGGCGGCGTAGTCCATGCCCAGCACATCCATCTCCACACCGGCCGTGACCAGCGCGACAGTGGGGCGCAGGTGCTGGGGCACGCCAGGGGTGGTGTGCAGGGCGATGGACAGCCACACCTGCTCGATATCGTCATCGCTTAAACCATAGGGCTTGAGAAAGTCGGCGGCAGCGTTGGCGCCGTCCACTTCAAAGCGTTCGTTGTCGCTGCGATGGCCTGCCACCAGGCCCAGGTCGTGGAACATCGCGCCGACGTAGAGCAGCTCCGGGTTGTAGGCCAGTTGCTTGCGTTCACCGCTGAGCGCGCCGAACAGGAACACTCGGCGGGAGTGGTGGTAGAGCAGGTCGGATTCAATGTCGCGGATGTACTCGGTGGTAGCCTTGGCCAGGGCGCTGTCGGGGATTTTGATACCGGCGATGGTGGTGCTCATGGTCATGATCCTCAAGAAGGCGCCGGGTTGGCGCTGATGAGTCCAGTTTGGATGCGCCTGTGCGCGAGGGCCATCGCGGTGAGGATGCGATCCCGGCCAATGTGCGGTCACATCGTGCCACGTGAAATCGGCTAGGGTGTAGCAGGCACTGCTATCGCTTGAAGCCTGCAACAATCCAAATGTTTCTTCGTTTATTCCGATAGAAAGGTGTGCCATCCATGCACAAAACCGTCGCCATCCTGATCTTCCCCGGCGTCCAGTCACTGGATGTGACCGGTCCCATGGACGTGTTCTGCGAGGCCAATCGCTTCCTGGCGCCTGCGGATCATTACCAGCTCGAAGTCATCGGCCAGGTCCAGGGCAACATTGCCTGCTCCAACGGTCTGTCATTGCAGGCCCATATCCATTACAGCGATGCGCTGCAAGCCTATGACCTGTTGTTGGTAGCCGGTGGCCCGCAGTTGCCCTTCGAGGATTTCGGCCCGGCGTTCAATCAGTGGTTGCAAGGCGCCAGCGCCAGGGCTCGGCGTTTCGGCTCGATTTGCAATGGCGCGTTCATGCTCGCGCGCGCCGGTTTGCTGGAGGGGCGCACGGTCACCACGCACTGGGGTGACGCGGCGGATCTGGCGCGCCTGTGCCCCTCGACCCAGGTCGACGCCGACCGCCTGTACGTGCAAGACGCCAACCTCTACACCTCGGCCGGGGTCACGGCGGGCATCGATCTGTCGTTGTACCTGCTGGCCCAGGACCACGGCCCGGAAGTGGCCTTGAGCGTGGCCAAGCGCCTGGTGGTGTTTACCCAGCGTAGCGGCGGGCAGTCACAGTTCAGTCCGTTCCTGACACCCCATGCCGAATCTTCCTCGGCCGTGGCGCAGGTGCAGTTGTACGTGCTGGCGAACCTGACCGGCGACCTGGGCATTGCCGACCTGGCCCGCGCAGCCAACATGAGTGCGCGCAACTTCTCGCGGGTATTTGCCCGTGAGGCGCGAATCACCCCGGCAGAATTTGTCGAGCGGGCGCGGGTGGATGCGGCGCGGGTGATGCTCGAAAGCAGCAGCGCGCCGCTCAAGACCGTGGCCTATCAATGCGGCTTTCGTGATGCCCAGCACCTGCGCAGTGTGTTCAACCGCCGGCTGGGCGTGACGCCGCAGCAGTTTCGGCTCAACTTTGCGGCGCCGGTTTAAGCGTGTCGTAGGCTTCCAGCGCGCGCAGCGAGTAGATGTAGGCGGCGCCGGCATTCAGTGAGATGGCAGTGGCCAAGGTTGCGGCGACTTCTTCGCGGGTGGCGCCGGCCTTGATCGCGGCGTCGGCATGCACGCCGATGCAACCGTCGCAGCGAGTGGTGATCGCCACTGCAATCGAGATCAGTTCGCGGGTCTTGGCATCCAGGACGTTGTTTTCCTCGGCGGCTTCGCCAAGCGCCATGTAGGCTTTGACCATCTTCGGGTTGCTCTTGCCCAGTGTGCCAAAGGCTTTCTTCACGGTAGGCAGCAAGTCGGACCAGTTATTGAACATTGCGATAACTCCTGAACGGGTTGGGTGTGAAGCCAGTGTGTTCCGTCCGGGTTTGGCGGTATTGTTCGATCCGCTCAACTTTTTGACCGATATTCGCAAATGAACGCTATCGACACCCTGATCACCATGGCCAACCTGCGCGGCAGCCTCGATGTACGTTGCCAGTTCCAGGGCGACTGGGCCCTGGACCATGCGCCCGAATCACTGGGCGTGGCGCCGTATCACATTGTGCTCAGTGGCACCTGCCACGCCGAGCTTTCGGGCGGGCAACGAGTGACCCTGGAAGAGGGCGACATCCTGCTGCTGCCCGGCGGTGCGACTCACCTGTTGCGCAGCCAGGGCGCGACGGTGCCAGCGATGTTACCCAGGGTGATCGACGACGGTGTCCTCAAGGTGCATCGCCTGGGTGGCGATCAGCCGGAGGTGGAGATGCTCTGTGGCAGCTTTCACTACAACCGCCAGTCGTTGCTGTTCGCGGCCTTGCCGGCGTATCTGGTGGTGTCCAGCCGGCAATGGCAGGCCGATGGGCAACTGGCGGCCCTGATTGCGCTGATGCGCAGCGAAGCGGATGGCGAGCGGCTCGGTGCGCGGTCGTTCATCGATGCGCTGTCGGTGGCCCTGTTCACTTTGCTGGTGCGCACCTGGCTGGCACAACAAGCGCCGTTGGCGGGGACGTTTGCCTTGCTCACCGACAAACGCCTGGGCCGCGCCTGGCAGGCGATGCTGGCCGAGCCCGGGCATGACTGGACCATCGACAGCCTGGCCGGCGCAGCGTCGATGTCCCGGGCCACGTTCATGCGCGCGTTTGTCAAAGTGGCGGGCGTATCGCCGTGGGTGTTGCTGACCCAGTTGCGCATGGAACTGGCGTTCAACCTGTTGCAGCAGTCGCGGTTGAGCCTGACGGATATCGCGGCCCGGGTGGGTTATCAATCCCAGGCGGCGTTCAGCAAGAAGTTCAAGGAGGCGTATGGCCAGGCACCCGGTCGAATGCGCAACGCAGATTAAAACTGTGGGAGCGAGCAAGTCGAATCGTCGCACCGCCGCTCCCACATTTATGATGGTGTTTCGTCAGGGCTGTTGTGGGGGGCGGGCCGGCAACAGCTTGAGGGTGCCGCGAGTATTGGCCTGGACCTCTTCTTCATCAAAATGCGCTTGCTCGTACCCGCCCTCGATGTAGGTCTCGGCCTGGTCGGCATAGTGCTTGTCGAACGGCACGCCGCTTTGCCCGACCGGGTTGATGGTCAGTGCGTGGGCGGCGTCGGCGAAGTCGACCAGGCGCCGGGTAGACGGACCATAAGTCACCGGCCATGGCGCCGGGCCAATGATTGCGGACAGGTTGTTCGGCACTTCGTGGCTGCCCGGTGAGGCAAACGGGCCGACATTGACGATCTGGTCCAACGGCTTCTTGATACCCAGTGGATGGCCGTGGGTCAGGGTGTGCGCCTTGCCCCACTGCCATTGGGTCGGGTCATCGCCGAAGGTGGTTTTCAGATGGGCCAGGCTCTTGTCCCAGGCGCGCTTGACGGTCTCGGTGCGCTGCCCGTTCCACCACGGCGAGTCCGCGGCGGCGGCCAGGCGTGGCAGGGCGGCGTCGATCACGCGAGTGGTGATCAGGGTCTTGAACATGTCGTCACCCAACTTGGGGCGAAAGGCCGCGTCTGTCAGGTCATACAGCAACTGGTTGAACACGGTGGCCGGGATCGACTCCACCGGGTAGTCACCTTTCCACGTGGCCAGTTGCTCCACCAGTTTGAGCTCGGACGGATCCTTGACCACCTCACGCAGCACCGGCAACAGCGGCGCCAGCAGGCGGGGCCCGTAGGCGGTGGTGGTGCCCAGTTGCAGGGCCTGGCTGTTGTCCAGGTCCCATTTGACCTGGTTGTCGCTCAACTGCGCGTTTAGCTGCTGGCCACGATCCGCCAGGTTGTAATAGCCGGGGATCTGCATGCCGGTGGGCGATACCGGCTGGGCATTGGCCGAGACCACATAACCACGCGCCGGGTTTTCTTCCTGGGGGTTGGCGCTGAACGGGTAGAAGCCCAGCTTGTCAGCCTGAGGCGTGCTGCCGTCGAGGATAAACCCGGCATTGGCACCCGCCGGGCGGATCGGCAACTGCGCGGCTGCCCACCAGCCGATATCGCCCTTGGCATTGGCCCACACGATGTTGAGCCCCGGCGCATGCACCTTGGCGGCCGCCGTGCGCGCCTTGGCCAGCGTGTCGGCGCGGTTGAGTTGGTAGAACCCGTCGAGGATCGGGTTTTCGGTGTCGAGGAACGCCCACCACATGGCAATCGGTGTCTTGCCGGCGTTGGCTCCGAGTACGTCGTTGATGATCGGGCCGTGGGGCGAGCGGCGCAGGGTCAACGTCACCGGGGCCTGGCCCTTGACGGCGATATGCTGTTCGCTGCTGGTCATATCGACCCACTGGCCGCGGTACCACACCTGGTTGGGATTATCCGGGTTGACCTTCTCGGCGATCAGGTCGAGGTCGTCGTTCTGGAACATCGTCAGGCTCCAGCCAAACGCTTTGTTGTGCCCCAGGAACGCCACCGGTACCAGAGCGTTGTGATAACCGTAGAGTTCGAAACCGGGCGCCGACAGGTGCGCCTCGTACCACACCGACGGCACCGAGAAACGGATATGCGGGTCGCCCGCCAGCAACGGCTTGCCGCTCTTGGTGCGATTGCCGCTGATGGCCCAGGCGTTGCTGCCTTCGAACTGCGGCAGGCCGTTGTCGGCCAGGGCCTGCTCACTGAGGCGGGCGATGGCGTCGAGGTCTTGCCAGTCACCGGCGGTCAGGCCGAGGTCGCCCTTGGCTTTCCAGTCGAGGTCAAACACCTTCAGGTAGTCGCTGCCCAGTTGGTCTCGCACATAAGTCAGCAACGGTTCTGTGCGAAAGGCTGCAGCAAAGCTGTAGGCCAGGTAGCCGGCGATGCTGATGGTGTCTTCGGCGGTGAACGGCCGCTTGGGGATGCCCAGTACGTCAAACTCCATGGGGCTGGCGTGGTTGTCCTGATATTGGTTGATCCCGTCCAGATAGGCTTGCAGGGCCTTCCAGTGCGGTGACTGGCGGTCCATCTGCGCCGCGTAGGTGGCGGCGCGCTCGCGGATGCGCAGGGTGCGGAACAGTTTGTCGGTGTCCAGCAACTTGGCGCCCAGCACTTCGGCCAGCTCGCCCTGGGCCAGGCGCCGCATGATTTCCATCTGGAACAGGCGGTCCTGGGCGTGTACATAACCCAGGGCACGATACAGGTCAGCCTCGTTCTCGGCGCGGATATGCGGCACGCCACGGTCGTCGTAACGCACCGTGACCGAACCTTGCAGGTTGGCCAGCTCCACGGTGCCCTGGCGGGTGGGTTGCTTGCTGTAGACATACCAGCCGGCGCCGAGGGCGATCAGCACCAGCAGGGCCGCGAGACCCGACACGACGCGCTTCATGAACAATCCTTATTATTAGACGTGGGGCTACTTTAGAAGAGCTACGAACCTTCTGGCCAGGAACAATAGCAGCCAACCGCCAGGGTGTGGGTCGCGTTCACCGTGCGCCCGCCCTGGAGTGCCTGCAGGATCGGTTCGATAAAACTGTTGCTTGAATTACAGGTCAGCCCTTCGCTGTACGGCCCGAAATACGCCAGTTTACCGTTGCGATCCCAGATGCCGACCGCCGGGCTGGCGGGCACCTGATTGGCGCCGGGCAGGGCATTGAGGACTTTCATGGCGCCAAGGGTGGTGGGCAATTGGCCGTGGCTGCCGGCTTTTTGCAGGGCATAGAATTCCACGCCCAGGGGCGCGTATTGCTCGATCAGTTCACTGAGGTGTTGTTGATTGCCGACATTGCACGGGCAGGCCGGGTCCCAGAAGTGCACCAGGCGGATCGGGCCGGGGCCTGCGAGCTCGTCGGGCAGGCGCAATGGGTCGCCGGAAAACACCGCCGTGTGTGCGCTGAATGCCCGCAGGTAGCGGCCCTGGAACCAGTCATACGCGGCCCACAGAACGGCGGCGCAGATCAGCATGATCAGGCTGGCGAGCAGGGCGGTGCGGTAGGGTTTTCGCATTCAGAGCAATCCTCGAAGGTCGCGTAGCTTGCCATGCTTGCCCTGACAGATGAATATCGCGACTCGATATTCATCTGTCAGGGCTGTGAAGCCCTAGTCTGGAAGTTCTTATGCCCGTTACCTTTGACCCCGATCATTTGCGCGAAAGCTTGCGGCCCCTGGTGGACGCGCAGCCGCTTTCGGCCGAAGCCAGGGTCTACCAGCGCTTCTATGGGCTGGACCTGGCCGCGCGCAAAGAGCCTGCGGTCAGTCGCCTGGGGCGCTTCGAGGTGGATGGGTTCGAGGTGGTCAGCCAGGTCTGGTGGCCGGCGAAACCGGTGGCCACACTGTTTATGTTCCACGGTTTCTACGACCACATGGGACTGTACCGCAGCGTGGTGGAGTGGGGCCTGGACCAGGGTTTCGTAGTGATTGCCTGCGACTTGCCGGGCCATGGCCTGTCCAGCGGCGTGCGTGCCAGCATCGATGATTTTGCGGTGTACCAGCGGGTGGTGAGCGGCTTGTTCGAACAGGCCGACGCGCTGCAACTGCCCAAGCCCTGGCATCTGTTCGGGCAAAGCACCGGCGGGGCGATTGTGGTGGATCATCTGCTCAACCATGGCGCAGGCAGCCCGGCGCAAGGCCAGACTTTCCTGTTGTCGCCGCTGGTGCGGCCGCGGGCCTGGGGCTGGTCGCAGCTCAGTTATTACCTGCTCAAGCCGTTCGTCAAAGGCATCGCCCGGCGTTTCAGCGATAACAGCAATGACCCGGCGTTCCGCCCGTTCCTCGAAGCTGACCCCTTGCAGCCCCGGCAACTGCCCACCGCCTGGGTGGGCGCGTTGGCGCGCTGGATCAAACGCATCGAAGCTGCGCCACGCAGCACACGACGGCCACTGATCGTGCAGGGCGAGGAGGATATGACCGTGGATTGGCAGCACAACTTGCAGGTGCTGCGCGGCAAGTTCGATCAGCCGCAGATCCTGATGTTGCCGCGTGGGCGGCATCACTTGGCAAATGAATTGCCTGAAATCCGCGAGCAATACTTCAAGTTTCTCACCGACCACCTGAAATAAGCCTGCACCCCTGTAGGAGCGAGCTTGCTCGCGAAGAACGTCAACGATAACGCGCGCTGCCTGGTTAGACGCGGTGTCCTTGAGTTTTTCGCGAGCAAGCTCGCTCCTACAGAGGGAGGGGCGTCAGGGGGCCAGGCTGGAGGTGCTTTGGCCGACCGCCAGGCCGGCACGGATCGCTGCCAGCGCCGCTTGGTAATACGCCTTGCCTTGCGGTGACTCGGCAAACGTGGCGAACTCTTCCAGCTCCGGGTCTGACAAGTCCCGATACACATACAACAAGGTGTTGTTCAGATCATTGCCGATCTGCTGCATCAAGCGCTCGCGCTGACCGTTCAACATACTCTGCGCCTGACCGCCGCCCAACAGACCGGGGATCATCTGGCTCAGGCTGTCTGCTGCCACGCCAGCAATCGCCAGGCTGACCTCGGCCCCGGCTTCGCGGGCGGGCAGGGCCTGGGCCAGGTGGCCGATGATCAGGCTGCGGGTGGCGTCGGCCTGGATCTGTGGCAAGCCCTGGGCATTCTTGGCCAACTGGTCACGGCGGGTCGCCAGCAATTCGGCGGCGACAATCTTGCGCCCCAGAGGCGACTGGAAAAACGCCAGCGCGGGTTTTGGATCGGCCAGGTTCTGGCGCAACTGGGCTTCAGCCCGCTGATCCATGGCCTTGGGGGCGAAGCGTTTATTGCTGTTGTCCACCAGCGCCTGGTACACCGCCGGCGGCAAGCTGTTGCGGTAGCGCTGCTGGGCGGCACTCAAGGCGTCACTGAAATGCGCACGTTGTTGCGGCCAGCCGGCGACCGTGTACAACTGGTCATGGCTGTCTGCCCAGGCGGGCAACACGCAGAACATCAGCAAGGATAAAAACAAACGACGCATATGGACTCCTGTCAGTCGGCCACTATTGTCCGTGTCGGGCGTAGGATTTGTCGAGAAGTCCTATCAGTTGCCTGACTAAAGTGTATCTAGGTGCTCGGCGGCGCTGTCGGTTTTCCAGGCGTATGGATACTATGCGCGCCATGCAAATATCCCCTGATGACCCGCTGCTGCTACGCATCGTCGACGACCTGGCCGTGAAAGGTTGGTCGCAGCAGAACATCTTCCTGCCAGAGGCTCTGACCCTGGAACTGGCGGCTGAGTGCCATAAACGTGCCGTTGAAGGTGAATTGGCACCGGCCGCTGTCGGACGCGGGCCGGCCCAGGAGATTCGCGAGGGGATCCGTGGCGACCATATCCAATGGCTGGAGCCCGGCCAGGCGCCTATTTGCGATCGCTATCTGCTGTTGATGGACAGCCTGCGACTGGCAATGAACCGAGGGCTGTTCCTGGGCCTGGAAGAGTTTGAATGCCACTTCGCGATGTACCCGCCGGGGGCGTTCTACCTCAAGCACCTCGACCGTTTTCGCGACGATGACCGGCGCATGGTCTCGGCGGTGGTCTACCTGAACCAGGATTGGCTGCCCGAACATGGCGGCCAGTTACGCATGTACCTCAAGGATGGCGTCGAACACGACGTGGACCCCACCGGCGGGTGCCTGGTGGTGTTCCTGTCGGGGGAAGTACCCCACGAAGTCCTGCCTGCCCATCGCGAGCGCCTGTCCCTGACCGGCTGGTTTCGCCGGCGGGGCAACGAGCCGTTTTGAGCATGCAAAAGATTCTGGTCAGCCGCTGCCTGCTGGGGCATCGCGTACGTTATGACGGCGGGGCCAGCGGGCCGTTCGACCAACTGGCCGCCTGGCAGGCCGAAGGCCGGGTGGTTGCGGTGTGCCCGGAAGTCGCTGGCGGCCTGCCTACGCCACGCCCTTCTGCCGAGATTCCGGGCGGGCAGGGGATGGGTGTGTGGGAAGGTCGTGCGCAAGTGCTGACTGCCGATGGCGAGGACTTCAGCGAAGCCTTTCTCGATGGGGCGCGGCAGGCCCTGGCCCTGGTGCAGCGCCATGGCATCCGCATCGCCGTGCTCAAGGCCAACAGCCCCTCATGCGGCAATCTGCTGACTTATGACGGCACGTTCAGTGGGGTGAAAGTCACGGGCGAAGGGGTGACGGCAGCGTTGCTCAAGCGCCATGGGGTGCAGGTGTTCAGCGAGTTGGAGTTGGCCGAGGCGGTGGTAGCCCTGGACCAGCTCCCAAACCCCACCTAAATCCAATCTAGGACCAGGCTTTTTGTGGGAGCGAGCAAGCCCGCTCCCACAAAAGCCCACTCACAAGCCTATTTGGTGGGTTTGCTGGTGTCGGCCTCCAGCCACTTTTGTGACAGCGCCGCCAGCCGTCCATCGGCCTTGATGCGCTCCAGCGCCTTGTCCAGGCTCGACTTGAACGCCGGGTTGCCCTTATGGAACGGGATGGCCAGGGTCAACGTGGCCTTGGCATCGACACGGTTGCGCAGGTCCACACCCTCGGTGGGCTTGGCGGCAAATTGGCTGCTGGTGAGGGTGTCGAGGTTGCCCAGCAGACGCTTTTGTTGCTTTTTCGCAAGCATCTGGGCATTGGCATAGCTATACGGCACGCTGAAATCGAAACGATCCTGCAGTTGCGCAGTCACAGCGATATGGTTAATCGCCACGTCGTACTTGCCGCTCTCTACACCGGGCAGCAAGTCGCTGTCGTCGGTGGTGATAAAGGAGGCACGTACGTCCATTTCCCGCGCCAGCAACTCACCCAGCTCCACTTCAAAACCGGTGAGTTTGTCGCCTTCCTTGAAGTTGAAGGGTGGCGTATCGGCTTCGAGGGCAATGCGCAGTTCCCCACGGTCAAACACGTCGTCGAACAGTTCGGCGTGAGCCAAGGGGCTCAGAAGAGGCAGCAAAAGTAACAGGCCAGGCAAAAAGCGCATGGTCACTCCTAAAGAATTCGAAGGTGCGAGACGCGGTTCAGGCTCGCTTTGCTATGGTGTCGAGTGCCTTGGACAACGTTTCGTCACTAAGTTGTCATAACCCTACAGATTTCACAGAAAAACTGGAGAAGTTAATGAAAGCCATTTTGTCTCGTGCAACCCTGGCCAGTCTTTTGCTGGGAGCTTCCATGCTGGCGTCAGCCGCCGATATCCCACGTACACCTGCGCCCAAGGGGGCTGAGGTGTTTATTGTCTCGCCTAAGGATGGCGCTACCGTCGACAAGACCTTCACCGTTGAGTTTGGCATCAAGGGCATGGACCTTGAGCCTATCGACAAACAAGTCCCAGGTGCCGGCCATCACCACTTGCTGGTTGATCAGAAGGCATTGCCTGACCCAAGCCAGCCGATTCCAGCCACCGATACCGTGATCCACTTCGGCAAGGCACAAACCAAGACCGAACTGACCCTGGCCCCGGGCAAGCACACCCTGCAACTGGTGGCGGGCGATAACGTTCACCGTCAGTTTGAACCTACTGTAGCCTCAAAAGTGATCACCGTTACCGTCAAGTAAGATTTGTTCAGACGAAAAAAAGGGAGCCCTCAGGGCTCCCTTCTTCGTGGTGCGTCTGAAACCTTAGAACAACACGCGGCTACGGATAGTACCGCTGATGTGCTGCAGCTTCTCTTGCGCCAGGTCCGAGTACTCGGCGTCGACGTCGATCACCACGTAGCCAACCTTCTCGTTGGTCTGCAGGAATTGACCGGAAATGTTGATGCCGTTTTCCGCGAATACCTTGTTGATCTCCATCATCACACCCGGGATGTTCTGGTGGATGTGCAGCAGGCGGTGCTTGCCAGGGTGAGCCGGCAGGGCTACCTCCGGGAAGTTGACCGAGGACACCGACGTACCGTTGTCGCTGTACTTGACCAGCTTTTCCGCCACTTCCAGGCCGATGTTGGCCTGGGCTTCAGCGGTGGAGCCGCCGATGTGCGGGGTCAGGATCACGTTGTCCAGGCCACGCAGCGGGCTTTCGAAGATGTCATCGTTGGAGCGTGGCTCCACCGGGAACACGTCGATGGCGGCGCCGATCAGGTGCTTGTCCTTGATCGCGTCGGCCAGGGCATCCAGTTCGACCACGGTGCCGCGTGCGGCGTTGATCAGGATCCCGCCTTTCTTGATGGCGCGGATTTCCTTCTCGCCGATCATCCACTGGGTCTCAGCGGTTTCCGGAACGTGCAGGGTCACGATATCGGACATGCCCAGCAGCTCGGTCAGGCTCGACACCTGGGTGGCGTTGCCCAGCGGCAGCTTGGTCAGGGTGTCATAGAAGAACACCTGCATCCCCAGGCCTTCGGCCAGTACCGACAATTGCGTGCCGATCGAACCGTAACCAACGATACCCAGCTTCTTGCCGCGGATTTCGAAGGAGTTGGCCGCGCTCTTGATCCAGCCGCCACGGTGGCAGGAAGCGTTCTTCTCGGGGATGCCGCGCAGCAACAGGATGGCCTCGGCCAATACCAGCTCCGCCACGGAACGGGTGTTGGAGTACGGGGCGTTGAACACTGCGATACCGCGCTCGCGCGCTGCATTGAGGTCCACCTGGTTGGTGCCGATGCAGAAACAGCCGACAGCCACCAGCTTCTTGGCGTGGTCGAAGATCTCTTCGGTCAGCTGGGTGCGGGAGCGAATGCCGATAAAGTGCGCGTCGGCGATCTTTTCCTTGAGCTGGGATTCCGGCAGAGAACTGGTGATGTACTCAATGCTGGTGTACCCGGCGGCCTTTAGGACGTCGACGGCCGATGGGTGGACGCCTTCCAGAAGAAGGAACTTGATCTTGCTCTTATCGAGAGAAGTCTTGCTCATCTGCGTAAACCTGTATCCCGGAGAAAAATGGCAGGGAATCGAGCAGCGCAAGCTGACCCGGACGGCAGGAAAGCCGTCACCGCAGAAACGCCCTTGGGCTCTGTCCTGCGGGGGCGGTATGCTAGCATACGCGCCCCGCTAAACACTCATTCCTGCGACGTGAAGCGTTCTCAGGATGACCATGAATTGTTCGAGAGTTCTGTCGATGACCCATCCTGCCCTGATTGATGAGCTAAAGACCCTGGTTGAGCCCGGCAAAGTGCTGACCGATGCAGACTCCCTGGAGGCTTACGGCAAGGATTGGACCAAGCACTTCGCCCCCGCGCCGACCGCCATCGTCTTCCCCAAGACCATTGAGCAGGTGCAGGCCATTGTCCGTTGGGCCAATGAACACAAGGTGGCGCTGGTGCCATCCGGTGGGCGTACCGGTCTGTCGGCTGCTGCCGTTGCCGCCAATGGCGAAGTGGTGGTGTCGTTCGACTACATGAACCAGATTCTCGACGTGAACCTCACCGACCGCACCGCCGTGTGCCAGCCGGGCGTGGTCACCAAGCAATTGCAGAACACCGCCGAAGAAAACGGCCTGTACTACCCGGTGGACTTCGCTTCGTCCGGCTCCAGCCAGATTGGCGGCAATATCGGCACCAATGCCGGCGGGATCAAGGTCATTCGCTACGGCATGACCCGCAACTGGGTGGCCGGCATGAAGGTTGTCACCGGCAAGGGCGATGTACTGGAGCTCAACCGCAACCTGATCAAGAACGCCACCGGCTACGACATGCGCCAGCTGTTTATCGGCGCCGAAGGCACCCTGGGTTTTGTGGTCGAAGCCACCATGCGCCTGGACCGTGCGCCGAAGAACCTGACCGCCATGGTCCTCGGTACGACTGATTTCGACTCGATCATGCCGGTGTTGCATGCGTTCCAGAGCAAGCTGGATCTGACGGCGTTCGAGTTCTTCTCCGACAAGGCCCTGGCCAAAGTCCTCGGCCGTGGCGACGTGCCGGCGCCGTTCGAGACCGATTGCCCGTTCTATGCCCTGCTGGAATTCGAAGCCACCACCGAAGAAGTTGCCAACCACGCCCTGGAAACCTTTGAGCACTGTGTCGAACAGGGCTGGGTGTTGGATGGCGTGATGAGCCAGAGCGAAACCCAGTTGCACAACCTGTGGAAACTGCGTGAGTACATCTCCGAGACCATCTCGCACTGGACGCCGTACAAGAACGACATCTCGGTCACCGTGTCGAAAGTGCCGGCGTTCTTGAAGGAAATCGATGCGATCGTCGGCGAACATTACCCAGACTTCGAAATTGTCTGGTTCGGCCACATTGGCGACGGCAACCTGCACTTGAACATCCTCAAGCCACAAAACCTGTCCAAGGATGAGTTCTTCGCCAAGTGCGCCACCGTCAACAAGTGGGTGTTTGAAACCGTCGAGAAGTACAACGGTTCGATCTCCGCCGAACATGGCGTGGGCATGACCAAGCGTGATTACCTGACCTACAGCCGCTCCCCGGTTGAAATCGAATATATGAAGGCGGTGAAGGCCGTGTTCGACCCGAACGGGATCATGAACCCGGGCAAGATCTTCGCTGTTTAATCATCACGAAAGAGGAAGTGGTCCATGAGCTATCAGCATAAGTACGTCGACGGCACCAACATCCACTTTCCACTGGGCAAAGTGGTTTGCATCGGGCGCAACTACGCCGAACACGCCAAGGAGCTGGATAACCCGGTGCCGACCGAGCCGCTGCTGTTTATCAAGCCGGGCAGTTGCGTGGTGCCATTGGAAGGCGGTTTTGCCATTCCGGCCGAGCGCGGTTCGGTGCATTACGAAGCGGAAATCGCGGTGTTGATCGGCAAGCCCCTGTCGAAAACCCCGAGCCGTGAAGAAGTGCTGGATGCCATCTCCGGCTTCGCCCCGGCCCTGGACCTGACCCTGCGCGACAAGCAGGCCGAGCTCAAGGCCAAGGGGTTGCCGTGGGAAATCGCCAAGTCCTTCGATGGTGCGGCAGTGATCGCGCCCTTTGTGGTCGGCAGCACGTTCCCGGACCTGGCCGATATCGGCATTCGCCTGACCATCAATGGCCAGGTGCGCCAGGACGGCAACAGTTCGCATATGCTCAACCCGATCGTACCGATGATCCAGCACATGGCCGGCTGCTTCTCGTTGCAGGCCGGTGATGTGATCCTCACCGGTACGCCAGCCGGTGTCGGCCCGCTGAATGTGGGCGATGAGTTGGTGCTGGAACTGCCGGGCGTGAGCCGCTTCGAAAGCAGCGTGCGCTAAACGAATGTGGGAGCGGGCTTGCTCGCGATAACGGACTGTCAGTTAACGAATATGTCGACTGATAGACCGTTATCGCGAGCAAGCCCGCCCCCACGATTTATTGGTGTGTATCCGCAAGTCGGGGTTTTGCATTTTTTTCACACGTTATCCGGATAATCCCCAGTCATAAGGCACGCGGGCGTATATCGCCTGGGCTTCCCCCTACAGCTGAATATCTGGAAAGCCTCCATGGCCGTGCCGCTCCCTTCTGTGAAACCCACTCCTCGTCCGCGCTTGAAGATGCGCTGGTACTCCTGGCTGTTCCTGGTCGGGGCGCTCATGTACGGGGTCTCCTGGTTGATGCACTGGGATGACCGTGGCGCGTTATGGGTGCTGGAACGTTTCGAAACCCCGGTTGAACGCCAGGAAAGTGTCTGGCTTCCGGACTACCAGGCCGTGATCGACGCCAAACCGTTGCCCGGCATGGAAAAGGACGAGGCTTCGGACTTGGCCTACAACCCCCAGACCAAAACCTTGTTCGCAGTCATGGGGCGCAACCCATTCCTGGTGGAGCTCAGCCTGCAGGGTGATGTGCTGCGCAAAATGCCTCTGGTCGGCTGGAGCAACCCTGAAGGCGTGACGGTGATGGAAAATGGCGTGCTCGGTATTGTTGATGAGCGCCGGCACTCCCTGACCCTGGTCAAGGTGGATGCCGACACACGCCAATTGGCTTTCGCGGACTTCCCGACCTATGACCTGGGCCCTTCCGAGAATCAGAACAAGGCGTTTGAAGGCGCAGCCTGGGATAAACGCAATCAACAACTGATCCTGGGCAAAGAGCGGCCAGCACAGTTGTTCACCTGGAAAAGCAACGGCGGTCAGGCCCTGACGGGCGACAAGCAGGTATTGCCCAGTACCGAGTTGGATATACGCAACCTTTCCGCCTTGAGCATCGATCCGCGTACCGGACACCTGTTGGTGCTGTCCGCCGATTCCAATCTGCTGCTGGAGCTGGACGAAAAGGGTGAGCAAGTCAGCTTCATGACCGTGCTCGGCGGTTTCAACGGTCTGAAAGACACCATCCCACGCGCCGAAGGCGTGGCCATGGACGAGAACGGTACGCTGTACATGGTTAGTGAGCCAAACCTGTTCTATCGTTTCGAGAAGCAGAAATAGTCGACTGATTACGTCGGATTTTTCCCTATGAGCGGCATTCGCCAGACAGTGAGGGGCGTTTAAGTTTAAATTCAGACTGCTGTGATATTCATTTGCCAGTTTTGACTTTGAGCCAGCCCCCATGCGCCGATTTGCCCGCCCCAAACCTGCACTTCTTATCCTGTTGTTGATCGCTCTGATCGGCGGTGGAGTGGTTGCGCAGAATTTCCGTTTATTCGAGCGTGCCTGGTTCAATTGGCAGTCCTGGCGTCAGCCGGCGGATGAGCGATCCATTGGCCTGGCGGATTATCAGGTGGTGCTGGAGGCGCAGGTCATCGACGGCCTCGACGATGATGTCTCGGCACTGACCTTTGATCCGGTGCGCAAGAGCCTGTTTACCGTGACCAATCAAAACGCCGAACTGGTCGAGTTGTCCCTGGACGGCAAGATCCTGCGGCGGATTAATCTGGTGGGTTTTGGCGATGCCGAAGCGGTGGAGTTCATCAGCGAGAACACCTATGTGGTCAGCGATGAACGCCAGCAGCGCCTGATCAAGATTCACCTGGAGGACGACACACAGTTTCTCGACGCGGCCGACGCCGAGCAGATGACCCTGGGTGTGCACCTCAAGGGCAATAAAGGGTTTGAAGGGCTGGCCTATGACTCGGTGGGCAAGCGCCTGTTTGTCGCCAAGGAACGGGACCCGATGCTGATCTACGAAGTACACGGCTTTCCCCATTTCAAACCGGAAAAAACCTACTCGGTCCATGTCGTCAACAACCCCCGGCGCGATGCCGGGCTGTTTGTACGCGACCTGTCCAGCCTGCAATACGACGAACGCAGCGGCCACCTGCTGGCGCTGTCCGATGAGTCGTATTTGGTGTTGGAGCTGGATATCGACGGTCGCCCCTTGAGCAGTCTGTCGCTGCTCAAGGGGCGCCATGGCTTGAAAAAGCGCGTGCCTCAGGCCGAGGGCATTGCCATGGATGACGATGGCACGCTGTATCTGGTCAGCGAGCCGAACCTGTTCTACGTCTTCAAGAAAACACCCGATTCACTGTAGGAGCGAGCTTGCTCGCGAAAAACTCAAGAACACCGCGTTTAACCAGACTGAACGCGTTGGCGTTGACGTTCTTCGCGAGCAAGCTCGCTCCTACAAGGATCGTATGGGGCTCAGAACATCCACTGCACGCCCAGGGAATAGCCGGTCTGGCTGCCTTCGGCATGGCCCAGGCGGCCGTTCACTTCGGCGTACACCCCAAGCTGCGGGGTGATTGCCAACTGGCTGCCGACCTGTGCGCGGCCAAAACTCTTGTCCACTGAACCCAGGCGCGCAGTGCGCACCTGGCCATCCGCCCGTGCAGTCAGGTCCAGGTCGTCCAGGCGGCCGTCGGCCAATTCCTTGACCCAGGCGATGTCGCCGTAGGGCATCAGGCTCAAGCCGTAAGGCAGGGCCACAGCACCGCGTACGCGCCAACCGAGGCTGGCTTCCAGGGAGTCGAAGGACTGTTCTTCATATTCAAGGGCGGTGCGCAGGTTCTGCTTCTCGTGGAACTTGTCGATGCGGTAGTGGCTGTAGTCCAGCCCGGCAAACGGCCCGGTCTTGAGGGTGCCCAGGTCGAAGTCATAACCACCGAGCACCCGAGCGCCGAGGGACAAGGCATCGGTCTCGCCAGTCAGTTGCTGGTTAAGCAGCACGGGGCCGCCATTGGCCTGGATCACCAGGTTACGTTTTGAGTCGAAGCTGCTGTGGCCCACGCTCAGGTCGCCGGCCAGCCAGGTTGGGCCGCCATCGTTCAACAAGGCATAGACTGCGGCTTGCCAGGTGTCGCTTTGCAGCTTGCCACGGTGCTCCAGTTTGTCGCGACCGTTAAGGTAGCTGAGGCTGGCGCCGATGTTCAGGTTGCTGCTCAGTTGATAGTCGCCCAGGGCATGCAGGCCCAGGCGCCGGGCTTCGGGGTTAGGGGCGGTGTCGAAGCCGCTGTCCGGGCTGTACTCGCCGTCCACGCCGATCTCGCCATCAAAGCTGCCCACTTCACGGCTGGCCGATTGCAACGTCAGCCAGCGGCGATCGTGCAAACGCACCATGGCCTGGTGCTGGCGCTGCAGGTTGTCCTGCATATTGCGCGCAACCGCACCGCCCGAGGTGGTGGAGGCCATCAAGTCGGCATTGGTCAGCTCCAGCACCAGGCGGCTGAGCAGGCGCGAATAGTCGCGCAGACGCTGGTCGATGCGTTCCTGGCCGAAAGCATTGGTCAGGACCGTCTTGTTGTCTTCGTTGGGGTCGTGCCAGGTCGAACCGCCGGGGATCGCCGGGTTGTCGGTCTGGGTGTAGCCGTCCAGGTCGCCCAGTTCCCAGTTGGTGGCTTCGATATACAGGATGGGAATGTTCAGCGGCTCGAAGGCTTCGCCGTCGCTGCAGCAACCGGTGCCTGCGGGGTATTTCGGGTCCAGGCCGGGGTTGGTGAACAGGTTGATGTTCAATTCCTTGGCGATCTGCATCGTGTGCTCACGCAGCGACGCCAGGGCTGGGTTGGCGGTGCTGTTCTGGCCGGCGTGGGCGTACATCATGTCGCCGGTGATCAGGCTGTCGAGGTTGATCATGGCCAGCATATTGGCGCGCTGACTGGCGCTCAGCGAGTCGACAAATGCCCGGGAGCCGCGCAGGCCTTCCTCTTCGGCGCCGAAGCCGACGATCTGCAAGCCGTTTTCCAGTTGCAGGCCGCCGAGGTTCTTCGCCACTTCGGTCAGCACGCTGGCACCGGAACCGTTGTCGTCCAGGCCTTGCAAGGCCGGGCGGCCAAAAAAGGTATCGAAGTGCGCGCCAATCACCACGTACTGCGCCTTGGTGCCGGCAGCGTAGGCCGCCACGTTCTGTGAGGCGCGGCTGCCGGCGTTCCAGGTGAAGTCCTGGCGACTGATGGCGTAGGCATTGCCCATCTGGCTCTGCATCCAGTCGGCAGCGCCGGCAAAATTGGCCGTGCCGCGATAACGGCCAGGGTAGTCGGTGATCAGTTTTTCCAGGGTGACATTGGCGTGTTCGCCATAGTCGTAGGCGTTGGATTGTGTCGAAAGCAGGGCACAGGCAACGCTGACAGCGAGAGCTAGGGGCTTGATCACAAGATCTTCCTTGAAGGGGTTGAGGGAGTTGCTCGGCGGGACCGATTGCACAATGCGCGCCTCATTCCATGGGGCGGTCGCGGATTGGCGCGTTGTTGGAAGTGGGGGTCGCCTGGCTATAAGTTGTAACGGATTTGATACCAGATGCGGCGGGGGATGCCGTGACCTGGCGCACAAATTGGGGCGGGCGGGGGAGAGGTTGCTGCGAAAAGTAGCGTTTTTGTTACATATCCATCGGGTACAACTCGGTCAGATGTGGGAGCAGGCTTGCCTGCGATAGCATCAACTCGGTATTGCTGACAGACCGAGTCGCCTGCATCGCAGGCAAGCCAGCTCCCACATAAAGCAACATCAGGTGTGTCAGGCCTTGAGGGTCTTCACGCCTTCGCTAGTGCCCAGCAGCAGCACATCGGCAGGGCGCGCGGCAAACAACCCATTGGTGACCACGCCAACGATGGCATTGATCTGGGTCTCCAGCTCCACCGGGTTGGTGATCTGCATGTTGAACACATCGAGGATGATGTTGCCGTTATCGGTCAGCACGCCTTCGCGGTACACCGGGTCGCCGCCCAGCTTTACCAGCTCGCGGGCCACGTGGCTGCGAGCCATGGGGATCACTTCCACCGGCAGCGGGAAGTTGCCCAGCACCGGGACCAGCTTGCTGGCGTCGGCGATGCAGATAAAGGTCTTGGCCACGGCCGCGACGATCTTCTCGCGGGTCAGGGCTGCGCCGCCGCCCTTGATCAGGTTCAGGTGCTCGTCGCTTTCGTCAGCGCCGTCGATGTAGAACTCCAGGTCGCTCACGGTATTGAGCTCGTACACCGGAATGCCATGGCCCTTGAGGCGTGCGGCGGTGGCTTCGGAACTGGCTACGGCGCCGTCGAACGCGCCCTTGTGCAGGGCCAGCGCGTCGATAAAGCAATTGGCGGTGGAGCCGGTGCCAACACCGACGATGCTTTTATCGTCGAGTTTAGGAAGGATTAAATCGACGGCGGCCTGGGCCACTGCCTGTTTGAGTTGATCCTGGGTCATGCGGGCTCCGGAACGGGCGGGGAGTAAAGAGGGGCGCGAGTATAACCCAACAAAACCTCTGGATTCGTGTGGTCGTCCGGCCAAGAGGCGGGTTAGACTCCTCGGCCCTGCCCAACCCGCCCAGTGATGCTTTCCGATGCTCGAACAGTACGTCAAGAAGATCCTCACCTCGCGCGTTTACGACGTTGCCGTGGAAACCCCGTTGCAGACCGCCCGCCAGCTCTCCGAGCGCCTGGGTAACAAGGTCTGGCTCAAGCGTGAAGACTTGCAGCCGGTGTTCTCCTTCAAGATTCGCGGCGCTTACAACAAGCTGACCCAACTGACGGCCCAGGAACGCGCGCGTGGCGTGGTCACCGCCTCGGCCGGCAACCATGCCCAGGGCCTGGCCCTCGCGGCCAAGGTGCTGGGGGTCAAGGCCACGATCGTGATGCCCAAGACCACCCCGGAGATCAAGGTCGAAGGCGTGCGTTCCCGTGGTGGCAAAGTAGTGCTGCACGGTGATTCCTTCCCGGAAGCGCTGGCGTATTCGTTGAAGCTGGTCGACGAAAAAGGCTACGTCTACATTCACCCCTACGATGATCCGCACACCATTGCCGGGCAGGGCACGGTGGCGATGGAGATCCTGCGCCAGCATCCAGGGCCGCTGGACGCGATTTTCGTCCCGGTGGGCGGTGGCGGCCTGATTGCCGGTATCGCGGCCTATGTGAAATACCTGCGCCCCGAGATCAAGATCATCGGTGTCGAACCCGACGACTCCAACTGCCTGCAAGCCGCCATGGCCGCTGGCGAGCGCGTGGTGTTACCGACCGTTGGGCTGTTTGCCGACGGCGTGGCAGTGGCGCAGATCGGCCAGCACACCTTTGATATCTGCAAAGACTATGTAGACGAAGTGATCACCGTCAGCACCGATGAAATCTGTGCGGCGATCAAGGACATCTACGACGACACCCGCTCCATCACCGAGCCGGCGGGTGCATTGGGTGTGGCCGGGATCAAGAAGTATGTGGAGACCCGTGGCGTCAGCGGCCAGACCTTTGTTGCCATCGACTCCGGGGCCAACGTCAACTTCGACCGTCTGCGTCATGTGGCTGAGCGCGCCGAGTTGGGCGAAGGTCGTGAAGCGATCATTGCCGTGACCATCCCCGAGCGTCCGGGCAGCTTCAAGGCTTTCTGCGAGGCCGTGGGCAAGCGCCAGATCACCGAATTCAACTACCGCTACCACTCCGGCAGCGAAGCACACATTTTCGTCGGAGTGCAGACCCACCCGGAAAACGACCCGCGCAGCGCGCTGATCGCCAGCCTGACCGAGCAGGGCTTCCCGGTGCTGGACCTGACGGAGAACGAACTGGCCAAGCTGCACATCCGCCATATGGTCGGCGGGCATGCGGCGCACGTGAGCAATGAAGTGGTGTTCCGCTTCGAGTTCCCGGAGCGTCCGGGGGCGTTGTTCAACTTTCTTAACAAATTGGGCGGACGCTGGAACATCTCGATGTTCCATTATCGCAACCACGGTGCGGCGGACGGCCGTGTGGTCGCCGGGCTGCAAGTGCCGGCCAATGAGCGTCACCTGGTGCCGGCGGCGCTGGAGGCAATTGGTTACCCGTATTGGGATGAAAGCGACAACCCGGCTTATCAGCTGTTCCTCGGTTGAGCGACTACGCTGACTGGGCGGCCATTAAGGAATCGAAAACATGGAATACCTGACGACCCTCAAGACTCTCCACATGGTGGCGACGGTGCTGTTGCTGGCCAGTGGCCTGGCACTGGCCGTGCTGACCTGGCGCAAGCGTAGCGCGGGCCCGGCGATTACCTTGCAACGGCCATGGCTGTTTGTCTGGCTGTTGATGGGCGTAAGCCTGGTGAGCATGCCATTTACCGGTTGGTGGCTGGTGCACCTGATCGGCTGGCCCTTGGGGCAGACCTGGATCCTGGGCTCCAGTGTGATCTACACCGTGGCGGCGCTGGCCTGGTTCTGGCTGGTGGTGCGCCTCAATCGCCTGCGCCTGGGTGGTACGGGCAGCGCGAAATTCACCCTGGCCCTGGCGGTTGTGAGCCTGGTGGGGTTTGTGGCGATTGCCGGGTTGATGGGTGCCAAGCCGGTCTAGCGTTCGTCGAACCATTGTAGGAGCGAGCTTGCTCGCGAAAAACGTCAACGATAACGCGTACCCACTGATTAAACGTGTCGCGCTCAGGTTTTTCGCGAGCAAGCTCGCTCCTACAGGGATTCGGGTTATCAGCCGCGCAGGCTGATCACCGGCCACCCACGCTTCTGGGCCTCCGCCCGCAAATTCGCATCCGGATCCACCGCCACCGCATGAGTCACCTGCTCCAGCAGCGGCAGGTCATTCATCGAGTCGCTATAGAAATAGCTGTCCTCCAGGCTATACCCGGTCTCTTCCAGCCACCGATTCAAACGTGTCACCTTGCCCTCACGGAAGCACGGCACATCCGTACTGCGTCCGGTGTAGCGGCCATCAGCCATCTCGCATTCGGTGGCGATCAGGGTTTCAACCCCCAAACGTGCGGCAATCGGCGCGGTGACAAAGCGGTTGGTGGCGGTGATGATCACCAGCGTGTCACCGGCAGCACGGTGCTTGGCCAGCAGTTCAACCGCCTTGGGCAGCATCAGCGGCTCGATGCAATCGCGCATGAAGTCGCGGTGCCATTCATCCAGTTGGGCCATGTCGGTGCGGCCGAGGATTTCCAGGCTGAAGTTCAGGTACGCGGCGTTGTCCAGCTTGCCGGCCAGGTAATCCTGGTAGAACTCATCGTTACGGGTCTTGTAGGCAATGGCATCAAGAATGCCGCGCTCACACAGGTAATCACCCCAGGCGTGGTCACTGTCGCCGCCCAAAAGTGTGTTGTCCAAGTCGAATAAAGCCAGGCGCATTGCGGTTACTCGCTGAAAAGTCTGTAAAAAGGCGTCCAGAATACGGTCTTTTCACAAGAGTGCACATAAGGTAAGCAGCCTCGTTGCCGCTGCAACAAGCTTTGTGGAACAATGCGGCGACATGCGTTTGCGAGGTTGTTGCCGTGATCGACCCCGATGGTTTCCGTCCAAATGTCGGGATTATTCTTACGAATGATGCCGGACAGGTGCTATGGGCTCGCCGTATCAACCAAGATGCCTGGCAGTTTCCCCAGGGCGGGATCAACCCCGACGAAACCCCTGAAGACGCCCTGTACCGCGAGTTGAACGAAGAAGTAGGCCTGGAACGTGAAGATGTGCAAATTCTCGCCTGTACTCGAGGCTGGTTGCGCTATCGTTTGCCGCAACGCCTGGTGCGTACCCACAGCCAACCGCTGTGCATCGGCCAGAAGCAAAAGTGGTTTCTCCTGCGCCTGGTCTCCAATGAGCAGCGGGTGCGGATGGATTTGACCGGTAAACCGGAGTTCGATGGCTGGCGCTGGGTCAGTTATTGGTATCCGTTGGGCCAGGTGGTGACATTCAAGCGCGAGGTTTATCGTCGCGCTCTCAAAGAGCTTGCCCCGCGCCTTTTAGCGCGCGACTGACGACGGAGTTCGACCCCGAGCCATGCTCAATACGCTGCGCAAGATCGTCCAGGAAGTTAACTCCGCCAAGGATCTCAAGGCGGCGTTGGGGATTATTGTGTTGCGCGTCAAGGAAGCCATGGGCAGCCAGGTCTGCTCGGTTTACCTGCTGGACCCCGAGACCAACCGTTTTGTGCTGATGGCCACGGAGGGCTTGAATAAGCGCTCCATCGGCAAGGTCAGCATGGCGCCCAATGAAGGTCTGGTGGGCCTGGTGGGGACGCGTGAAGAACCCCTGAACCTTGAGAACGCGGCCGATCACCCGCGCTATCGCTACTTTGCCGAAACCGGCGAAGAACGCTACGCCTCCTTCCTCGGTGCCCCGATCATCCACCACCGCCGTGTTGTCGGCGTGTTGGTCATCCAGCAGAAAGAACGCCGCCAGTTCGACGAAGGTGAAGAAGCCTTCCTCGTGACCATGAGCGCGCAGTTGGCCGGGGTTATCGCCCATGCCGAAGCCACCGGCTCGATTCGCGGCCTGGGTCGCCAGGGCAAGGGTATCCAGGAGGCCAAGTTCGTCGGCGTGCCGGGTTCGCCGGGCGCGGCGGTCGGTACCGCGGTGGTCATGCTGCCACCGGCCGACCTCGATGTGGTGCCGGACAAGACCGTCGACGACATCGACGCTGAAATCAAACTGTTCAAGACCGCCCTGGAAGGCGTGCGCACCGATATGCGCAACCTGTCGACCAAGCTGGCCACCCAGTTGCGCCCCGAGGAACGGGCGCTGTTCGACGTTTACCAGATGATGCTGGATGACGCGTCCCTGGGGAATGAAGTCAAGACGGTGATCAAGACCGGCCAGTGGGCCCAGGGCGCACTGCGCCAGGTGGTCACCGACCACGTCAACCGCTTTGAACTGATGGACGACGCGTACCTGCGCGAGCGCGCCTCGGATGTACGTGACCTCGGTCGCCGCCTGCTGGCCTACCTGCAGGAAGATCGCAGCACCAACCTGGTCTACCCCGACAACACCATCCTGATCAGTGAAGAACTGACCGCCACCATGCTCGGCGAAGTGCCGGAAGGCAAACTGGTGGGCCTGGTCTCGGTATTGGGCTCGGGCAACTCCCACGTGGCGATCCTGGCCCGTGCCATGGGCATCCCGACGGTGATGGGCCTGGTGGACCTGCCGTATGCCAAGGTCGACGGCATCTCGATGATCGTCGACGGGCACCGTGGCGAGGTCTTCACCAACCCCAGCGACGTGCTGCGCAAGCAGTACGCCGAAATTGTAGAAGAGGAGCGCCAGCTGTCCCAGGGCCTTGATGCCCTGCGCGAACTGCCCTGCGTGACCCTCGACGGCCACCGTGTGCCGCTGCTGGTCAATACTGGCCTGCTGGCGGATGTCGCGCGTGCCCAACAACGTGGCGCTGAAGGGGTGGGGCTGTACCGCACCGAAGTGCCGTTCATGATCAACCAACGTTTCCCTAGCGAGAAGGAGCAACTGGCGATTTATCGCGAGCAACTGTCCGCCTTCCACCCGCTACCGGTGACGATGCGCAGCCTGGACATCGGCGGCGACAAGTCACTGTCTTATTTCCCCATCAAGGAAGACAACCCCTTCCTTGGCTGGCGCGGCATCCGCGTTACCCTCGACCACCCCGAAATCTTCCTCGTCCAGACCCGCGCCATGCTCAAGGCCAGCGAAGGCCTGAACAACCTGCGCATTCTCCTGCCGATGATCTCCGGCACCCACGAACTGGAAGAAGCCCTGCACCTGATCCACCGTGCCTGGGGCGAAGTGCGCGACGAAGGTGCCGATGTACCGATGCCGCCAATTGGCGTGATGATCGAAATCCCGGCAGCGGTGTACCAGGCCAAGGAACTGGCGCGGCAGGTGGACTTCCTGTCGGTGGGCTCCAACGACCTGACCCAATACCTGCTGGCCGTGGACCGCAACAACCCACGGGTGGCCGACCTCTACGACTACCTGCACCCGGCAGTGTTGCAAGCCCTGCAACATGTAGTGCGCGATGCCCATGCCGAAGGCAAGCCGGTGAGTATCTGCGGGGAAATGGCCGGTGATCCGGCGGCGGCGGTGCTGTTGATGGCCATGGGCTTTGACAGCCTGTCGATGAACGCCACCAACTTGCCGAAGGTCAAGTGGATGCTGCGCCAGATTAACCTGAGCAAGGCCAAGGAACTGCTGGCGGAGTTGATGACCATCGACAACCCGCAAGTTATCCACAGCTCGCTGCAACTGGCCCTGAAAAGCCTGGGGTTGGCGCGGATGATCAATCCGACCGCGACGAAAACCCTGTAGGCGCGAGCAAGCTCGCGCCTACAGGTTGATGTCTACCTCGCCGAGTCGCCCACCATGGGGCCCGAAGCTACGTTCCACCATCCGCCGCGTCCCATCGGCATGCACAATCAGCGCGGTACTCGCTCGCGTCCCATAACTGGGGCTGGCGATAAACACACTCGACAACAGGCTCTCCGTCGCCAGCCCCACCCCGGTATCCGGCAGATCGGCAAAGGGGGCGGTCTGCGGGTCGCTCAAAATTCCCAGCAAGGCTTCAGGCTGCGGATCGTCCAACACTTCGGCCAGCGCGGCCTTGGCCTTGAGCAGTTTCGGCCACGGCGTATCCAGCCCGGCATTGGATAACCCATAGACCCCGGCCATCAGTTGCGTGGGCGTCGACTCATTGGCGTTGTAATGCCACAACGCGTCCCGCGTCCCGATTAACAGGTTGAACCCGGCATATTCAATTGATCTGCCGTTAACATCGGCTAAATAGTCGTCAATTGGCAGTGACCCGTTGAGAAAGCGCGCTACCAGCTCGCCACGGGACTTGCGCGCCGGTGGCTGGTGCGGGTTGCGGATATTGGTCAGCGCGGCGAACCGTCCATCGGCGCCGACCCCCAGCCAGGTCCCGCCCGCTTCCTGGTCGCGGCCGGCATAAACCTGCGGTGCATCCGGCCACTGGGCCAGGGGCAGGCTGGGCCGGGCGTAGAACTCATCACGGTTGGCCGCGACGATCAGCGGCTGGGCATGGCCCGGCCGCCAGGCGAAAACAATCAGGCACATAAGGTATTACCTCTGTGTTTTTGCCCACTCTACCCATAGAGCCGCCGGCTATCCATCGTATCGAAGTTGGGCCAGATGCCTCCCATCCGTTAACATGCCAGGCTGCTTGGCGTGGGGGCGAACTTCTTCATTTGATCGAACTGCTGTAACGCAGGCTTAATCGCCCACCGGCATGGTCCGTGCGCACTAACGAATGATTTAACGAGGAGTCGCAATGCTGCCTTACCCGCAGATCGACCCGGTGGCCCTGGCCATCGGTCCGCTGAAAATCCACTGGTACGGCTTGATGTACCTGATCGGCATCGGCGGTGCCTGGCTGCTGGCTTCCCGGCGCCTGAACCGCTTCGACCCGACCTGGACCAAGGAAAAGCTCTCCGACATGGTGTTCTGGATGTCCATGGGCGTGATCGTTGGCGGACGCCTGGGCTATGTGCTGTTCTACGACCTCAGCGCGTACCTGGCCAACCCGACCCTGATTTTCGAGGTGTGGAAGGGCGGCATGGCGTTCCACGGCGGCTTTATCGGCGTGATGCTCGCGGCCTGGTGGTTTGGCCGGCGCAACGGCAAGTCATTCTTCCAGTTGATGGACTTCGTCGCGCCAATGGTGCCGATTGGCCTGGGTGCCGGGCGTATCGGTAACTTTATCAACGCCGAATTGTGGGGCAAGCCGACCGACGTGCCGTGGGCCATGGTGTTCCCGCCGTTCAGCGATCCGGCGCAATTGCCGCGTCATCCGTCGCAGTTGTATCAGTTCGCCCTTGAGGGCGTGGCGCTGTTCCTGATCCTCTACATCTTCTCGCGCAAACCACGGCCAACCATGGCGGTGTCGGGGATGTTTGCCCTGTTCTACGGGATCTTCCGTTTCATCGTCGAGTTTGTGCGGGTGCCGGATGCGCAGTTGGGTTACCTGGCGTTCGGTTGGCTGACCATGGGTCAGGTTCTCAGTATTCCGATGATTCTGGCAGGCCTGGGCATGCTCTGGTGGGCTTACAATCGCCCGCAGGCGATCAAGAACACCGCGCTATAAATTCGAACGCCGAGGCTCATGGGCCTCGGCTTCACCGATACAGGTAATGACATGAAGCAATATCTAGAGCTGGTTTCCCACGTCATCAACAATGGCACCAAGCAGGCCAACCGCACTGGCGTGAACACCATCAGCTTCCCCGGTGCGATGTTGCGCTTTGACCTGCAGGAAGGTTTCCCGGCCATCACCACCCGCAAAATGGCCTTCAAGTCGGCGATCGGCGAGATGTGCGGCTTTTTGCGCGGGGTGAACAATGCTGCCGAGTTTCGCGCCCTGGGCTGCAAGGTGTGGGACCAGAACGCCAACGAAAACGCACAGTGGCTGGCCAACCCGTTCCGCCAGGGCGATGACGACCTGGGTGAAATCTACGGTGTGCAATGGCGCAAGTGGCCGGCGTACAAGCAGATCCCGCTGAGCAACCAGGCCGCTATCGAGCAGACCCTGGCCCAAGGCTATCGCCAGATCGCCGAAGGCGAGGAAGACGGCCAGGCCTACGTGGTGCTGTACAAGGCCATCGACCAGATCCGCCAGTGTGTCGACACCATCATCAAGGACCCGGGCAGCCGCCGCATCCTGTTCCACGGCTGGAACTGCGCCCAACTCGATGAAATGGCCCTGCCGCCGTGCCACTTGTTGTACCAGTTCCACCCGAATGTCGAGACCCGGGAGATTTCCCTGACCCTCTACATCCGCTCCAACGACCTGGGCCTGGGCACGCCGTTCAACCTGACCGAAGGTGCTGCGCTGCTGAGCCTGATCGGCCGCCTGACCGGCTACACGCCGCACTGGTTCACCTATTTCATCGGTGATGCCCACGTCTACGAAAACCATCTGGACATGCTCAACGAGCAGCTCAAGCGCGAGCCATTCGCTGCGCCCAAGCTGGTGATCAGCGACCGCGTGCCGGAGTTTGCCAAGACCGGCGTATACCAGCCGGAGTGGCTGGAGTTGATCGAGCCGGGCGACTTCTCGCTGGAAGGCTATGAGCACCATGCGCCGATGACGGCGCCGATGGCGGTCTGATCTAAACGCGGTCAAAAAATGTGGGAGCGGGCTTGCCCGCGATAGCGGTGTATCAGTCGACATCTTAATTGACTGGTCCACCGCTATCGCGGGCAAGCCCGCTCCCACATTTGGTTGGCGTTCACATTAGTTAATGGCCATGACTGCGGCCGACATGTGAATGCTCCGCCTCACTGGTCGCCACACTCCCGCTGACTTCCAGCCGCTGCAAAATCCCACACTGATCAATCTCCGGCCCTTCGCCACAGCGCTGGCGCAGGTCGAGCAGTTGCGTCTGCAACGCCAACAACCCATCGATCCGCGCCTTGACGTGATGGATATGCTCGTCGATCAGGGCATTGACGCTTTCGCACTGGTCCTGGGGGCTGTCGCGCAGGCCCAGCAGGCTGCGGATCTCTTCCAGGGTCATGTCCAGGCTGCGGCAGTTGCGGATAAAGGTCAGCCGCTCGGTGTGGGCCTGGGTGTACAGGCGGTAGTTGCCCTCACTGCGCGCAGGCGGCGGCAACAGGCCTTCCTTCTCGTAATAACGGATGGTTTCTACCGGGCAGTCGGTCAGTTTTGCCAGTTCGCCGATCTTCATCGCAGCAATCTCCAAAAGGGTGCTTGACCCTATAGTGGCTACAGGGTCTTTACTTGGCAACAGGCACCTTCACGGACGCGACACAATGAGCGATTCCATTCACACCCCGCATAAGCATGACCACGACCACGATCATGATCACGGCGAAAAACTGCAGCCTGTGCAAAAGCACGATCATGGCGGCTCCTGCTGTTCCGGCGCGGCTGCGCCATCCCTGGTGACGTTGACCGAAGCGCCTAGCGCCAACGCGCGGCTGAGCACCTTCCGCATCGAAGCCATGGACTGTCCCACCGAGCAAACGCTGATCCAGAACAAACTGGGCAAGATGGCCGGTGTGCAGCAGCTGGAATTCAACCTGATCAACCGCATCCTCGGCGTGACCCACGACCTGCCGAGCACCGCGCCGATCATCGAAGCCATCAAGTCTTTGGGTATGCAGGCCGATCCGATCGAAGAGGGTGTGCCTGCCGCCGAACCTGCGGCCAAGAAGCCCTGGTGGCCGCTGGCCCTGTCCGGTGTCGGCGCGCTGGCAGCGGAGGTGATCCATTTCACCAACGCCGCGCCGACTTGGGTGGTGGCTCTGGTGGCGCTGGTGTCGATCCTCAGTGGCGGCCTCACGACCTACAAAAAGGGTTGGATTGCCCTGAAAAACCTCAATCTGAACATCAACGCGCTGATGAGCATCGCTGTTACCGGTGCGGTGCTGATCGGCCAGTGGCCAGAAGCGGCCATGGTGATGTTCCTGTTCACCGTGGCCGAGTTGATCGAAGCCAAGTCCCTGGACCGTGCGCGTAATGCCATCAGCGGCTTGATGCAGATGACACCGGAGCGGGCCACGGTGCGCTTGGCTGACGGTAGCTGGGTCGAACAGGAGGTCAAAGTCATTGAACTGGGCGCCATCGTGCGGGTACGCCCCGGTGAGCGCATTGGCCTGGACGGGGAAGTCACCGCCGGCCAATCCACCATCGACCAGGCACCGATCACCGGGGAAAGCCTGCCGATTGAAAAGACCGTGGGCGACAAAGTGTTCGCCGGCACCATCAACCAAGCCGGTTCCCTGGAATACCGGGTGACCGCCGCCGCCAACAACTCCACCCTGGCGCGCATCATCCATGCGGTGGAGCAGGCCCAGGGCTCGCGGGCGCCGACCCAGCGCTTTGTCGACAGTTTTTCGAAAATCTACACCCCGGCGGTGTTCCTGTTTGCCTTGGGCGTGGCTGTTATTCCGCCGCTGTTCATGGGCGGGGTGTGGTTCGACTGGATCTACCGTGCGCTGGTGCTGCTGGTGGTTGCCTGCCCATGCGCCCTGGTGATTTCCACCCCGGTGACCATCGTCAGCGGCCTGGCCGCGGCGGCGCGCAAAGGCATCCTGATCAAGGGCGGTGTGTACCTGGAGGCTGGCTACAAGCTCGACTATCTGGCCCTGGACAAGACCGGGACCATCACCCATGGCAAGCCGGTCCAGACCGACTACCTGGCGCTGTCCGCCAATGACAATGCCCCGGCCTTGGCCGCCAGCCTTGCCGGGCGCTCCGATCACCCGGTATCGCTGGCCATCGCCAACGCGGCTGAGGATAAAAAACTGGCGCTGCTCGCTGTGGATAACTTCGAGGCCCTGGCCGGGCGCGGGGTCCGTGGCGAAATCAACGGCGAGGTTTATCACCTGGGCAACCACCGCCTGGTGGAAGAGCTGGGCCTGTGCTCGCCAGCCCTTGAAGAAAAACTCTTCGCCCTGGAGAAACAAGGCAAGTCCGTGGTGTTGCTGTTGGACAAGTCCGGCCCAATGGCGTTGTTCGCCGTGGCCGACACGGTCAAGGACAGCAGCCGCGAAGCCATCCAGCAGTTGCACGAGTTGGGCATCAAGACCCTGATGCTCACTGGCGACAACACCCACACTGCCCAGGCAATTGCCGCCCAGGTGGGGATCGACCAGGCCCAGGGCGATTTGCTGCCCACCGACAAGCTCAAGGCCATCGAGGATCTGTACGGCAAAAACCACCGGGTCGGCATGGTCGGCGATGGCATCAACGACGCCCCGGCCCTGGCCCGCGCCGAGATTGGCTTTGCCATGGCCGCCGCTGGCACTGACACCGCCATCGAGACCGCCGACGTGGCGCTGATGGACGACGATTTGCGCAAGATTCCGGCATTCATACGCTTGTCGCGACAAACGTCGAGTATCCTCAAGCAGAACATCGCCCTGGCGCTGGTGATCAAGGCGATCTTCCTTGCGGTCACCTTCCTGGGCATGGCCACTATGTGGATGGCAGTCTTCGCCGACATGGGCGTGAGCCTGCTGGTGGTTTTCAATGGTCTGCGCCTGTTGCGCAAATAGTCGATGAGAGGGTGGTGTGCTGAGTGCCGAGCTGAAGGCGTTTTACATGGTCGCCCGCCTGGGCAGCATTACCCAGGCGGCGAAAAAACTCGGCCTGAGCCAGCCCACGGTGACCACCCAGATTCGCCATCTGGAAAGCCAGTACTCGGTTGAGCTGTTCTATCGCGGTGGCCGCCGCCTCACCGTCAGCGACGAGGGCGCGCGGCTGTTACCGATGGTCAAGGCGTTGTTGCAGCAGGAAGCGGATATCGAGTTTTTCCTGCGCAACAGCGGCCAGGTCCAGGGCACCCTGAGAATTGCCGCCACCGCGCCTTATTACATCCTCGATCTGGTCAAGACCTTCCGCGAGCGGCTGCCGCAGGTGGAAGTCTCAGTGGAAATCGGCAACTCCCAGCAAGTGCTTGAAGCCCTGGATGACTACCGGGTGGACGTCGCGGCCTCATCGCAACTGCTGGAAGATCCTCGCCTGATCCGCCGGGTGCTGGGTACCGACCCGCTGGTGCTGGCGGTGCATCGCAATCATCCGTTGGCGGTGTTGGAGCATGTGCCACTCAGTGCATTGGCCGGGCATACGTTGTTGATGCGTGAGGCAGGCTCTACCACGCGGCGCCTGACTGAAGAAATGCTCGCTGGCGCGGGCGTGAGTTATGGGCCGTTGCTGGAAATCGGCAGCCGTGAGTCGATCCGCGAGGCGGTGTTGCGCAATATCGGCATCAGCATCATTGCCCGCCAGGAAGTGCCCCATGATCCACAGTTGCGGGTGCTGACCATCGAGAGTGCGCCGCAGATTCCGGAGTACCTGTATTGCCTCAAGGAGCGCAAAGGTGCGCGGCTGCCGGCGGCGTTTCTGGGGTTGGCGCAGGAAATGTCGCCACTCTGAGGGTGTTGGTGGCTTTGAAATCGCCATCGCGGGCTTGCCCGCGATAACGCCAGGCCAGTCACCACAACTCCGCAACCCTACCCAAATCCACCAATACCACTATCACCCGCTTTTGCCTTCCTGCCACAACAGGGACGCATTTGCTCCCTAGCATGGCCTTCATCCGTTCGATGAGGTGCCACCATGAACACAGCCCAGCTCAACCCCGGCGCGCCGATGAAGGTGCGTGGTATCCAGAAGCGCTTTGGCGCCTTTACCGCCCTGGACCATGTGTCCCTGGATGTCGACGCCGGTGAACTGGTGTGCCTGCTCGGCCCCTCGGGCTGTGGCAAGACCACTCTGCTGCGCTGCATCGCCGGCCTGGAACGCCAGGACAGCGGCGAGTTGTACCTGGGTGATCGCGATGTTTCCCTACTGGCACCGCAGGCGCGGGACTACGGCATCCTGTTCCAGTCCTACGCGCTGTTTCCCAACCTCAGCGTCGAGGCCAACATCGGCTATGGCCTGACCGGCAGCGGCCGCGATGAAGTGCGCAAACGCGTGGCGCAGATGCTGGAGCTGGTCGGCCTGACCGGCAGCGAAAAGAAATACCCCGGCCAACTGTCCGGTGGCCAGCAACAACGGGTCGCCCTGGCCCGCGCCCTGGCGCCGGCCCCGTCGCTGTTGCTGCTGGATGAACCGATGTCGGCCCTCGACGCCCGGGTGCGCGAGCACCTGTGTACCGAACTGCGCCAACTGCAACGCCGCCTGGGCATCACCACCTTGATGGTCACCCACAACCAGGACGAAGCCATGCTGATGGCCGACCGCATCGCTGTGATGAACAACGGCAAGGTCGAGCAGTACGCCACTCCTCAAGAGATTTACGACCGCCCGGCCACCCCATTCGTGGCCGAGTTTGTCGGCCAGGGCAACTGGCTGCCGTTCAGCCGCAACAGCGCCAGCCACGCCCAGGTCGGTGGGATGAATGTGCGCCTGGCCGATGACTGCGGTAAAGCCGCGTCGGGCCGCCTGTTCTGTCGGCCGGAAGCGATCAGCGTCAACCCGCCGGTGCATGAAGAAAACCTGTTCCCGGCCAAGGTCCGCGAGATCACCTTCCTCGGCAACCGTTGCCGCATGAGTTTCGAGCTGGACCAGTTGCCCGGTCACCCCATGCTCGCCGAACTGGCGCCGGAAGCCATGCCGCGCCTGGGCGCCCAAGATATCTGGGTCGCGCTGCCACCGCGCAGCCTGCAGGTGTTTGCCTGAGATGGCCGCTGACATGACCCTGCCGATACCCGACCGCGTGGCTCGCCAGGTTTCCCGTGCCGAAATCGGCGACCGCATCTTTGTAGTGGGCGGCAAGTTGCTGCTGCTGTGCCTGTTGGGCATCGCCGTGTTGTTGCCGTTGCTGGCGATCTTCTGGCGCGGTTTCAGTGCCGAAGACGGGCAGGGCGGCGGGCTGGTGGCGGCGCGCGAACTGCTGACCAGCGCCAACTTCCACTGGCTGCTGGGCAATAGCCTCAAGGTTTCCCTCAGCGTAGCGGCCATCGTCGTACCGCTGGCCTATCTGTTTGCCTACGCGCTGCAACGCACGCTGATCCCCGGCAAGACGCTCTGGCGTGGTCTGTCATTGCTGCCGCTGATGGCGCCCTCGATGTTGCCGGGGATTGCCCTGGTGTATCTGTTCGGCAACCAGGGCATGTTGCGCGGCCTGCTGTCAGACAACATCTACGGCTTCTGGGGCATTGTCCTCGGTGAAGTGATCTACACCTTTCCCCATGCGCTGATGATCCTGCTGTCGGCGCTGTCCCTGGCGGATGCGCGGCTGTTCGATGCCGCGTCGAGCATGGGCGCCAGCCCGGCCCGGGCGTTTCGCAGCATCACCTGGCCGGCGACGTGTCAGGCCGTGTTCGCCGCGTTCTGCCTGGTATTCACCCTGACCATCACCGACTTCGGCGTGCCCGTGGTGGTGGGCGGCGACTATCAAGTGCTGGCGCTGGAAGCCTACAAGGCGGTGGTTGGCCAGCAGCAGTTCGGTCGCGGCGCCCTGATCGGCATGGTGTTGCTGCTGCCGGCGCTGCTCAGTTTCGCAGTGGATACCTGGCTGCGCCGGCGCCACGGCGACTCCATGAGTGGCCGCGCCCAAGTGTTCCAGCCGGCGCCGTCGCGCCTGCGGGATGGTTGCTACCTGGCGATTGTGCTGCTGATCTGCGCGGTGTTGCTGCTGGTATTCGGCATGGCGGTGTATTCGTCGCTGGTGAAGTTCTGGCCGTACAACCTGTCGCTGTCGCTCAACCACTACCAGTTCAACGACACCGCCGGCGGCGGCTGGCTGGCCTATCGCAACAGTTTGACCATGGCGATCTGCACCGCACTGATCGGCAGTGTGCTGATCTTCACCGGCGCTTACCTGATGGAAAAGACTAAGGGGCAAAAAGGCCTCAACCTGGCGCTGCGCATGCTCAGTTTTGTGCCGATGGCGGTACCGGGCTTGGTGCTGGGCCTGGGCTATGTGTTCTTTTTCAACCTCAATGGCAACCCGCTGCATGTGCTCTACGGGAGCATGACGCTGTTGGTGGTATGCACCATTGCTCACTATTTGACCACTGCGCAAATGACCGCCACGACCGCCCTGCGCCAACTCGACGCCGAGTTCGAAGCCGCTGCGCTGTCGCTCAAGGCGCCGTTGTACCGCCACTATCTGCGGGTCACCGTGCCGATCTGCCTGCCGGCGCTGTTGGACATCCTGCGCTACCTGTTTGTCTCGGCGATGACCACCGTCTCGGCGGCGATCTTTCTCTACAGCCCCGACACCATCCTCGCCGCAGTCGCCGTGTTGAACATGGACGACGCCGGCAATGTTGGCGGCGCGGCGGCCATGTCGACCTTGATTCTGTTCACTTCAGCCGGCGTCTCGCTGCTGCTGGCGTGGGCCTCACGCGGCTTGTTGCGCCGCTCCCAGGCCTGGCGCCAAACCGCGCCCGGTCAATAACTCTGCCCCATACAAGGAAACGCACCATGTTCAAGCCCCTGGCCCTCGCCGCTGCTGTGCTCACCGCGTTCAGCCTGAATGCCTTTGCCGCAAAAACCGAGTTGACCGTGTACACGGCCCTCGAAGCCGAGCAGTTGAAGACCTACAAAAAAGCCTTCGAAGCGGCCAACCCGGACGTCGAGATCAAGTGGGTGCGTGACTCCACCGGGATCATCACTGCCAAGCTGCTGGCGGAAAAAGCCCGCCCGCAAGCCGACGCGGTATGGGGCCTGGCGGCGTCCAGCCTGGCGATCCTCGATCAGCAAGGCATGCTGCAAAGCTACGCGCCCAAGGATCTGGACAAGATCGGCAAGAACTACCGCGACGCCGCCAACCCGCCGGCCTGGGTCGGCATGGACGTGTGGGCCGCGACTATCTGCTTCAACACCGTCGAAGCCGAAAAGCAGGGCCTGAGCAAGCCGATCAGTTGGCAGGACCTGACCAAGCCCGAGTACAAGGGCAAGATCGTCATGCCGAACCCGGCATCGTCCGGCACCGGTTTCCTCGACGTCAGCGCCTGGTTGCAGACCTTCGGCGAGAAGCAGGGCTGGCAGTACATGGATGATCTGCACCAGAACATCGGCCAGTACGTGCACTCCGGCTCCAAGCCGTGCAAGTTGGCGGCCTCCGGTGAGTTCCCGATCGGGATTTCCTTTGAATACCCAGCGGTGCAGTTGAAGCGCCAGGGCGCGCCGCTGGATATCGTTTTGCCCAAGGAAGGCCTGGGCTGGGACATTGAAGCCACCGCCGTGATCAAAGGCACCGCGCATCAGGAAGCGGCGCAGAAACTCGCCGACTTCTCTGCAAGCCCTGCTGCGATGGAGCTGTACAAGGAAAACTTCGCGGTCCTGGCCCAGCCGGGTATTGCCAAGCCGCAGACCGAGCTGCCGGCGGACTACGAGCAACGGCTGATCAAGAACGACTTTGCCTGGGCCTCGAAAAACCGCGATAACATCCTGACTGAGTGGCGCAAGCGCTATGACGGCAAGTCGGAAAAACAATAACTTCAACCGTTGCTAACACTGTAGGAGCGAGCTTGCTCGCGAAGAACGTGAACGATAACGCGGGCAGTCAGAATGCACGCTGCGCCCTCAGGTTTTTCGCGAGCAAGCTCGCTCCTACAGGGGGCGAACACCATGACACACCACACTGACCTACTGATCATCGGCGCCGGCATCCTCGGCCTGTCCCACGCTTACGCCGCCGCCAAGCGCGGCCTCAAGGTCAAGGTCTTCGAACGCACGGCCACGCCCCTGGGCGCCTCGGTGCGTAACTTCGGCCAGGCGCTGGTCACCGGCCAACCACCAGGCCCGATGCTCGACCTGGCCCGGCAAAGCCGTGATATCTGGGGGCAATGGGCGCAACTGGCGAACCTGCAACTCAAGCGCAATGGCTCCTACCTGTTTGCCCGCACCGAAGCCGAAGAACACTTGCTGGAAGCGTTTTGCGCCGGGCGCGCCGAGGAATACGGCTATCGCGTCAACCTGCTGCAAGGCGCTGCGATGAATGATCTGTATGGCGGCCAGTTTCGCCATCATCGCGCAGCCTTGCACGGCCTGGACGATCAGCAGCTGTATTCACGCGAAGCACTCCCTGCGCTGATCAACTACCTGTGCCGCGAACTCAAGGTGGAGTTCCACTTCTCCACCCTGGTACGTGACATCGAGCCCGGCCAACTGCACAGCACCGCCGGGAGTTTTCGCGGCGAGCAGATCATTGTCTGCTCCGGCCACGACTACCAGACCCTGTTGGCCGAGCAGATCGCCGAACTCAACCCGCAGATCTGCCACCTGCAAATGCTCCGTGCCCGGCCCAAGGTCGACCTGAACCTGCAACATGCGTTGCTGACAGGCCTGAGTTGCGTGCACTACGGCGCTTTTGCCGACTTGCCGGAAGCGGCGCCAGTGCAGGCGCAGATCCTGCGGGATGTGCCGCACCTGCATGAACACGGCATCCACCTGCTGATCAGCCCGACACCGTATGGCGAGTTGATCATCGGCGACTCCCACCATTACGGCAGCGATCCGTCACCGTTCAATGCCGAACAGGTGGACAACTGGATGATCGAGCTGGCAGAACAGACCCTGGGTTGCCAGATTCAGGTCGTGGAACGCTGGCAGGGCGTCTATGGTTCCCGTGGGCCGGGGCCGTTTTCGTTCCTGCGCGCTGCAGATGGCGTGAGCGTGGCCTTGATGCATACGGGCGTAGGCATGAGCGTGGGGCCGGCGATGGCCGAGCGCAATATCACTGAGCTGTGGGGGGAAGTGTGATGCAAGCTGAACACGTTATCGCGCAAGTCTTTGCCTTGTACGAACGGCATGGCGCAGCCGACTACATTGGCGAGCCGGTGTCGCAGATCGAGCATATGTCCCAGGCCGCGCAATTGGCCATGGCCGAGGGCTTCGACGACGAAGTGGTGCTGGCGGCGTTCTTCCACGATATCGGGCATATCTGCGGCCAGGGTGGCGAGAACATGGGCGGCTACGGCGTAGTCAGCCATGAACGCCTGGGCGCCGACTATCTGCGGCGCGCCGGCTTCAGTGAGCGCCTGGCAAAATTGGTGGAATATCACGTACAGGCCAAGCGCTACCTGACCTTCAGCCAGCCGGACTATTACGACCGTTTGAGCGAGGCCAGCCGCCGTACCCTGGGTTACCAGGGCGGGGTGATGACGGCCGATGAGGCCCGAGCGTTCGAGCAGGATCCGCTGTGCGCGGTGAGCCTGCGCATGCGCCACTGGGATGAACAGGCCAAGGACATGCACGTGCCGGTGCTGGACCTTGAGGTGCTGAAGGCCAAGGCCCGGCAACTGCTGGCGGCTTAAGCCTCGTCCAGGCGCTGGGCCAGGGCTTCGATCTGTTCCTGGCGTTCGGCCTGGCTCAACCTTGGGTGAGGGTTGAGCGACGACCATTGCGGATGGGCGCGCGCCTTGTGCAGGGCGTCGGGCAGCTTGCCTTCACGCCAGGTCTTGTCCTGCGGGGTATCGACCTTGATGCTGTGCATCGCCGCATGCCCACGCAGGTTCAAGGCCTTGAGCAACTGCCGTTGGCGCAGGGCCAGCAGGCGCAACACGCTGTCATCCACGGTCAGCTCGCGCTGGCCCTTGATCTTGCCCAGCAGACGGCTGCCGTAGCTGCGCGCGGTTTGCAGCGCGCCGCCGGCAATCGCCCCGGCCAGGGCGGCGGCGCCCAGGGTCAGGCCGCCGACCAGCAAGTCCACACCGGCGCCGGCCGCGGCTCCTGCTGCAATCCCACCGCCGACTCGCACCCCTAGTTGCTTGAGGGTTTCGGGGTTGAACAAATCATCGCCCCAACGCCCGTCCAGCAGCGGCAGGTCGCTGGCCGCAGCGTCTTGCGGGCGGAAACCGAACAACTTGAGCAGGGCTTCGACGCAACGTTGTTCGCGCTGGCGCACGGCTTTGCGCAGATCGCCGATGGCTTGTTGTTCATCCTCGGTGACCACACTGCGCCGGCACGCGGCGCAGTCGATCAGCAGCTCGGCGATCAGGCGGGCAGCGCTTTGCTGGCGCGCCTGGCGTTGAGCCTCTTGATCAAGGATCAGCCGTTCCAGCTGTGGGCGTGAGCTTTCCAGCAACAGGGCCAGGCTTTCATACAGCCGTCGCTCGCCATCTTCGGGGGGCGCCACACTGTCAAACCGCACCAGCGCATGCAGGCCCAGGCGCGCCAGGGCTTCGCGCCAGTCCGGCTCGCGGTGGTCGCTGCTGCTGACAAAGTTGAGCACCGGCAGCAGTGGCTTGCCGCAACTGGCCAGCACTTGCAGCTCGTCGCGGTATTTGGCCAGTACCGGTTCCCGGGCGTCGATCACATACAGGCCGGCATCGGACGCGAGCAGTTGACGCAACACCTTGGCTTCCTGCTCGAAGCGTTGGCGGGCTTCGCTACCTTCCAGGAAGCGGGCGAGGCGGGCCGGGCCGTCGAGGCGTTCGCCCGGTCGGTCGAGGCGTTCGAGGTAATCGAGCAGGGCGATGGCATCTTCCAGGCCCGGCGTGTCGTACAGCTCCAGCAAAGCTTCACCGTCGACCGACAAGCGCGCACCCTCGACATGCCGGGTGGTACTGGGGCGGTGGGACACTTCGCCAAAGCCCACGTCACGGGTCAGGGTGCGTAGCAGCGAGGTCTTGCCGACGTTGGTGTGGCCGACCACCGCCAGTTTCAGGGGTTTAGTCATGACCAGTCTCCAGCCAGGTAAGCGGTGCGCAATCAGCGAAGGGCAAACCCAGTTGCTGCAAGGCCGTGTGCCAATCACCGAGGCGCTCGGCATCCAGTGCCTGGCCCGGTGGTGCTTGCAGCAGCCAGACACGGGTGGCGCTGGCGCAGCGGGCCAGTTCGCCGATCAACGCCAGGCTGCCGCGATCCGGCGAGCGGCGTGGGTCACAGGCGATCACCAGGCGGGCGGGCGGGAAGCGGGTCAATTGTTCCAACAATTTGTTGCGCGACTCGCGGCTGTCGAGGATGCCGGCGTTCTTGACCGTGGCCGGCAGTTTGGGCGGCCAGGGGTGCTGGTCGTCGAGTTCGATGGCCACCAGCAGGGCGCCATCGCTTTGCAACTCGCTGGCCCCGCCGCTGACTGGGTGCAACTGTTCTGGAGCCGCATCGTTCACACCGAGGCGTTCGCTGCTGGGCATCAAGGCTTCACGCAACGCGCTGTAGCCGGGCAGGTTGAGGTCCAGGCGCAAGGCGGCACGCCCACGTTGCCAGCGCCATAGGCAGAGCAGGGCGAGGATCAGCCGGGGCAGCAGGCCATAGACCAGCAATACGCCCACCAGCCAGGCAGCCCAGGCCTGGCGGGCGCTTTCGATATTGAGTGCAGAGTCGCCGCTGGCGCGGATCATTTCCACCGTCGGCACGCTGAAACCGAGCAGGGCGGGCAGGCTGCCCAGGGCCTGGGTCACGCTGACAAAGGTGTCGGCGCCGAGAATGGTGGTTTCCCAGACAAAGCCGTAGCGCCGGGTGGCCATCAAGGTCAGCAGGATCACCAGCGCGCTGCACAGCGCCAGCAGCCACAGGCCATTGACCAGCACGCCGACCGCCCAACGGTTGAGCTTGTGGCGTTGCAGCAGCAACAACAACGCCGGCGCCAGTTGCGCGGCCTTGGCATCGCGGGCGAGTTTTTCGCTGAGCCACAACCACAGGCGGCCGAGGCTGGCGCTGTGCTCGCCGGCAAACAGCAGGCCCAGGGCCCAGCTCAGCAGCAGGATCAGGTTCAAGCCCAGCAGGCTGCCCAGGGCCCAGAACACATTGACCGGGGTCAGGCCGTTGCCCAGTGCGGCGAAGGCCAGGCCGGCGCCGCTGACGACGGCCAGCACCATCAGCACGATCAGCGCCAGGCGCGCACCTTGCAGCCAATGGTGCAGGGCGGCGCTCAGGCCGTCGCGCTCGGCCAGCCATAGGGCACGGTTTTGAATGCGTGTCGGCAGGTCGCCGCCGCTACTGCGGGCCAGGCGATTGGCTTCCTGGTCCTCCAGGGCGCCTGCGTGTTCTTCACGCAGGCGCACGGTTTCCGTCAGCCAGAGTTTTTGCAGGGGGTTCAGTGCAGTCACGCGCCGTCCTGTTGTGTCAGTGAGCCTGGAGCATAACCCCTGGCCCGCGCCTCTGGTATTCTCGTCGTCATGAAAAAAACTCTCCCTTTAAGCCTGATCGCAGCCCTCGGTGAAAACCGCGTGATCGGCGTCGACAACAGCATGCCCTGGCATTTGCCGGGGGATTTCAAATATTTCAAGGCCACCACCCTGGGCAAGCCGATCATCATGGGGCGCAAGACCTGGGATTCCCTGGGGCGACCGTTGCCGGGCCGCTTGAACATTGTGGTCAGTCGTCAGACCGATCTGATGCTCGAAGGTGCGGAAGTTTTTCCTTCACTGGATGCAGCCGTTGCGCGGGCCGAGGCCTGGGCGTTGGAGCAGGGCGTGGATGAGCTGATGCTGATCGGCGGCGCGCAATTGTATGCGCAAGGGCTGGAGCAGGCGGATCGCCTGTATCTGACGCGGGTTGCGTTGAGCCCGGAGGGGGATGCGTGGTTTCCGGCGTTTGACTTGAACCAGTGGAAGCTGGTGTCGAATGTGCGGAATCCGGCAGAAGGCGACAAGCCGGCCTACAACTTCGAAGTCTGGGAAAAAGCCTAACTGTAGGAGCGAGCTTGCTCGCGAAGAACCTGAGAGCGACACGGCCATTCAGTATGCCCGCGTCATCGTTAACAGTCTTCGCGAGCAAGCTCGCTCCTACAGAGTTATGCCTGTGCTAGTTCCGGATGCTCATCGGCATTGAGCAATTCTTTATCCGTCTGCTGCATGATCTGGCTGGTAATCGCCCCCGCCGTCATCGAGCCATTGACGTTCAACGCCGTACGGCCCATGTCGATCAGCGGCTCTACGGAAATCAGCAACGCCACCAACGCCACCGGCAAGCCCATCGCTGGCAGCACGATCAGCGCGGCAAACGTCGCACCGCCGCCCACGCCTGCCACACCGGCCGAGCTCAAGGTCACAATCGCCACCAATGTTGCGATCCACAATGGGTCGAGCGGGTTGATGCCCACGGTCGGCGCCACCATCACCGCCAACATCGCCGGATACAGACCGGCGCAACCGTTCTGGCCAATCGTCGCGCCAAACGAAGCAGCAAAGCTGGCGATGGACTGCGGGATGCCCAGGCGACGGGTTTGCGCTTCGATGCTCAATGGGATGCTTGCTGCGCTGGAGCGACTGGTAAACGCGAAGGTCAGCACCGGCCACACCTTGCGGAAGAAGCGCAGCGGGTTGATCCCGGCCAGCGACAGCAACAGGCCGTGGACTACAAACATCAGCCCTAGCGCCAGGTAGGACACCAGCACGAAGCTGCCGAGCTTGATGATGTCTTGCAGGTTGGAGCTGGCGACCACTTTGGTCATCAACGCCAGCACGCCGTAGGGGGTCAGCTTCATGACCAGGCGCACCAGGCGCATCACCCAGGCTTGCAGGGTATCGATGGCGTTCAGCACTTTCTGGCCTTTTTCCACGTCATCCTTGAGCAGTTGCAACGCGGCAACGCCCAGGAACGCGGCGAAGATCACCACACTGATAATCGATGTCGGCTTGGCCCGGGCCAGGTCGGCAAACGGGTTCTGCGGGATGAACGACAGCAGCAACTGCGGGATATTCAGGTCGGCGACCTTGCCCGCGTAGTCACTCTGGATCACTTGCAGGCGCGCCAGTTCCTGGGTGCCGGCCACCAGGCCTTCGGCGGTAAGGCCGAACAGGTTGGTCAGGCCGATACCGATCAGCGCCGCAATGGCGGTGGTGAACAGCAGCGTGCCGATGGTCAGGAAGCTGATCTTGCCCAGGGACGCGGCGTTGTGCAGGCGGGCCACGGCGCTGAGGATCGAGGCGAACACCAGCGGGATCACGATCATCTGCAACAGTTGCACATAACCATTGCCGACCAGGTCGAACCAGCCGATCGAGGCCTTGAGTACCGGGTGGCCAGCGCCGTAGATCGTGTGCAGGGCCACGCCGAAGGCAACGCCCAGGACCAAGGCGAACAACACCTTCTTGGCCAGGCTCCAGTGAGTACGTCGGGTTTGTGCCAGGCCCAGCAATAATGCGAGGAACACCAGCAGGTTGAGAATCAGCGGCAGATTCATTGAAGCTCCAGGTAAAGGACTGCCAATCGCATGAGCGTGCGACTGCGAACCGGAAATCCTAACAGCTTGAAATATATTGATTTAATACCGTTATGGAATGGCGACTGTCGTTTTTGGAATAAGGCGTTGACGTTCCTGTGTACGTGGGTGGCGGGATCAGGACGCCGTCGGTCGTGCGTGTAGCGGGCGTTGTCATACAGATTTGTTAGCGTTTATGCCTTTCACTCAGGGAGAAAACGCACATGAAGCTCGCGCCGAGACTGTTTGCCGCCGCGCTATGCCTGGGGCTTGCCAGCCAGGTCATGGCCGCCACCGAGTTGAAACACTGGCCCGCACCCGCCGCCAAGCAACTGAATGAGATGATCGCCGCCAACGCCAACAAGGGTAACTACGCGGTGTTCGACATGGACAACACCAGCTACCGCTTCGACCTCGAAGAATCGCTGCTGCCGTACATGGAGAACAAGGGCCTGATCACGCGTGACAGTCTCGACCCGTCGCTCAAGCTTATGCCGTTCAAAGACACCGCCGATCATAAGGAAAGTCTGTTCAGTTACTACTATCGCCTGTGTGAAGTGGACGACATGGTCTGCTATCCGTGGGTCGCCCAGGTGTTCGCTGGCTTCACCCTCAAGGAGCTCAAGGGCTACGTCGATGAGCTGATGGCCTCCGGCAAGCCGGTACCGGTCACCTACTTCGAAGGCGATGTGGTGAAGAACATGGAGGTGCAGCCACCGAAAATCTTCACCGGCCAGACCGAGCTGTACAACAAGCTGATGGAAAACGGCATCGACGTGTACGTGATGACGGCGGCCTCTGAAGAGCTGGTGCGCATGGTCGCGTCCGATCCCAAGTACGGCTACAACGTGAAACCGCAGAACGTGATTGGCGTCAGCCTGCTGCTCAAGGACCGCAAGACTGGCGAGCTGACCACCGCACGCAAGCAAGTCACGGCCGGCAAGTATGACGAAAAGGCCAACCTCGGCCTGGAACTGACCCCGTACCTGTGGACCCCGGCGACCTGGATGGCCGGCAAGCACGCGGCGATCCTCACCTACATCGATGAATGGAAAAAGCCGGTACTGGTTGGCGGCGACACCCCTACCAGCGACGGCTACATGCTGTTTCACGATGTGGACGTGGCCAAGGGCGGCATTCACTTGTGGATCAACCGCAAGGACAAGTACATGACGCAAATGAACGGCATGATCGCCAAACACGCTGCGGCCCAGGCCAAGGAAGGCTTGCCGGTGACGGCGGACAAGAACTGGGTGATCGTCAAGCCCGACGAAATCCAATAACCCTGTAGGAGCTGGCTTGCCAGCGATGGCATCGACGCGGTGTATCAGGTACGCCGTGGTGTCCGCATCGCAGGCAAGCCAGCTCCCACATTTGATCTCCTGTGGCTTGGCGATTCAGGCAGGCAAAAAAATGCCCCGCACCTGGCGGGGCATTTTTATGGGCGGGACTTACAGACCGTCGAGCATGGCCTTGTTACGTACCGCACCCTTGTCGGCACTGGTGGCCAGCAGCGCGTAAGCCTTCAGCGCGGTGGTGACTTTGCGCGGACGCTTCTCCACCGGTTTCCAGCCTTTCTTGTCCTGCTCGACCCGGCGTGCGGCCAGTTCTTCATCGCTGACCAACAGGTTGATCGAACGGTTTGGAATGTCGATCAGCACCTTGTCGCCATCTTGCACCAGGCCAATCGCGCCGCCGGCAGCGGCTTCTGGCGAAGCGTGGCCGATGGACAGGCCCGAAGTACCGCCGGAGAAGCGACCGTCGGTCAGCAGCGCACAGGCTTTGCCCAGGCCCTTGGACTTGAGGTACGACGTCGGGTAGAGCATTTCCTGCATACCCGGGCCGCCTTTCGGGCCTTCGTAGCGGATGATCACGATGTCGCCTTCTTTCACTTCGTCGGCGAGGATGCCGCGTACCGAGCTGTCCTGGCTTTCGTAGATCTTGGCGCGACCTTCGAACACATGGATCGACTCGTCCACGCCGGCGGTTTTCACCACGCAGCCGTCGAGGGCGATGTTGCCGTACAGCACGGCCAGGCCGCCTTCTTGCGAGTAGGCATGCTCGACGCTACGGATGCAGCCGTTTTCACGGTCGTCATCCAGGGTTTCCCAACGGGTCGACTGGCTGAACGCCGTCTGGGTCGGGATCCCGGCAGGGCCGGCCTTGAAGAAGGTGTGCACGGCTTCGTCGTCAGTCTGGGTGATGTCCCATTTGGCGATGCCTTCGGCCAGGGACTTGCTGTGCACGGTCGGCAGGTCGGTGTGCAGCAGGCCGCCACGGGCCAGGGAACCTAAGATCGAGAAGATCCCGCCGGCACGGTGCACGTCTTCCATGTGGTACTTCTGGATGTTCGGCGCGACTTTGCACAGCTGGGGTACATGCCGGGACAGGCGGTCGATATCGCGCAGGTCGAAATCGATCTCGGCTTCTTGCGCTGCGGCCAGCAAGTGCAGGATGGTGTTGGTGGAACCGCCCATGGCGATATCCAGGGTCATGGCGTTTTCGAACGCCTTGAAGTTGGCGATATTGCGCGGCAATACCGACTCATCGTTCTCGGTGTAGTAACGCTTGCACAACTCGACGATGGTGCGACCGGCCTGCAGGAATAATTGCTCGCGGTCGCTGTGGGTCGCCAGTGTAGAACCGTTGCCCGGCAACGCCAGGCCCAGGGCTTCCACCAGGCAGTTCATCGAGTTGGCGGTGAACATGCCGGAGCACGAACCGCAGGTTGGGCAAGCGCTGCGCTCGTATTCCGCGACCTTCTCGTCAGAAGCGCTGGAATCGGCGGCGATGACCATGGCGTCCACCAGGTCGAGGCCGTGGGAGGCGAGTTTGGTCTTGCCGGCTTCCATCGGGCCGCCAGAGACGAAGATCACCGGGATGTTCAGGCGCAGGGAGGCCATCAGCATGCCGGGGGTGATCTTGTCGCAGTTGGAGATGCACACGATGGCGTCGGCGCAGTGGGCGTTGACCATGTACTCCACGGAGTCGGCGATGATCTCGCGGCTCGGCAGGGAATACAGCATGCCGTCATGGCCCATGGCGATGCCGTCGTCCACGGCAATGGTGTTGAATTCCTTGGCCACGCCGCCAGCACGTTCGATCTCGCGGGCGACCAGTTGGCCCAGGTCCTTGAGGTGGACGTGGCCCGGTACGAACTGGGTAAACGAGTTGGCAATCGCGATGATCGGCTTCTTGAAGTCGTCATCTTTCATCCCCGTGGCACGCCACAGTGCGCGCGCGCCGGCCATGTTGCGGCCGTGGGTGGATGTTTTCGAGCGGTAATCTGGCATGGAGCACTCCGGGCGGCTAATCAGGAATCAAAAGGGGAGTGAGCTTCTATTGACGTCTGGAACACCCGAAAAATGGCACTGGTGTCCGGAAGTTGCCGCAAACGTGACGGGATCGCCGTGCGCATTGGCCTTGAGCTCATAAACCCGCCGGGGGATGACTGGCGATGAATAGGGTCGATTCTACACCGTCTTCCTGTAGGAGCGAGCTTGCTCGCGAAAAACCCATCGGCGACGCAGATTGCCTGGGGGCGCTGCGTTATCGTTGGCGTTCTTCGCGAGCAAGCTCGCTCCTACACAGTCAAGACATATTCAGAACCACTGTTTAAAGGCCTTTAGATGTTGTGCCTCCTACCGTTGATCTTCCAATCACAGAAGAGAACGACGGAATGTCCACGCAACAAAATGCCCATCGGCTACGCATCGGGCGCTATTCAGAATCGGGCCGCGTGTACCTGATCACGGCTGTTACCTACCAACGACAAATAATTTTTCAGGACTGGCGCACGGGTCGCCTGCTCGTCAGCGAATTCAGGAAAGCTCAGGAAGACGGTGAGGCGACCTCGCTGGCCTGGGTCGTCATGCCTGACCATTTTCACTGGCTGGTCGAATTGCACAATGGCGACTTGCCAAGGTTGATGCGAATCACCAAGTCGCGAAGTGCTCGCGCGATCAACAGTGCGAGGAGTTCCTACGGGACGCTTTGGCAAAAAGGCTATTTCGATCGGGCATTGCGTCGTGAGGAGGACTTGAAAGCTATGGCCCGCTATATCGTCGCGAATCCTTTGCGTGCTGGTTTGGTCGAGCACATTGGTCAGTACCCGCTATGGGATGCGATCTGGATATGACGCACTTTTACTTGTAGGAGCGAGCTTGCTCGCGAAGAACGTCAACGATGACGCAGCGCTATCAGGTAGCCCGCGTCGTCTATGCGTTTTTCGCGAGCAAGCTCGCTCCTACAGGGGTGGGTGAAGCCTTAGCTATTGGGCAACAACCGGCAGGTGATGCTCTTGATGTAACGCGTCTCGACAATCGCCGGGTGCACCGGGTGGTCCGGGCCCTGGCCGCCACGCTCCAGCATCTGGATGTTGCGGTCCAGGTGGCGGGCGCTGGTCAGCAGGATGTTTTGCAGGTCGTCTTCCGGCAGGTGCATGGAGCACGAGGCGCTGACGAGGATGCCGTCCTTGCTGAGCAGGCGCATGGCTTGCTCGTTGAGGCGGCGGTAGGCGCCTTCTCCGTTCTTCATGTCTTTTTTACGTTTGATGAAGGCCGGTGGGTCGGCGACGATCACGTCGAAGCGTTCTTCGCTGGCTTTCAGTTCTTTCAACGCTTCAAAGACGTCGCCTTCGATGCAGGTCATCTTCTCCGCGACGCCGTTCAGCGCGGCGTTGCGCTCGACGCCGTCGAGGGCGAAGGCCGAGGCGTCGACGCAGAACACTTCACTGGCGCCGAACGTTGCAGCTTGCACGCCCCAACCGCCGATGTAGCTGTACAGGTCGAGGACGCGTTTGCCTTTGGCATACGGGGCCAGGCGTGCGCGGTTCATGCGGTGGTCGTAGAACCAGCCGGTCTTCTGGCCCTGGATCACCGGGGCTTCGAACTTCACGCCGTTTTCTTCGAGAGCGACCCACTCCGGCACCAGGCCGAACACGGTTTCGACGTAGCGGTTGAGGCCTTCGGCATCACGCGCGGCGGAGTCGTTCTTGAACAGGATGCCGCTGGGCTTGAGCACTTGGGTCAGTGCGGCGATCACGTCTTCTTTATGGGCTTCCATGGTCGCCGAAGCGATCTGCACCACCAGGATGTCGCCGAAACGGTCGACTACCAGGCCTGGCAACAGGTCGGAATCGCCGTAGACCAGGCGGTAGAACGGCTTGTCGAACAGGCGGTCGCGCAGGGACAGGGCGACGTTCAGGCGGTGCACCAGCAGCGACTTGTCCAAAGGCAGCTTGATGTCGCGCGACAGCAGGCGCGCGCAGATCAGGTTGTTCGGGCTCATGGCCACGATGCCCAGGGTCTTGCCGCCAGCCGCTTCCAGAATAGCCTGGTCGCCTGCCTGGAAGCCGTGGAGTGGGGTGGCGGCCACGTCGATTTCGTTGCTGTAGACCCACAGGTGGCCGTTGCGCAAACGGCGATCGGCGTTGGCTTTGAGGCGCAGGCTTGGCAGGGACATGACGTCGCTCCGGAAAAAAGAGCGGGAGTATACCCTTTGCGCATCCGTTCATGTGGGAGCTGGCTTGCCTGCGATGCAGACGGCGCGGTGTATCTGACGTACGGCGTTGATGCTATCGCAGGCAAGCCAGCTCCCACAAAAGACCGAGATAGAGGTTAGAATCGCCGCCTAGCCCAGAGTGTGTACTTATGTCCCAAGAGCTTTCCGCCGAACAGATCCAACAGGCCCTGCAAGGCATCAGCGTGCCGCCTCAACCGCAAATCATGGTGGATTTGCAGATGGAGCAATACATGCCCGATCCGGACCTGGAAGTGATCGCTCGGTTGATCTCCCAGGACCCCGGCCTGTCCGGTTCGTTGCTGAAAATCGTCAATTCGCCGTATTACGGCCTGAGCAACAAGATTGCCTCGATCCAGCGGGCGGTCAACCTGCTGGGCAGCCGTTCCATCGTCAACCTGATCAATGCCCAGTCGATCAAGGGCGAGATGAGTGACGACACCATCGTCACCCTCAACCGGTTCTGGGACACCGCCCAGGATGTGGCAATGACCTGCCTGACCCTGGCCAAGCGCACCGGCTCCCAGGCGGTGGATGAAGCCTACGCCCTGGGCCTGTTCCACGATTGTGGCGTGCCGCTGATGCTCAAGCGCTTCCCGGACTATATGAACGTGCTGGAAGAGTCCTACGCCAAAGCGGGCCCCGACTGCCGGGTGGTCGATACCGAGAACCGCGCGTTCCACACCAACCATGCGGTGGTGGGCTACTACACCGCCAAGTCCTGGCGCCTGCCGGAGCATGTGACCAACGCCATCGCCAACCACCACAATGCCCTGGCGATTTTCAGCGATGAGTCGGCGCGCAACAGCCCACTGAAAAACCTGCTGGCGATCCTGAAGATGGCCGAGCATATCTGCGCGTCCTATCGGGTTCTGGGCAACCAGACGGTGGACCATGAATGGGAGAGCGTCGGCCATCTGGTGCTGGATTACGTGGGCCTGTCGGATTACGACTTCGAGAACCTGAAGTTGTCGATCCGCGAATTGGGCGCGCACTAACCTTTCTATCGCGAGACGAATATGCCTGAGCTGCCAGAAGTCGAAACCACCCGGCGCGGGATCGCGCCGCACCTGGAAGGCCAGCGGGTCAGCCGGGTGATCGTGCGTGAGCGCCGCCTGCGTTGGCCGATTCCCGAGGACCTGGACGTACGCCTGTCCGGGCAGCGCATCGTGCTGGTGGAGCGTCGCGCCAAGTATCTGCTGATCAATGCCGAAGTCGGCACCTTGATCAGCCACTTGGGCATGTCGGGCAACCTGCGCCTGGTGGAAGTCGGCCTGCCGGCGGCCAAGCATGAACATGTGGACATCGAACTGGAGTCAGGCCTGGCCCTGCGCTACACCGACCCACGGCGCTTTGGCGCGATGCTCTGGAGCCAGGATCCGCATAACCACGCACTGCTGCTGCGCCTGGGGCCAGAGCCGTTGACTGACCTGTTTGATGGCGAGCGCCTGTTCCAGCTGTCCCGTGGGCGCTCCATGGCGGTCAAGCCGTTCATCATGGACAACGCGGTGGTGGTGGGCGTGGGCAATATCTACGCGACCGAGGCGTTGTTTGCCGCCGGGATCGACCCGCGCCGGGAGGCCAAGGGCATTTCTCGTGGGCGATATTTGAAGCTGGCGATTGAGATCAAACGCATTCTTGCGGCTGCCATCGAGCGTGGCGGTACAACCTTGCGTGATTTTATTGGCGGCGACGGGCAGCCGGGGTATTTCCAGCAGGAGTTGTTTGTCTACGGGCGCGGGGCCGAGGCGTGCAAGGTCTGCGGGAGTGAGTTGCGTAATGTGATGCTGGGGCAGCGGGCGAGTGTGTTTTGCCCAAAATGCCAGAGCTGACTTTGTGTGAGGGCGGTTGCCGTCATCGCGGGCAAGCCCGCTCCCACATTTTGATGTGTGAATACCTTCAAATGGGAGCTGGCTTGCCTGCGATAAGGCCCGCCCAGCCACCACAAGGTTTCAGGCCTTGCCGGTAATCAAGCGGTACTTCTCCATCAACTGCTCTTCTGTTTCCGGACGGGCTTCATCCAGCGGAATGCAATCGACCGGGCACACTTGCTGGCACTGGGGCTCGTCATAGTGGCCGACACACTGGGTGCACAGGTTGGGGTCGATCACGTAGATCTCTTCACCCTGGGAAATGGCAGCGTTCGGGCACTCGGGTTCGCAGACGTCGCAGTTGATGCAATCGTCGGTGATGATCAGGGACATGGAAACTCCTGCCAGGGCACTTGAGCCAAGGCATCTGAAAACTAATGCGCGCAATTGTGCCGCATTGGCGCCCGCAGTGCGAGCAGGCGCCGATCAAGCGGTCTTACTTCTTGAAGCGTAGGGTCAGGGCGTCGGCGACCGCAGGGTGCACAAACTTGGTGATATCACCGCCCAATGCCGCAATTTCCCGGACCAATGTCGAGGAAATGAACGAATAACGCTCCGACGGTGTGAGAAACAGGCTCTCGACGTCCGGTGCCAGTTGGCGGTTCATATTGGCCAGTTGGAATTCGTATTCGAAGTCCGACACTGCGCGCAGGCCGCGCAGGAACACATTGGCGTTCTGTTCCTTGGCGAAGTGCGCCAGCAGTGTCGAAAAGCCCACTACTTCAACGTTCGGCAGGTGCTTGGTGACCTCGCGCGCCAGTTCCACGCGCTGTTCCAGGGGAAACAGCGGGTTTTTCTTGGGGCTGGCAGCGACCGCGATGATCACATGGTCGAACAAGCGCGAGGCGCGTTCGACCAGATCGCCATGGCCTTTGGTAATCGGGTCGAAGGTACCTGGGTACAACACTCGGTTCATCGCGTCGTCCTGGCGGAGTCCGTTGGGGAACCGGATGGTATCGCAGCCATCCCGGTCGGCCAAGTCAACTTATTCAGAAGAAAGCACTATAGACACCGCGAATACCCCTATGAACCCCCTGTAGGCGCGAGCTTGCTCGCGAAGAACGTCAACGATAACGCAGCGCTATCAGATAGCCCGCGGTGCCTATGGGTTCTTCGCGAGCAAGCTCGCTCCTACAGGGGGCCATCATCGGTTTTTCATGCTGTTTTCAGGCGTTCGGCCAGTGCCGTCGCCAGTTGCGCGGTCAGGCCATACACCGACAGTTGTGGGTTGGCGCCGATGCTGGTGGGGAACAATGAACCATCGTGGATCGACAGGTTACGCAACTGGTGATGCCTTCCGAGGCTGTCGGTCACGGCGTTTTTCGCCTCTTCACCCATGGCGCAACCGCCCATCACGTGGGCGCTGCCCAGGCAAGTGCGGTGCAGTTCCAGGTTCAGGCCGTCAATCAGGCTGCGGGCTTCGGCCAGTGTGCTGACGTACCGTGCGTCATGGTGCAGCGGCTTGACCGACTTGGCACCGGCGGCAAACTGGATTTCGGCCATGCTGTGGAAGGCCCGGCGCAGGCCATCCCAGGCATAGGGCGAGACCTCATAGTCGAGTACCGGCGTGCCATCGCCCCGCAGGCCGACGCTGCCGCCCTGGCTATCAGGGTGGAACCCGTCCCGCAGCAACGCGAGCATCGCATGGGTCTTGGGCAACTGGCTCATGTCCAGAGCGTTCTGCGTGCCATAACCACCGAACAACGTACTGGCCAGGGCCGGGTGCAAGGGCGGCGCTTCAAGCTTGTAGGACATTTTACCGGTGGTGCCGTCCTGCCATTGGAAGTGGTCGGAGTAAATCGACTGTGGCGCGCCATAGAACGGGTTGATCACCTCGTCGAACAGCCCTGCGGAAAAATTCACCAGATGCAGGAAGGTGCGCTTACCCAGGCGTGCATGCGGGTCGGGCGCGTCGGAGCGCATCAGCAGCGCCGGGCTGTTGATACCGCCGCCGGCCAGCACGTAATGCTTGGCCTTGACCGTGATCTTGCGGCCGGTAGGCGCTACGCAGCGTGCGTCCATGGCCACGCATTCGAGGCTGGTGATGGTGTCGCCGCTGAATTTCAGGCGCTCGGCGCGGGCCAGGTACAGCAGCTCGCCGCCTTGCTCCAGGGTCGAGGGAATGGTGGTCACCAGCATCGATTGCTTGGCGTTGACCGGGCAGCCCATGCCGCAATAGCCCAGGTTGAAGCAGCCGCGCACGTTGCGTGGGATCACGTGCCAGCTGTAGCCGAGCTTTTCGCAGCCTTTGCGGATCACATCATTGTTGGGGTTGGGTGGCAGGGCCCAGGGTGCGATGCCCAGGCGTTGCTCCATCTTTTCAAACCACGGCGCCATCTCGGCGCTGCTGTGACCCGCGACCGCGTACTCGCTGGCCCAGTGGGACAACGTCGGGTCGGGTGTGCGAAAACTCGACGTCCAGTTGATCAGCGTGGTGCCACCCACCGCGCGGCCCTGCAGGATGGTGATGGCGCCGTCCTTGCTCATGCGCCCGATGCCTTCCTGATACAGGCTGGCGTAGGCCTCGTCTTCCAGCAGCTTGAAGTCGCTGCTGGTCTTGAGCGGGCCTTCTTCGATCAGCAGCACCTTGTAGCCCGCTGCGCTGAGGATTTCGGCGGTGGTGCCACCGCCCGCGCCGCTGCCGATGATTGCGACATCGGCCTCCAGGGTCAGGTCCTGGTCAAGGGCGGCGCCATTGTGGGTTTTCCAGCCGCGGGCCATGCCATCGCGGAACACATCAGGTACGGGCATCAGCTTGTTCTCTTATTTTTATCAGCGGTCATGACGTGTAGGAGCTATCACGGTCAGATCTTCGGCGGCCCGGGGTACCCGCAATGGGCCCAGGACCCAGGCCGGAAATACCAGGCCATGATCACCAACTTGAGCAGCGAGCCGTGGCCCATGCGCAGCAGGTTGAGGAAGCTGTTTTCCCAGCGATGCAGGAAGTTGCGAATCTGCTCGCTGCTGGCGTTTTCCCAACTGCCCCAGACGCCGGTGAGCGGGCCACGGGTAACCGCCATGCCCAGCACGTCGAACAACTGCTGGGTCAGCTTGAACATCTCCGGCGACAGGTGTTGCAGGCTGTAATCGAGTTTTTTCAGCGTGTCTTCAATCCCTGCGGTCACGACCTCAGCGCTGGCCGCCCCTTCCAGCAACACCGGGATTACCGCGCGCAGAAACGGCAGGTCGCTGTTGCGCAACATGGCAAAGCCGCTGGCGGGGGTGCTGCTGGAGCAGCCGCTGAGGCTGGCGCCAAGGCCGGCGGTCGCCAGGAAAGCGCTGGCGCACAGGCCGATTTTCAAGACGCCGCGCCGCGACAGCGCGGGTGATTCAGTCAGGCTAGGGTTCATTTTTATTGTTGTCCCGGTGATAACGGTTTTAGCGCACGAACAGCTTCTGGATCAGTTTCTGGATGGCTTTGCCATACGGCGGGTAAATCAGCTTCGCCGCGTTCAGGCGCTGCTTGATCAGTACGCCCTTGGCCTTGCTGAAGGTGAGGAAGCCTTCATGGCCATGGTAGTGGCCCATGCCCGACGGGCCGATGCCGCCGAACGGCAGGTCGTCCTGGGCCACATGCAGCAGGGTGTCGTTCAAGCACACGCCGCCGGAATGGGTTTCGTGGAGTACGCGATTCTGTTCGGCCTTGTTGTAGCCGAAGTAATACAGCGCCAGTGGGCGAGGGCGTTGGTTGATGTAGGCAAAGGCCTGGTCGATCCCGCGATAGGGCACGACGGGCAGCACCGGGCCGAAAATCTCGTCCTGCATCACGGTCATCTCATCGCTGACATTCAGCAGCAGGCTATGGGCCATGCGCCGGGCTTGGCCCTGGTCGTAGAGCGGCACCAGGGTCGCGCCCTTGTCGGTGGCGTCCTTGACGTAGGCATTGAGCCGGGCGAGTTGTCGCTCGTTGATGATGGCGGTGTAGTCCGGGTTATCGGTCAGTGTCGGATAAAACCCACGTACCGCCTGGGTGTAGGCTTCGACGAAGCCCTCTACCCGGTCCTCTGGAACCAGCACGTAGTCCGGCGCCACACAGGTTTGTCCGGCATTCAGTGCCTTGCCGAACGCGATTCGTTCGGCGGCGTCCTTGAGCGGTACATCCGCCGAGACAATGGCCGGGGATTTGCCGCCCAGTTCCAGGGTGACCGGGGTCAGGTTCTCGGCGGCGGCGCGCATCACATGCTTGCCGATGCTGGTAGCGCCAGTGAACAGCAGGTGGTCGAAAGGCAGTTTGGAAAACGCCATGCCCACTTCCGCTTCGCCGAGCACCACGCATACCAGGTCTTCGGGGAAGATTTTCGCCAGCAGGGTCTTGAGCAATTGACCGGTGGCCGGGGTGGACTCGCTGAGCTTGAGCATCACCCGGTTGCCCGCCGCCAACGCACCGACCAACGGGCCGATGGCCAGATACAACGGGTAGTTCCAGGGCACGATCACCCCGATGACCCCCAGCGGTTGATAGATAACTTTGGCAGACGCCGGCTGGAAGGCTATACCTACAGCGCGGCGCGACGGTTTCATCCAGCCCTTGAGGTGTTTGCTGGCGTAGTGAATGCCGTGCAGGCTGGGCATCAGTTCGGCGAACAGGGTTTCATCGGCGCTGCGATGGCTGAAGTCACTGCTGATGGCCTCGATCAGCGCCTGGCGCTCGTCGCTGAGCAGGTCACGCAAGGCCTTGAGCCACTGCTGGCGCTGCGCCGCCGACGGCATCGGGTTACCTGCGTAGGCGCGCCGTTGGGCGTCAAACAGGTCCTGGAGTTGGTCCAGCGCCTGGGAATCTTGCAGGTAGGCAACGTTGGCAGGCATGGCGCAGTTCCTGATTGTTATTGGTATAACTGCGTTTTTAGAGTCATTACTCTATTTTGTCAAATGCCTTCGCAGCAACATGCAGTTTTATCCTGGCAGGGATAGACCGTAAGATGTTTGCATCAGGATTCAAGAAGCCGATACCCCATGGCACCACGAGTAAAAACCAGCGAACGCATTGTGCAAACCAGCCTGGAGCTGTTCAACCAGCAGGGCGAGCGCAGCATCAGCACCAATCACATTGCCGCCCACATGGAAATATCCCCGGGCAACCTGTACTACCACTTCCCGAACAAGCAGGCGATTATCGCGGTGCTGTTTCGCGAGTACGAAGCCTTGGTGGACAGCTTCCTGCGCCCGCCACAGGGGCGTGCAATGGTGGTCGAAGACAAGCGCTTCTATCTGCAGGCGGTGCTGGCCGGTATGTGGCGCTATCGCTTTTTACATCGTGACCTTGAGCATTTGCTGGAGAGCGACCCGGAACTGGCTACGGGCTACCGGCGTTTCTCCCAGCGCTGCCTAATTCAGGGCGGCGCGATTTACCGGGGGTTTGTCGAGGCCGGAATCCTGAATATGGACCCGGTGCAGACCGAAGCCCTGACCCTCAATGCCTGGATCATCCTGACCTCCTGGGTACGTTTTTTGTGTACCACCAATGAAAACTCCACGCACCTGAGTGCCGAGGCGATCAAGCGCGGGGTGTATCAGGTGCTGGTGCTGGAGGCCGGGTTTATCACGCCGCAGGCTAAAGAGGCCGTGGACGGGTTGTTCAAGGAGTTTTACGTGCCGTTGAATCAGGCACTGGAAGAAGTGAAGTAAGCCCTTTCCTAAACGTATTTCCAGGAGTCCGTCATGCCGCTTGCGCAACTGATCAGCCCGCCACAACTGGCCGAACGCCAGAAGCATGCAGGCTTAGTCATCCTCGATTGCCGTTTTGCCCTGGAAGACCCGGACTACGGGCGTTGCAGCTATGCCGAAGGGCATATCGAAGGTGCGCAGTATGCTGACTTGGAACGCCACCTCAGCGGGCCGGTGACCAAGGGCGTGACCGGGCGCCATCCACTGCCGACGCCCCAGGCACTGATCCGGCAGTTGCAGGCCTGGGGCATCCATGCCGACAGCGAGATCGTGCTGTATGACGACGGCCCAGGCGCGTATGCCGCCCGTGCCTGGTGGCTGCTGGCGTGGTTGGGCAAGCGCGACGGCGTGTCGATCCTTGATGGCGGGCTGAAGGCCTGGCACAACGCAGGTTTCCCCTTGAGCCTGGATGCCCCGAAGATCGAGCCTGGAACCTTCGTCGGCAGCCCGGACAACCACCTGTTGCTGGATGCCGAACACCTGCAAAAACGCCTGGGCCAGCCAGGCCTGACCCTGATCGATGCCCGCGCCTTGCCGCGTTTTCGCGGCGAGGTGGAGCCGATTGATCCGATTGCCGGGCACATTCCCGGGGCGCAATGTGCGGCGTTCAACGAGAACCTGGGCAGTGATGGGCGTTTCTTGCCGGTGGAGCAGCTCAAGCAGCGGTTTGCCCAGAAGCTGCAAGACCGTTCGCCGGATGAGTTGGTGGCGTATTGCGGCTCGGGTGTGACGGCGTGCCACAACCTGTTTGCCCTGAGCCTGGCGGGTTATCCGTTGGGTAAGCTGTATGCGGGGTCGTGGAGTGAGTGGATCAATGATCCGCAGCGACAAATCGCAACCGGCGACTGAGTTGCCGGGCCTGTAAACCCAATCCAATGTAGGAGCTGGCAAGCCAGCTCCTACATTATTGACCGAGTTGCGACAGCAGCCATTGCGGGATCCGCCGCTCCAGGTAGTAGCCAGGCTGTTTCAGCGAACCGTCGACAAACCCCACATGCCCGCCCTTGGCCTGTAGTTCAAACTCGGTGCAGTCCGACAGCTCGCTGGCCTGGGGCAGGCTGTGGGCAAACACAAAAGGATCGTCCGCCGCCTGGATGATCAGCGTCGGTGTGCGAATCGCGCCTAGAAAGTAGCGACTCGACGCGCGCCGGTAATAGTCCTCGGCGCTCAGGTAGCCATGCAGCGGCGCGGTGACGCGCCCGTCAAAGTCCCAGAACGTACGCATCTTCTCCAGCGAGCCCAGGTCGGCCAGGGTCTTGAGCGCGTCTTCGCGTCCGTCCTGCTGGAATTGGCGTTGCTTGGCCCGGATATAGCCGAGCATCTCGCGCATGAAATGCTTCTGATAGACCCGTGAAAAGCCCAGGCCGATGCGGTCGGCGCACTGGTCCAGGCGAAACGGCACCGATACCGCCGCCGCCCCTTGCAGGCCAGAGCTGTCGCCGGTTTCGCCCAAGTGCTTGAGCAGTACATTGCCGCCCAGGGAGTAGCCCACGGCATACAGCGGCGCCAACGGCCGCTTGGCCCGCAGGTGCGCGATGCTGGCCGCCAGGTCTTCGCTGGCACCGGAATGGTAACTGCGGGCCAGCCGATTGGGTTCGCCGGAGCAGCCGCGCCAATTCAGCGCAACGCTGGCCCAGCCCTGACCGGCCAGGGCTTTTTGCAGGCCTGCGACGTAGGGCGAATTCGACGAGCCGGTCAGCCCGTGCAGCACCAGCACCAGCGGCGCATGGGGGTCATGCGGGCCATGCCAGTCGAGGTCGAGAAAGTCGCCATCCTCCAGCCACAGGCGTTCGCGCTGGCGATCGAGATGGGTGGTAGCGCGCCAGAGCGGGCCCCACAGCGTTTGCAGATGGGGGTTGCCAAGGCCGAAGGCGGGGCTGAAGCGGTTGGATGAAGGCGTCATACACACCGATCATTGTAGGAGCGAGCTTGCTCGCGAAGAACCAACAAGCGACGCACCTCTATCAGATGCGCTGCGTTATCGTTGGCGGCCTTCGTCGGAACGCCGCCCGCAGACACGCTCGCTCCTACGCCGTACGTTGCCACAGCGCGTAATACACCCGCCCGGATTTCTGCTCGCGGTGCAGGCGCCAGTTGCCCGGCAGGCCAAGGGTCGAAGGCGCAGCTTCACTTTCGGTGTAGACCCAGGCGTCATCGGCCAACCATTGGCGCTCTTCCAGCAGCGCGCAGACCGTCGGCAACAGGTTCTGGTTGAACGGTGGGTCGAGGAACACTACGTCGAATGCACTGGCCGGCTGGGTTTCCAGATAGCGCAGGGCATCGGCGGTCTGTACATGACCGGTGGTGCAGCGCAGGGTGCCCAGGTGTTCGCGCAGGCTGGACACTGCCACGTTGCTTGCGTCCAGGGCCTGGCCCAGGGCCGCGCCACGGGACAGGGACTCCAGGAACAACGCCCCGCTGCCGGCGAACGGGTCAAGCACCTTGGCCCCTTCGATGTACGGCGCGAGCCAGTTGAACAAGGTCTCACGGACCCGATCCGGTGTAGGACGCAGGCCCACCACATCGGGGAAACTCAGCTTGCGGCTGCGCCATTGGCCGCCAATGATGCGCAGTTGGCCCACACCGTTGTGAACGTTATGGACAGGTTTTTTAGGGCGCGATGGACTGGCCATTAATGCTCCGGAACCCCGAGCGGTTGCTCGGCAGGTTTATCAGTGGGGGGCGGTAGTGGCTTTTGCGCGGTGGTTGGACCTGCGGTCACAATCACCATTTTATCGCTACTCAAGTGTTTGTTCATGGCGGCCTTGACCTGATCGACGGTCAGGGCCTGGGATTGCTGCATGAAGTCTTCCAGGTAATTGAGCGGCAGGTTGTAGAAACCCATGGCGCCCAGTTGCCCGACGATATCGGCGTTGCTCGCGGTAGACAGCGGGAAGCTGCCGGCCAGCTCGCGCTTGGCGTCATCCAGTTCTTTTTGCGTCGGCCCGGTCTTGAGGTAGTCGGCCAGCACTTGCTCCACCAGGCGCAAGGTGCCGCCGCTCATTTCGGCGCGGGTCTGCAGGTTGATCATGAACGGGCCGCGTACCTGCATCGGCGAGAAGCCCGAATACACGCCGTAAGTCAGGCCGCGCTTCTCACGCACTTCGCTCATCAGGCGGGTGCCAAAACCACCGCCACCCAGGATCTGGTTGCCCAGGGACAGGGCCGCGTAGTCCGGGTCGGCACGGTTGATGCCCAGTTGTGCGAACAACAGATGCGTCTGCTTGGATGGAAACTCGATATGCCCCAGGCCGGCCTTGGGCTCGGTCGGTTCGGCGATCTTCGCCAGCGCCGGGCCCTTGGGCAGGGATGCGGACACCTTGGCCGCCATAGCCTCGGCGTCGGCGCGGGACAGGTCGCCGACCATCGCGATCACCGCGTTGCCAGCAGCGTAGGCCTTGGCGTGGAATGCTTGCAGCTGCGCCTGGGTAATCGCCGGAACGCTCGCAGGCGTGCCTTCGCTCGGGTGCGCATAGGGATGATCGCCGTACAGGCGCTTGAACAGCTCGATGCTCGCCAACTTGCCCGGGTTCTGCTTCTGGTACTCGAAGCCGGCCAGCAACTGGTTCTTGATCCGTGCCAGGGAGTCGGCAGGGAAGGTCGGCTGGCCGATCACCTGGTCAAACAGCGTGAGGGCGGCGTCGCGCTTGTCGGCGGCACTGAGGCTGCGCAGCGAGACCAGCGCCATGTCGCGGTAGGCACCGTTGCTGAAATCGGCGCCCAGGCCTTCAAAACCGGCGGCAATCTGCCCCACATCCTTGCCCGGCACGCCTTCGTTGAGCATGGCGTTGGTCAGCAGGGCCAGGCCTGGGGTGTTGCCGTCCTGGCTGCTGCCAGCGGCGAACAGGATGCGCATGTCGAACATCGGCAGTTCGTGGGCCTCGACGAACAACACCTTGGCGCCTTCGGCGGTGTTCCAGGTCTGCACGTTGAGCTTGCGGTTGGTCGGGTTCTTGCCGTCCAGTTCTGCCAGCGATTGCAGGGTCTTGCTGGACTTGGCCTGTTCCAGCGCCGGGCTGGCCACGGAGTCGTCCGGGCGACCGATATACACCGCGACCGCTGCCACCAGGGTCACGACGATCAGGCCGGGCAGCACCAGGCGGTTGTTTTTGCGATTACTCATGAGTGGTCTCCTCTGGCAGGACATGGGCGACACTCAGGCGTTCGCGGGTGAAATACGTGCGTGCGGCCTTCTGGATGTCCTCGGGCGTCACGCTCTGCAATTCGGCAAGTTCGGTATCCATGAGTTTCCACGACAGGCCGACGGTTTCCAGGGAGCCGATGGCCGTGGCCTGGCTGGTGATGGAGTCGCGCTCGTAGACCACGCCGGCAATGACCTGGGCGCGGATACGCTCCAGCTCCTCGGCAGTCGGTGGCTTGGCCTTGAGTTCGTCCAGCAGGCGCCAGAGCCCGGCTTCGGCCTGGGCGACGGTTTTCTTTTTCTGCTGGTTGGGCGTGGCGCTCAGGGTGAACAGGCTGTCGCCACGGGTGTAGGCGTCGTAGTTGGTCGAAGCCCCGGACACCAGTTCTTCACCGCGTTCCAACTGGCTTGGGATGCGCGCGCTGTAGCCGCCATCGAGCAGGGCCGAGATCAGGCGCAGGGCATTGACCGAGCGCTTGTCTTCGGCGGTGGCCAGGCCCGGGACGTTGAAGCCCAGGATGACGCTCGGCAATTGAGTCTGCACGTGCAGGGTCAGCAGGCGCTCGCCCGGCTCGGCCAACTCCAGCGGTTTTTTCGCCGGTGGCACGTCACGCTTGGGGATCGGGCCGAAGTAACGCTGGGCCAGGGTTTTCACCTCGTCCGGAGTCACGTCGCCGACCACCACCAGGGTGGCGTTGTTCGGCACGTACCAGGATTGGTACCAGTGGCGCAGTTCCTCGACCTTCATGCGGTCCAGGTCAGCCATCCAGCCGATGGTCGGCGTGTGGTAGCCACTGGCCGGATAGGCCATCGCCTTGAAGCGCTCGAAGGCCTTGGACATCGGGTTGTCATCGGTGCGCAGGCGGCGCTCTTCCTTGATCACTTCGATCTCGCGGCTGAACTCGTCGGCCGGCAGGCGCAGGGTGGCCATGCGATCAGCCTCCAGCTCCAGGGCGACGCCCAGGCGGTCACGGGCCAGTACTTGGTAGTAGGCCGTGTAGTCATCGCTGGTGAAGGCGTTTTCCTCGGCACCCAGGTCGCGCAGGATCAACGAGGCTTCGCCGGGGCCGGTCTTGGAGCTGCCCTTGAACATCATGTGTTCCAGGGCGTGGGACAAGCCGGTCTGGCCTGGGGTTTCGTAGCTGGAGCCGACCTTGTACCAGACCTGCGATACCACCACCGGGGCGCGATGGTCTTCGCGCACGACGACCTTGAGGCCGTTGTCCAGAGTGAATTCGTGGGTGGGTTGAGGATCGGCAGCCAAAGCTGAAAGGGGCAGACAAACTGTGCTGAGCAGCAGGCCTGCGGCGCGGCGGGCTAGAGCATTCATTCGTTTTTAAACCTGTTGGGCTGCCCGCTTGGTCTTAGCGTCGGCGGGCGAGGAGGTGCTAGGATACTGATCCGTATTAGCGACGGCCACTGCGGCGGTCATATCGTTTCGGATCCAGTCGTCGTAAAGATGGAGTTATCGGTGGGTTTCCCCGGTTTTCATCCGCTTTTCGCCGATTTTGTCGCTTCAGTCCTATATTGAATCGATTTGTTGAGGCTGTATTCACGCCTCACAAAATACTGCGCATGAACAAGCTGGCTAAAAAACAGTCTGTTGCGCATTGAATATTATTTACCGGGGCGCCACCTTGGCGCGTCGCTACCTTGAGATAGCCGTCCTCCATGTTTGGTTCCAACGACGACAAGAAGAACCCAGCTGCGGCTGGCGAGAAAAAAGGCCTGTTTGGATGGCTGCGCAAAAAGCCGCAGGAAACCGTCGTCGAACAGCCGCAAGTCCAACCTGAGCCTGCTCCGCAGCCGCTCCTGCAAAGTGAGCCGGTGATTGAGCGGGTGGCCGAGCCCGTCGTCGAGGCGCCGGCGCCGGTCGTGTTGCCTATCGCCGAGTCGGTTTTGCAGCCGGTGGTGGAAGCTGCGCCAGAGCCAGAGCCAGAGCCAGAGCCAGAGCACAAGCCATGGCCGACATTGCCGGTGGCTGAAGAGCCTGTGGCGTTGGTCGAGGATGTACAGGCCGAGCATGTGGCGCCGCCGATTCCTGCCATTGCCGAGCCTGTCGAGCCTGTCGAGCCGCTACCCGTCGTCGCTGAACCGGCCCCGCTGGTAGTCGAGCCCGCTCCGGTGGTGATCGCTGCACCCGCAGTCATCGAGGCTGCCTTGGTACCTGCACCTGTCGAAGCGCCTGCCGAAACCAGCAAGACCGGCTTCTTCGCCCGCCTCAAGCAAGGCCTGAGCAAGACCAGCGCCAGCATCGGCGAAGGCATGGCCAGCCTGTTCCTGGGCAAGAAGATCATTGATGACGAACTGCTCGAAGATATCGAGACCCGTCTGCTGACCGCTGACGTGGGCGTCGAAGCCACCGCCGTCATTATCCAAAGCTTGACCCAGAAGGTTGCGCGCAAGCAGCTCACTGATGCCGATGCACTTTATAAGTCATTGCAGGCCGAGTTGGCCGCCATGCTCAAGCCGGTGGAAGCACCGCTGGTCATCACCGAGAACAAGCCGTTCGTGATCCTGGTCGTAGGCGTCAACGGCGCCGGCAAGACCACCACTATCGGCAAGTTGGCGAAGAAGCTGCAACTGGAAGGCAAGAAAGTCATGCTCGCCGCCGGTGACACCTTCCGCGCCGCTGCCGTGGAGCAATTGCAGGTATGGGGCGAGCGCAACAAGATCCCGGTCATCGCCCAGCACACCGGCGCCGATTCCGCCTCGGTGATCTTCGATGCCGTGCAGGCCGCCAAGGCCCGTAACATCGACGTACTAATTGCCGATACCGCCGGTCGCCTGCACACCAAAGACAACCTGATGGAAGAATTGAAGAAAGTGCGCCGGGTCATCGGCAAGCTCGACGCCGATGCGCCGCACGAGGTGTTGTTGGTGCTGGATGCCGGCACCGGGCAGAACGCGATCAGCCAGGCCAAGCAATTCAACCAGACGGTGCAACTGACTGGCCTGGCGTTGACTAAGCTCGATGGCACGGCCAAGGGTGGGGTGATTTTCGCCCTGGCCAAACAATTCGGGCTGCCGATTCGTTATATCGGTGTCGGCGAAGGTATTGATGACCTGCGCACGTTTGAAGCCGAACCCTTTGTCCAGGCACTGTTTGCCGAGCGGGAGCGTTCATGATTCGATTCGAACAGGTCGGTAAGCGCTATGCCAATGGGCATGTGGGCTTGCATGAGCTGAGTTTCCGGGTACGCCGTGGCGAGTTCTTGTTTGTCACCGGTCATTCCGGCGCCGGCAAAAGTACCTTGCTGCGCCTACTGCTGGCCATGGAGCGTCCCACCACCGGCAAGTTGCTGCTGGCGGGCCAGGATCTGGCCACTATCAGTAATGCGCAGATTCCATTTCTACGCCGGCAGATCGGCGTCGTGTTCCAGAACCACCAGTTGCTGTTCGATCGCACGGTGTTCAACAACATCGCCCTGCCATTGCAGATTCTCGGGCTGTCCAAGGCCGAGATCGTCAAGCGTGTGGATTCGGCCCTGGAACGTGTGGCGCTGTCGGACAAGACCGACCTGTACCCCGGCGACCTGTCCACCGGCCAGCAACAGCGTGTCGGCATTGCCCGCGCCATCGTTCATCGCCCGGCCTTGCTGCTGGCGGATGAACCGACCGGTAACCTCGATCCGCGCCTGGCTGCAGAAATCATGGGGGTTTTTGAAGACATCAATCGCCTGGGCACCAGCGTGCTGATTGCCAGCCACGACCTGGCATTGATCGCGCGCATGCGCCATCGCATGCTGACCTTGCAACGCGGTCGCCTGATTGGTGATGGGGAGGCTGGCGTATGAGTGCCACACGTAGCCCTAAAGTCTCCGAGCGCGTGGCGCCGAAACCGGCCGACCCGCAGCCGCAGAAAAAGAAACGCGACGAAGACGACGGTCCGGACTTCAGCACCCTGCTGCACGCCTGGATCGAAAGCCATCGCGCCAGCCTGGTGGACAGCCTGCGCCGCCTGGGCAAGCAGCCGATTGGCAGCTTCTTTACCTGCCTGGTGATGGCCGTGGCCTTGAGCCTGCCGATGGGTTTGTCATTGCTGCTTAATAATGTCGAGCGCCTCGGCGGTTCCTGGCAGCGCGCGGCGCAGATTTCCCTGTACCTGCAACTGGACGCCAGCGCCAATGAAGGCGAGGCCCTGCGCGAGCAGATCAAGAACATCCCAGGCGTGGCGGATGCCGAGTACATCAGTCGTGAACAGGCCCTGGAAGAATTCCAGCAGCAATCGGGCCTGGGCGAGGCGCTCAAGGAGCTGCCGCAGAACCCGCTGCCGGGCGTAGTACTGGTCACGCCGAATGAGGTCGACAAGACCGCCCTTGAAGCATTAAGACAAAAACTGGCTGAACTGCCCAAGGTACAACAAGCGCAGCTTGATTTAGTCTGGGTCGAGCGTCTGGCGGCGATTCTCAAGCTGGGCGACCGGTTTGTCTTCGGCCTGACGGTGTTGCTGGTTTCTGCATTACTTTTGGTGATAGGCAATACCATTCGTCTTCATATTGAAAACCGCCGCACCGAGATAGAAGTGATTAAACTGGTCGGCGGCACAGACAGCTATGTGCGTCGTCCTTTTCTGTACATGGGCGCGCTTTATGGCTTCGGTGCCGGGATTCTGTCCTGGGGCGTATTGGCGTTTGGCCTGGATTGGCTGAACGACGCGGTAATCGGCCTGGCCGGTTTGTATGGCAGTGATTTTGCCTTGGCTGGCGTACCCGCTGCCGATGGTCTATCACTCTTGCTTGGCGCGGTGTTGTTGGGTTATATCGGTGCATGGATCGCAGTCGCACGCCATCTCAGGGAGTTGGCGCCGAAATAGTGTCTTTTTGCTTGTATTGACCTTTCAGCGTTTATAGGGAACTTGTCCTACGGTTTCCGGTCAATTTTCGCAGTGCTGAACTGCACGAGTTATGTGAGTCGGAGGTTTTTTCGTATGACCACTTCTTTGCAACCTGCTTATGCTCTGGTCCCAGGCGCGAACCTGGAAGCCTATGTGCACACGGTCAACAGCATTCCTTTGCTGACGCCCGAGCAGGAGCGTGAACTGGCCGAGAGTCTCTATTATGAGCAGGATTTGGGGGCGGCTCGGCAGATGGTGCTCGCCCACCTGCGTTTTGTCGTACATATCGCCCGTAGCTATAGCGGCTACGGCCTGGCCCAGGCTGACCTGATCCAGGAAGGCAACGTCGGCCTGATGAAGGCTGTAAAGCGCTTCAACCCGGAAATGGGCGTGCGTCTGGTGTCGTTCGCCGTGCACTGGATCAAGGCGGAGATTCACGAGTTCATCCTGCGCAACTGGCGCATTGTGAAAGTCGCGACCACCAAGGCCCAGCGCAAACTGTTCTTCAACCTGCGCAGCCAGAAAAAACGCCTGGCGTGGCTGAACAACGAGGAAGTCCACCGTGTGGCGGAAAGCCTCGGCGTGGAGCCGCGGGAAGTGCGCGAGATGGAAAGTCGCCTGACCGGCCATGACATGGCCTTCGACCCGGCCGCCGAAGCGGACGACGACAGTGCTTTCCAATCGCCGGCCAACTATCTGGAAGACCACCGGTACGACCCGGCGCGTCAACTGGAAGATGCCGACTGGAGCGACAACTCCAACCACAACCTGCACGAAGCGCTGGAAGTGCTGGACGACCGCAGTCGTGACATTCTCTACCAGCGCTGGCTGGCAGAAGAAAAAGCCACGCTGCATGACCTGGCCCAGAAGTACAACGTGTCGGCCGAGCGGATTCGTCAGCTTGAGAAAAGCGCGATGAACAAGCTGAAACTGTCGATCGCCGCCTAACACGCAGCGAATGGCCAAAAAAATGCCCCGATCGAAAGATCGGGGCATTTTTGTTTGCAGTCGACAACCTCAAATATAGCGCGGTCACAAAAATGTGAGAGCGGGCTTACTTCCACATTTGGTTTTGTGTGGTGTCAGTTTGACCACGGCGCCTGGCGTGTTTTGTTCAGCTCATTCAAATAGCCTGTACCGCCCAACTGCCCCATCTGCTGACGAATCCACGCCGCCCGCCGCGCCACATATGCCGTCGGGTGGCTGGCACTCCACACCCGCGGGTTAGGCAGCACCGCCGCCAGATAGCTGGCCTGCTGCCGCGAAAGCCCCTTGGCACTCACCCCAAAGTGGTGCCGAGCCGCCGCTTCTGCGCCAAACACCCCTTCATCCCATTCCACGCTATTGAGGTACACCTCAAGAATCCGCTGCTTGGGCCACAGGATTTCGATCAGTCCGGTAAACCAGGCTTCCAGGCCCTTGCGCAAATAACTGCGGCCGGCCCATAAGAAAAGGTTTTTCGACACCTGCTGGCTCAGCGTGCTGGCGCCGCGAATCGAGCCGCCGCGCTCGTTATGCAGCAGGGCGGCCTGGATCGCGCCGAAATCAAAGCCCCAGTGCTGGGGGAAGCGCTGGTCTTCGCCGGCCATGACCGCCACTTTCAGGTCGTCGGAGATCTCATCCCACGGCACCCAGGTGCGTTGCAGGTCGATGGGCTCGCCGTCGACCCAGGATTCGATCTTGCGTTCGATCATCAGCGCAGTGAACGGCGGCGGTACTACACGAAACAGCAGCACCAGCAAAATACTGCCGATGACAAACCATTTCACGACTTTGAGAAAACGACTGAAGAGGACACGCAGCATAGAGATGGCTTGGCCGAACCCGTTGAGCGGGCCATTATACAGACCCTGTCCAATGAGTCTGACTGGAGTTCCTCATGCTGCGTGGCTTTCTGATGTTGGCGGCTTTTTTCGGTTTTACCGGTGTTGCCCTCGGCGCATTTGCCGCCCACGGCCTGAAAAAAAGCCTGAGTGCTGAATACCTGGCGATTTTCCACACTGGCGTGACCTATCAGTTGGTACACGCCCTGGCCTTGTTTGGCGTGGCCTTGCTGGCCGCGCACCTGCCCGGGCGCCTGGTGATGTGGGCCGGGGTGTCGTTTACCATCGGTATCCTGCTGTTCTCCGGCAGCCTGTATCTGCTGACCACCATCGGCATCGGCAAGCTGGGGATCATCACCCCGTTCGGCGGCCTGGCGTTCCTGATCGGCTGGCTATGCCTTGGCCTGGCCGCCTGGCGCCTGCAATGACCGCTTGACGCTTGTAGCTGACCTTCAGGTCATGATCAGGCTAGAATGCTGGCCCCTAAAAACGATGGCGGCCCTGGCATGCGCATTCAGTTGAACGGCGAACCCTATGAACTGCCCGACGGTGAAACCGTCGCGGCCCTGCTGGCCCTTCTGGAACTGACCGGACGTCGCGTCGCAGTGGAGCTCAACCAGGATATCGTCCCGCGTAGCCAGCACCCCGACACTGCCCTCGCCGAAGGCGACCAGGTCGAAGTGGTCCACGCCATCGGCGGCGGCTAGCCTGCCGGCACGTATCCGGATTCTGCAGAACCTCAACCCATTGCGAGGATTTCCCATGAGCATCGTTCGTAGCGACAAGCCCTTCGTCCTGGCCGGTCGTACCTACCAGTCGCGTTTGCTGGTAGGCACCGGCAAGTACCGTGACATGGAAGAAACCCGCCTGGCTATCGAAGCCTCGGGCGCCGAGATCGTGACGGTAGCCGTGCGCCGCACCAACATCGGCCAGAACCCGGGCGAACCGAACCTGCTGGATATCCTGCCGCCGGACCGCTACACCATCCTGCCGAACACCGCCGGTTGCTACGACGCCATCGAAGCCGTGCGCACCTGCCGCCTGGCCCGTGAGCTGCTCGACGGTCACAACCTGGTGAAGCTGGAAGTGCTGGCGGATCAGAAAACCCTGTTCCCCAACGTGATCGAAACCCTCAAGGCCGCCGAAACCCTGGTCAAGGAAGGTTTCGACGTGATGGTCTACACCAGCGATGACCCGATCATCGCCCGCCAACTGGCCGAGATCGGCTGCATCGCGGTCATGCCGCTGGCCGGTCTGATCGGTACTGGCCTGGGGATCTGCAACCCGTACAACCTGCAGATCATCCTCGAAGAAGCCAAGATCCCGGTGTTGGTGGACGCGGGTGTCGGTACCGCGTCCGACGCTACCATTGCCATGGAGCTGGGCTGCGAAGCGGTGCTGATGAATTCGGCCATCGCCAACGCGCAACAGCCGATCATGATGGCCGAAGCCATGAAACACGCGATTGTCGCCGGCCGCCTGGCGTACCTCGCCGGTCGCATGCCGAAAAAACTTTACGCCAGCGCCTCCTCGCCGCTGGATGGTCTGATCAAGTAAGAGCCATTGATGACTGAATCAAACGAAACGCCGAACCCCGTGGAAGAAGGCGACGAGTCCAAGCACCGCCGCATCAAGAGTTTTGTGATGCGTGCCGGGCGCATGACTGAAGGCCAGCAAAAGGGCCTGGAACAAGGCACGCCGCTGTTCGTCCTGCCCCTGGCCGATGCGCCGGTGGACTTTGACCAGGTGTTTGGCCGCTCGGCCCCGCGCTCCCTGGAAATCGGCTTCGGCATGGGCCATTCCCTGCTGGAAATGGCCGCAGCTGCGCCCGAGCAAGACTTTATCGGTGTCGAAGTGCACCGTCCGGGCGTGGGCGCATTGCTTAACGGCGTGCTGACCCAAGGCTTGAAAAACCTGCGGGTCTACGACTGCGACGCGATTGAAGTGCTCAACCGCTGCATCGCCGACAACAGCCTCGACCGCCTGATGCTGTTTTTCCCGGATCCGTGGCACAAGAGCCGTCACCACAAGCGCCGTATCGTCCAGGCCTCCTTCGCGGAACTGGTGCGCAGCAAGCTGAAAGTGGGCGGCATCCTGCACATGGCCACCGACTGGGAACCCTACGCGGAGTACATGCTGGAAGTGATGAACGTCGCCCCTGGCTACCGCAACCTGGCCGAAGACGGCCAATGTGTGCCACGCCCGGCCGAGCGCCCGATCACCAAGTTCGAGCGTCGTGGCGAGCGGTTGGGGCATGGGGTTTGGGATTTGAAGTTCGAAAAGCTGGCTTGATCAGCTAGAAGACTGAAATGCGATCAACTGTAGGAGCGAGCTTGCTCGCGAAAAACGGACAGGCGACGCGGGCTACCTGATAGCTCTGCGTTATCGTTAACGTTCTTCGCGAGCAATCTCGCTCCTACAGTTTTTTGGTGTTGGGCTTTTGGTCAGCGGCGGTCGGCAACCACGCCAATCAGCACCAGCACCACCAACAACACCGGCGCCAAACTGTAGTTATTAAACTGGCTCAACCCCCGCACAATCCACGGCGTGGCGTAGATCAGCGCAGCACCGCTGCCGATCATGCACAGCAGCGCCATCAACGGTACGCGCAAGGCGCCGGCGATGTTGCCCAGGCGTGCTTCGACCCAGCCCTTGATGTCGGCGCCGAACAGCACCAGCAGGCAGCCGACGAGCGCCAGGGATATTTCTGACAGGTTACTGCGGCTCCAGCGGGATACGGTGGCAAGCAGGTCGAGTACCAGATCCATGGGATTTCCTTAGAGCGATCAGCTCAAAAACTTCTGCAGCAGGTCATTGAGAAAGAGTTGCCCACGGTCGGTGGCCGCCAGGCGTGACGGTTCGACCTGCAATAAGCCACTTTGTTCTGCCTCGCGCCGGGACTCATCCAGGCTGGCCAGGTCCAGGCCGGTGCGTTCGGCGTAAAGCCTGGCTTCAACGCCGTCGGTAAGGCGCAGGGCGTTCATCAGGAACTCGAAGGGCAACTCTTCGTTGGTCAGCTCTTTCATGCCTGCCTGAAAGCTTTTGGCCGGGTTGAGGTAGTCCTTCGGTGCGCGAGTCTTCCATGTGCGCACGATGCGCCCGTCTGGATGGCTGAGCTTGCCGTGGGCACCGGCACCGATGCCGATAAAGTCGCCAAAGCTCCAGTAGTTGAGGTTATGCCGCGCGGGCCGGCCCGGCTGGGCGTAGGCCGAGACTTCATATTGGGCGTAACCGTGTTCGGCGAGCAGGGCCTGGCCGGCTTCCTGGATATCCCACAGGGTGTCGTCTTCCGGCAGCGTCGGCGGCTGGTTCCAGAACACTGTGTTGGGTTCCAGGGTCAGTTGGTACCACGACAGATGGGTCGGCTTGAGGGCGATGGCCTGGCGCAGGTCGCCCAGCGCATCGTCCAGGGACTGATCGGGCAAGCCGTGCATCAGGTCCAGGTTGAAGTTGTCGAAACCGGCCTGGCGCGCCATGCCGGCGGCTCTTACGGCCTCATCGCCATTGTGGATGCGGCCCAGGGCCTTGAGTTTTTCCTGCTGGAAGCTCTGGATACCGATGGACAGGCGATTGATCCCCAGCTTGCGATAAGCCACGAACTTCTCTTGTTCGAAGGTGCCGGGATTGGCTTCCAGGGTGATTTCGATATCGCTGGTAAACGGGATACGTTGTTCGACGCCCTTGAGCAGCCGGCCCAATGCCGCGGCGCTGAACAAGCTTGGCGTACCGCCACCAAAGAAAATCGAGCTCAACTCACGGCCATATACCGCGTGCAGATCCTGGTCGAGGTCCGCCAACAGTGCGTCGACGTACTCTTCTTCCGGCAACACCGGGCTGGCGGTGTGGGAGTTGAAGTCGCAATAAGGGCATTTGCGCACGCACCACGGGATGTGGATGTACAGCGCCAGGGGCGGCAACACTGGCAGGGCCGCCCGAGGTGTTTGCGCGCCGCCGTGGATCAGCGGCAGCGCCGGGGTGTCGTGGGTCATTTCAAGCCCAGGCGCTGGCGCAGCAAATCCATTGCACGGGCGCGGTGGCTGATCTGGTTCTTGTCGGCGGGGCTCAGTTCGGCGCTGGAGACTTTGCGCTCCGGCACCCAGAATAGCGGGTCATAGCCAAACCCATGCTCGCCACTGGCCGCATGCAGGATGCGCCCGTGCCACAAGCCTTCGCAGAGGATCGGCAGCGGGTCGTCGGCATGCCGCACAAGGGCCAGCACGCAGACGAACTGCGCGCCACGCATCGCCTCTGGTACATCCTTGAGAGCGTCCAGCAACTTGGCATTGTTCGCCGCATCGCCTTTGCCGTCGGCATAACGCGCCGAGTAGATGCCGGGCGCGCCGCCAAGAAAGTCCACGGCCAGGCCAGAATCGTCGGCCAATGCCGGCAGGCCGGAAATGCGCGCGGCATTGCGGGCCTTGAGGATGGCGTTTTCAACGAACGACAGGCCGGTTTCTTCCGGTTCCACCTGGCTGAACTCGCCAATCGAGCGCAATTGCACCGACTCGCCGAGCATGGCCTGGAGTTCCTTGAGTTTGCCGGCGTTATGGCTGGCCAGTACGAGTTGTGTCAGGTTCATTATTCGGCCGGGAACAGTTCTTGGGTGAAACTGAAACCGTGGGCCTTGCCGCCGGTTTCAACATTGATGGTAAAGGTGCGGAATTCCTGCTGCGGCACCGAGTAGGGGGCGAGGTAGTAGATCGCGCCTTTTTCAGTGATTTGCTTGAAGGTCAGCATTTCACTCTTGCCGGTCAAGTCCTTGATCGTGCCGGTCACTTGCGCCGCCACGGGCTCGACACCCTTGATCACCGATACGTTGATCATGCCCTTGTTCTTGCTGCGCACCACGCCTACAGCCTGGGCCGTCTCGGGTTGCAGGAAGCTGGAGGTGAAGGTGCTGTAGTGCACGGTGATATCACCAAACGCCTTCTGCCGGTTACTGTCGATAGGGCCGGCGGCCATGGCACTGGCGCCCAGGCAGGCGGTGAGTAGAAAAATAGCCAGGCGACTCATGATCGTCCTCCTCGAAAATGGTTAGACGGCAATCTGATGGTCGGTCAGGCCGGGACTGCTGACCCGATAAATCCCGATCTCACCTAAAAGATTAGGCCATAGCTTACTCGCCCAGCCGTGGCGGTGCTGTTGATCGACGGCAAGGCGGTTGATCACTTTGGCTTCGCGCCCGCTGCACAGTGCTTCGAAATCCTCGAAGGTGCAGAAGTGAATGTTCGGTGTGTTGTACCAGGTGTATGGCAGGAAGTCCGACACTGGCATCCGGCCCTTGGTGGCCAGGTACCAGCGGCAGCGCCAGTGGCCGAAGTTAGGGAAGGTAATGATGCACTGGCGGCCGACACGCAACATTTCGTCGAGGATCCGATCCGGGTAGTGCACGGCCTGCAGGGCCTGGGTCATCACCACGATATCGAAGCTGTTGCTGGCAAAGTTGCCCAGGCCCTTGTCCAGGTCTTGCTCGATCACGTTGATGCCCTTGGCCACGCACTGGGCGATGTTGTCCGGGTCGTTTTCCAGGCCATAGCCGGTGACTTGCTTGTTGTCGCGCAGCCAGCTCAGCAGTTCGCCATCGCCGCAACCGAGGTCGAGCACGCGGCTGCCGGCGGGGATCCAGTCTTGGATGATTTCCAGGTCGGCTCTCATGGCGTTCTCACAAAGTAATGCGGTTCATGTAGTTGCTGAAAGCCTGCAAATAACGTGGGATCGGGATCAGGAAGGCATCGTGGCCTTGCGGTGCATCGATCTCCAGGTAGCAGACGTCTTTGCGCGCGGCCATCAGCGCATCCACCAGTTCCCGCGAACGGGCCGGGGAGAAGCGCCAGTCGGTGGTAAACGACATCACGCAGAACTTGGCGCTGGCACCCTCGAAGGTTTTCGCCAGGTCGTCATCAAAGTTTGCCGCCGGGTCGAAGTAGTCCAGGGCCTTGGTCATCAGCAGGTAGGTGTTGGCGTCGAAACGCCCGGAGAACTCCTCGCCCTGATAGCGCAGGTAGCTTTCGACCTGGAACTCGACGCTGTGGAAGTCGTAGTTGAGCTTCTCGCTCTTGAGCCCACGGCCGAATTTCTCGCCCATGGAGTCATCCGACAGGTAGGTGATGTGCCCGACCATCCGCGCCAGCATCAGCCCGCGCTTGGGGATCACGCCCGCTTCCTGGAACGAACCGCCGTGGAACTCCGGGTCGGTGAGGATCGCCTGGCGCGCCACTTCGTTGAAGGCGATGTTCTGTGCCGACAACTTGGGGGCCGAGGCGATGGCCAGGCAATGGCGCACACGGTCGGGGTAAGTGATGGTCCATTGCAGCGCCTGCATGCCGCCCAGGCTGCCGCCGATCACCGCCGCCCATTGGCGTACACCGAGCAGGTCGGCCAGGCGTGCCTGGCTGTGCACCCAGTCTTCCACGGTCAACACCGGGAAGTCGGCGCCAAACGGCTTGCCGGTCTCCGGGTTGAGGCTGCTGGGGCCGGTGGACCCGTTGCAGCCGCCGAGGTTGTTCAGGCTGACCACAAAGAACTTGTTGGTGTCGATGGGCTTGCCGGGGCCGATGCAGCTGTCCCACCAGCCGGGCTTGCGCTCGTCGGCGCTGTGGTAGCCCGCCGCGTGATGATGGCCAGACAGGGCGTGGCAGATCAGCACGGCATTGCTGGCCGTGGCGTTCAGCGCGCCGTAGGTTTCATAGATCAGGTCATAGGCCGGCAGCGATCGACCGCAGGCCAGGGCCAGGGGTTCGCTGAAGTGCGCCACTTGGGGCACGACCAGTCCAACAGAATCGGGGGGGAAGGCAGCTGGCATCGACCCTGCTCTCGTTTAAATGAGGCGTAAGTCTAAAGAGCGGGGGGGCTAGCGGCAAGCGAACCTTGTCCGGGCTGATGACGGCTTGTTTCTGTAGGAGCCGGCTTGTCGGCGATGGCGTTTTCGCGGGTGCCATCGCCGGCAAGCCGGCTCCTACAAGGGTCAGATCAGCAGGCGAAGAATGTCCGGCATCATGGTCATCGCCGCCAGGTTGTTGATCACCAGCATATCCAGGAGCTTGAGCACCATGAACGCGAGGATCGGCGAGATATCCAGGCCGCCGAGGTTCGGCAGGATCTTGCGGAACGGCGCCAGGGCGGGCTCGCAGATCTGGTTGACCAGTTCGGCGCCAGGGTTATGGCTGCCCGGTGCGACCCAGGACAGGATCACGCTGATGATCAGGGCAAAGAAGAAAATCTTCAGGAACAGTGCGGTCACGCCGATCAGGGCCCACACCATCAGTTGCAGGAAGTTGCCGGTGGTGCCGTAGGTCAGCAACAGCGTCAGGGCCATCAGCGCCAGTTGGACCAGGATCGCCAGTACCAGCGATGACATGTCCAGGCCGAACAGGCTCGGGATCACCCGGCGCAACGGCTTGAGCAACGGCTGGGTGGCCTTCACGGCGAACTGGCACAGAGGGTTGTAGAAGTTGGCGCGTACCAGTTGCAACACAAAACGCAACAGCACGATCAGCAGATACAGACTGCCGAGGGTTTGCAGCACGTAGACGGCTGCGGTGTTCAAACCAATCATATTGGCTCCTTATTGACCTAGTTGTTCGGCCAGTTCGGCCGAGCGGTGCGCGGCGGCACCCAGTGCTTTTTCGACCAGGGCTTCAAAGCCCCCGGCCTGGAACGATTCGATGGCAGCCTGTGTGGTGCCATTGGGCGATGTCACGCGACGGCGCAACTCGGCTGCATCCACATCGCTGGACACCACCATATGCGCGGCGCCGAGGGCGGTTTGCTGAGTCAGTTGCTCGGCGATGTCCCGTGGCAGGCCCAGCTTCACGCCAGCCTCGGTCATGGCTTCGACCAGCAGGAAGAAATACGCCGGGCCACTGCCGGACACGGCGGTGACGGCATCCAGTTGCTGTTCTTCTTCCAGCCACAGGGCCATGCCCACGGCCGACAGCAGTTCCTGGGCCTGCTCACGCTGAGCGGTGCTGACTTGTGCCGTCGCGTACAAGCCGCTCACGCCCTGGCGCAACAGCGATGGCGTGTTGGGCATGCAGCGTACGATGGGCTGGGCGCCGAGCCAGGTGTTCATGCTGGCGCAGTTGATGCCGGCGGCAATCGACACCACCAGTTGTTGCGGCGCCAGGCTTGGGCGCAGGGCTTCGCACACGGCCTTCATGGCCTGTGGCTTGACCGCCAGCACAATCACGTCGACACCCTGGATGGCCTCGGCGTTGTCGGCAAAGGTCTGGATACCGTGCTCGGCACTCACCCGTGCGCGGGTCTCTGCGCCCGGATCGCTGGCGCGAATCTGCGCAGCTTCCAGGCCCTTGGCCCGCAGGCCGCCGATCAGGCTGGCCGCCATGTTGCCGGCGCCGATAAAGGCTATACGCGTGTTGCTCATGACAGGTCCTTACTCAGATGGAAGTCAGCCATTTTCATGGCTGGCCGTAGTCGCGGGCGCCAAACAGGGCGGTACCGATCCGCACCCAGGTGGCCCCTTGGGCAATGGCCGACTCAAGGTCATGGCTCATGCCCATGGAAAGTGTGTCGAGCCCAAGGTTCAGGCTCGCTTGCAAGTCACGCACGGCTGCGAACGCGGCATCTTGCGCGGCACGGTCCTCGGTAGGCTCGGGAATCGCCATCAGGCCCCTTAGCTTCAAACGCGGCAGGGCGCTGATCGCCTCGGCCAGCGCTGGCAAATCGGCGGGTGTACAGCCGGATTTGCTGGCTTCGCCACTGACATTGACCTGAATGCAGATATTGAGTGCTGGCAGGTCGGCCGGGCGTTGCTCGGACAGGCGTTGGGCGATTTTCAGGCGGTCCACAGAGTGCACCCAAGCGAAGTTCTCGGCGATAGCGCGCGTCTTGTTCGATTGAATGGGGCCGATGAAGTGCCAACTCAAGGGCAGGTCGGTTAATTCGGCTTGTTTGCCGAGGGCTTCCTGCAAGTAGTTCTCGCCGAAGTCGCGCATCCCGGCGGCATAGGCTTCGCGCACGGCTTGCGCGGGCTTGGTCTTGCTGACCGCCAGCAAATGCACGCTGGATTCATCGCGTTGCACGGCCTGGGCCGCAGCACGGATCCGCTGACTAACCAGGCCAATATTGTCTGCTATGGTCGACATTCAAGTTGCGCCCGTGGATATGGAGTCCGCGGCATTCTACTGGAAATGGATAGCCCTATGGACATCACTGAACTGCTGGCCGCAAGCGTCAGCCGGGGCGCCTCCGACCTGCATCTGTCGGCAGGGCTGGCGCCGAGGATGCGAATTGACGGTGAGGTGGTGCCACTCGATTGGCCATCATTGAGTGCTACGCAAGTTGCGGACTTGCTCAGCCCGATCCTCAATAAGCATCAACAAAAGGATTTCGAAACATCTCTTGAAACGGATTTTTCCTTCGAGTTACCTGGCGTTGCGCGCTTTCGCGCCAACGTGTTCCGCCAGCACCGGGGGATAGGCGCGGTGTTTCGCACGATTCCCTCCCAGGTCCAGAGCCTCGAAACCCTGGGGCTGGGCGATATATTCCGGCGCATTGCCGAGTTGCCCAGGGGGTTGGTACTGGTGACCGGTGCGACGGGCTCGGGCAAGTCCACTACCCTGGCGGCGATGGTCGATTACCTCAACAACACCCGCCATCAGCACATCCTCACCCTTGAAGACCCCATCGAATTTGTCCATGAACCGCGCAAGGCACTGATCAACCAGCGCCAGGTACATCGCGACACCCACAGCTTTTCCACGGCCCTGCGCTCTGCGTTGCGCGAAGACCCGGACGTGATCCTGGTGGGTGAGTTGCGCGACCTGGAAACCATCCGCCTGGCCCTGACGGCGGCTGAAACCGGGCACCTGGTGCTTGGCACCCTGCACACCAGTTCGGCGGCAAAGACCGTGGACCGGCTGGTGGACGTATTCCCGGCAGGGGAAAAGGCCATGGTCCGTTCGATGCTCTCGGAGTCGCTGCAGGCGGTGGTGTCCCAGGTGCTGTTGAAAAAGGTCGGCGGCGGGCGCGTGGCGGCCCATGAAATCATGCTCGGTACACCGGCGATCCGTAACCTGATCCGTGAGGACAAGGTGGCGCAGTTGTACTCGGCGATCCAGACGGGTGGGGCGTTGGGGATGAAGACGTTGGATATGAGCTTGAAGGGGCTGGTCAGTCAGGGGCTGGTCAGCCGCGAAGAGGCCCGGGAGCAGGCGCGGGTGCCCGCAGAGTTATGACCTGTGGGAGCTGGCTTGCCTGCGATACAGGCAGCGCGGTGTGTCATTCACACTGAGGTGATGCAATCGCAGGCAAGCCAGCTCCCACACAAGCCAGCTCCCATGCCAGCCTGCATTCCCATTCAATGTCAGCGTTGCACGATCCGCAGGTTGTTCTGCTCTTTAGGCAGCACACGCTTGGCAATCACGTAGTTCTTGTTCCAGAACGGCTTTTTCAGGGTGTCGATGCTGACCGACTTGCCACGCCGCGGTGCGTGAATGAAGCGGTCGTTGCCCAGGTAGATGGCAACATGGTTGACTTGGCGGCTCTTGAGCTTGAAGAACAGCAGGTCGCCAGGCTTCAAATCCTTGCGATCGACTTTCTGCCCGTGGCCGCTGGCCATGGCATTGGAGGTGCGTGGTAAATCCACCGCAGCTACATCATTGAAGGCGTATTTCACCAGGCCGCTGCAATCAAAGCCTTTACTTGGGCTGCTGCCGCCCCAACGATAAGGCGTACCGAGCACGTTGACCGCACGGCTGAGGACTTTGCTGCTTTGCTGGTTATTGTTCGCAACCAGGCCGGAAACTGCTTTACCGTGGGCCTTGCTCACTTGAGTCGGGCGCTTGACGGTGAGTTTTACCGATTTGGCGGAGCTGGTAGTGGCGTGGACTTTAGGGGTGAAACCATTGACGTTCGGAAGTCGTTGCTCACGATTGGTGGCGTGGGCGGCCAGTGGCATTAATAGGCAAATGGTTAGCCATGTCTTTAAAAATGGTCGCATAAGGCAGGCTCTTGTTGGTTTGCGCGCAACTTTATAACAGCTTTTAGTGTCTTTCTCAGGCCGTTTGTCGACTGAACCTTGACGTCAAAATCAGGAAAACCGCGACGAACCGTCGCAATTGTCCTACACAAGTCAGGCGGTACAAGGCTTTGAGGGAAGCGACGATATCATTTGCCGTACGTCGGGTGCCTGTAAAAAAGTCACAAAGAAACCAGAAATATTTATCTATCGAGGCAAAAGAGGTCATTCATGAACACCTATCGACAGGCTGTTTCGCAACAGGACACTCACAGCAAGATGATCGGTTACCTGCTCTGGATCTTCGGATTCACCGGCGCGCACCGTTTCTATTACGGCAAGCCGGTGACCGGGACGATCTGGTTCTTCACCTTTGGTTTGCTGGGGATTGGCTGGCTGATCGACCTGTTCCTGATCCCAGCGATGGACCGCGAAGCCGACCTGCGCTTTACCGCAGGGCCGATCGAATACAACGTGGCCTGGATTCTATTGGCGTTCCTGGGGGTGTTTGGCTTGCACCGTATGTATCAGGGCAAATGGCTTACCGGCCTGTTGTACCTGGTGACCGGCGGCTTGTTCCTGCTGGGTGTGCTGTATGACTTCTGGACGCTGAATACGCAGATTTCGGTGCGCAATGCCGAGCGGCTGGGCGGTCGATAAGCGCAGATCCTGAACTGTAGGAGCTGGCTTGCCTGCGATACAGTCACCTCGGTGTGTCAGTGACACTGAGGTGATGCAATCGCAGGCAAGCCAGCTCCCACATTGGAGCGGTGTGGATCAAGCCTGGTAGCTGATCCGTCCGTCCACCAGGGTGTAGCGCACATTCGCCGGCAAGCTATGGCCGATGAATGGGCAGTTTTCCCCCCTGGACAGCCACTGCTCGCCAGCCACGGTGGAACTGGCCGGATCAAACAGCACCAGATCTGCCGCCGAACCCACCGCCAACTTGCCCGCCGGCAGGCGCAACGCCTGGGCCGGGCCTGAACTCAGGCGTGCGAGCAGCGTTGGCAGGTCCAGCAAACCATCTTCCACCAGGGTCATCGCCAATGGCAGCAGCAACTCGACGCTGCTGATCCCAGGCTCTGTCGCGCCAAACGGTGCCAGCTTGGCATCCCGTTCGTGGGGCTGGTGATGGCTGGAGATCGCCGAAACTACCCCAGACTTCACCGCCGCGCGCAAACCATCACGGTCGGCGCGGGTGCGCAGTGGCGGTTGCACGTGGTACAGGCTGGAGAAGTCGATCAACGCCTCATCCGTCAGGATCAACTGGTACAACGCCACATCGGCGGTCACCGGCAAGCCACGGGCCTGCGCTTGGGCGATCAGGGCCACGCCCCGGGCGCTGGTCAGTTGGCTGAAGTGCGCGCGTACGCCGCTTTGCTCCACCAACAGCAGGTCACGGGCCAGGGCCACGGTTTCTGCGGTTTCCGGGATGCCCGCAAGGCCGAGGAAACTGGCGGTGGCGCCTTCATGGGCCAGGCCACCTTCGGCCAGGTCGCGGTCCTGGGAGTGGAAGATCACCGTCAGGTCGAAGGTGGCCGCATATTCCAGCGCACGGCACAGGGTGCGGGTGCTGCGGAAACTCTCCAGGCCATTGCCGAAGGCTACGCAGCCGGCGTCACGCAGGGCAATCAGTTCGGCCAGTTGTTCGCCGTCCAGGCCTTTGCTCAGGGCGCCAATGGGGAACACTTTGCAATTGCCGGCCTCGCGGGCGCGGTCGAGGATCAGCTCGGTCACGGCCGAGGTGTCCAGTACCGGCTTGGTCTGCGGCGGGCAGCACAGGCTGGTCACGCCACCGGCGGCGGCGGCGCGGGTTTCGCTGGCGATGCTGCCTTTGCGGCTGTAGCCCGGTTCGCGCAGGGCGACGTTCAGGTCCACCAGCCCAGGCGCGGCCACCAGGCCTTTGGCGTCGATGGTTTGGGTCGGGCTGAAACCGCTGGGTGCGGCGCCGATGGCAATGATCTTGCCGGCTTCCAGGTGCAGATCGCTGACTTGATCCAGGCCACTGGCTGGATCGATGACTCGGGCGCCGAGAATGCTGAGCTTCACTGGGCGTTCTCCTGCTCGAATTGACGTTGGGCTGTTTGCCCGCTCATGGCCATGGACAGCACGGCCATGCGCACGGCGATGCCGTAGGTGACCTGGTTGAGAATCACCGAATGCGGGCCGTCGGCCACCGCCGACTCAATCTCCACCCCACGGTTGATCGGGCCAGGGTGCATGACAATCGCATCCGGCTTGGCGCCGGCCAGGCGCGCGGTGGTCAGGCCGAACAGGCGGTAGAACTCACCCTCGCTGGGCAGCAGGCCGCCGGCCATGCGCTCGCGTTGCAGGCGCAACATGATCACCACGTCGACGTCCTTCAGGCCTTCGGCCATGTCGGTGTAGACCTTCACCCCGTATTGCTCGATACCCACCGGCAGCAGGGTTTTCGGCGCAATCACGCGGATGTCTGGGCAGCCCAGGGTTTTCAGGGCCAGCATGTTCGAGCGCGCCACCCGCGAGTGCAGGATGTCGCCAACGATAGCCACCGAGAGGTTTTCAAAGCCGCCCTTGTGCCGACGGATGGTGAGCATGTCGAGCATGCCCTGGGTCGGGTGGGCGTGACGGCCATCGCCGCCGTTGATGATCGCCACCTGCGGGCACACGTGCTCGGCGATAAAGTGCGCCGCGCCCGAGTCGCTGTGGCGTACCACGAACATGTCGGCCGCCATGGCTTCCAGGTTGCGCAGGGTGTCGAGCAGGGTTTCGCCCTTGCTCGCCGACGAGGTGGAGACGTTCAGGGTGATCACGTCGGCTGACAGGCGCTGGGCCGCCAGCTCGAAGGTGGTGCGCGTGCGCGTGGAGTTCTCGAAGAACACGTTGCAAATGGTTTTGCCGCGCAGCAGCGGGACTTTTTTCACCGCCCGGCCGCCGACTTCGAGGAACGAGTCGGCAGTGTCGAGGATTTCGGTGAGCAATTCGCGGGGCAGGCCGTCGAGGGACAGGAAGTGTTGCAGTTGGCCCTGAGCGTTGAGCTGCAGCGGGCGCTTGGCATCTAGAGGCGTCATCGCGGGGACTCTTTACAAGGCGGTTTAAAGGGCGAGGTCTTGCAGTTCGAGTTCGAGCGGCGTGGGACCGGACAATTTTACCCGCTGCTGGGCTGAAAGCGACAGGGTTGCGCCCACGACATCCGGGCTGATTGGCAGTTCGCCAGCGTCGAGGTCGAGCAGGCAGACCAGGGTGATACTGGCCGGGCGGCCGTAGTCGAACAGCTCGTTCATGGCGGCGCGGATGGTACGCCCGCTCATCAGCACGTCATCGATCAGCACCAGGTGCTGGCCCTCGATTTCAAAGGGCAGCGCAGACGGACGCACCTGCGGGTGCAGGCCGTTCTGGCTGAAGTCGTCGCGGTAGAAGGATACATCCAGGGTGCCCAGGGGCGACTCACTGCCCAATTCTTGCAGTAAGGCCTGGGCGACCCACACGCCACCGGTGCGGATGCCAATGAAGCGCGGCTCGCTGATGGCACGGTGTTGCAAGTGGGTCGTCAGGCTCGTCGCCATCTGACGGATCAGTTCGGCGGGATTGGGCAGGCTCATGGTGGCTCCTTCAGGGGCTTGGGCAGCGTGACGCTGGCAAAGTCCGGGCTCAAACGTAAGAAGACGCGGCAAGCCGCGTCAGTCAGGATTCAAATAAAGCGGTGTTTTCATCCAGCCAGCCCTGCAACAGCAAGGCGGCGGCAATGGCGTCGACCGGGTTGTCGCGGTAGCTGCCCTTTTGCCCGCCACGATCGCGACGCTCACCCTTGGCCTCGAAGGTGGTCAAGCGCTCATCGTGGGTATAGAACGGCAGGTTGTAGCGCCCATTGAGGCGGCGGGCGAATTTTTCCGCGCGCAGGCACATATCGCTGGGGGTGCCGTCCATGTTCAACGGCAGGCCAACCACCACCGCGTCGGGCTTCCACTCCTTGATCAGGGCTTCGACCTGATTCCAGTCCGGTATGCCGTTCTGCGCCTTCAAGGTACACAGCTCGCGGGCTTGGCCAGTGATGACCTGGCCCACGGCGACGCCGATCTGCTTGGTGCCGTAGTCAAACCCGAGGATCAATCGCAAGGCCATCAGGCGTGTCCCGCCTGGCTGGTCAGCAGGTTGAGGTTGACCCCCAACTGTGCCGCCGCGGCGTTAAGACGCAGCTCGCTGGCGGTATTGAACAGAATGTCGGCATCAAACGGGCAGGTCAGCCAGGCATTGTTGGCCAGCTCTTCTTCCAGTTGCCCGGCTTCCCAGCCCGCGTAGCCCAGGGTAATCAGGCTCTGCTTGGGGCCGACGCCATCGGCGATGGCAAACAGCACGTCCTGGGACGTGGACAGCGATACCCCGTCCAGATCAACCGTTGCCTGAAACGTCGGGCCCGTGGGGTGCAGCACGAAACCACGGTCGGTCTGCACCGGCCCGCCGAAATAGATCGGCACCGCCTGGCAACTGGCGGGTGGGTCGATCTCCGGGCGCAGTTGCTCAAGGATATCGGCCAGGTTCAGGTCCTGCGGGCGGTTGACCACCAACCCCATGGCGCCATTGGCCGTGTGCTCGACGATATAGGTCAAGGTGTGCGCAAAGTTCGGGTCGGCCATATGGGGCATGGCGATCAGGAATTGGTGCTTGAGGTAAGTCGGGCTGACATTTTTCATGTCCGCTAGTGTGGCGTTGGAGGGGCGAACTGACAAGCTGGGGATGTGTAGGAAATCGGTTAGCGGATTTATTTCCTGTGTAGGAGCGAGCTTGCTCGCGAAGATCGTCAACGATAACGCGGGCAGTCAGAATGCATGCGGCGCCCTCAGGTTCTTCACGAGCAAGCTCGCTCCTACACCGTTGAGGGGGCAGATCAGTTGCTGGAAAGACGATCTCCCTTGGCAAAACGCCAGGTGCGGATGATTTCCAGGCGGTCGATATCGTTCAGGTCACCGGTAAACGGGGCGAACGGTGCGGCCAGGCGCACGATGCGTTGCGCCGCCTGGTCCAGCAACGGCTGGCCGGACGACTCCAGCACCAGCACTTCATATAAGGAGCCGTCGCGGTTGATCGACACCAGCAGGCGCAGGTTGCCGTAGATCTGCTGGCGCCGGGCCTCGTCCGGGTAGTTCAGGTTGCCGATGCGCTCGACCTTCTTGCGCCATTCGTCCTTATACCAGGCGCCTTTGTCGCGCATGGTCGAGGCGGCATTGAGCCGGTAGATGCGCGGGCGCTTGGCGTACAACTGTTGCTCATTGGCCAGTTCGGCCTCCAGGCTGGAGATTTCGCTGGAAAGTTGCGAGGCGTCGAATGTGGGGGCGGGTGTGCGTGGCGCAGGCTCAGTCTTCACGGCTTCGCGCGGGGTCGCGGTTTTCTGTGGCTTTGGCGCGACAGTGGCGACAGCCGCCTTGGGCACGGCCTGCTTGACCTCGGGTTTGGCCGCAGGAGGCGGCGTGACCTTATTGATCTTGTTGTCCTGGAAGGGCGCCACTTCGGTGGTCTTGGGCACTGCCTTCTTGTCCAGGGTACCGCTGCCTTGCTGATTATCCTGCGCCAGAAAGTCAGCCTTCTCGGGCTTTTTCTCACTTTTGAAGGTGGCGAGGGTGATTTCCAGGGTTTTACTGATCTGCTGGGGTTCGACGAAGGTAAAGCCCAGCCCGAGGATCAACGCCAAGTGAATCAGCGCTGCCAGGAACAGGGTAAAGCCGAGCCGATCAGCCGGGCGCACGCGGCTGCGGCTGAATTCGGGGGGCAGGTCAGACGGGAGCGTCATAGCAGGAAAACCAACATCGCGCGTTTCACAGGTGGCGCATGATAGCGCAATGTTGGTTTACATCCGGCTGTTCTATGTCACTTGGCTTGTAGCTTGTCGGCAATCGCTGCCATGAGCATTTCGCCGATATTGGTGCCGAACGCGTTGTCTATTTCGCGAATACAGGTCGGACTGGTGACGTTGATTTCCGTCAGGTGCTCGCCAATTACGTCAAGGCCTACAAACAGCAGGCCTTTTTTCCGCAGGGTCGGGCCAACCTGGGCGGCGATCCAGCGGTCCTTGTCGCTCAGCGGGCGGGCTTCGCCACGGCCACCTGCCGCGAGGTTGCCACGGGTCTCGCCGGCCGCCGGGATACGCGCCAGGCAGTAATCCACCGGCTCGCCGTCGATCATCAGGATGCGCTTGTCGCCATCCTTGATCGCCGGTAGGTAGGCCTGGCCCATGATCTGCTGGGTGCCCAGCGCGGTCAGGGTTTCGAGGATGACCGACAGGTTCGGATCGCCTGCGCGGTGGCGGAAGATCGAGGTGCCACCCATGCCGTCCAGCGGCTTGAGGATCACATCACCGTGCTTGGCGGCAAATTCACGCAGCACGTCGGCGCGGCGGCTGACCACGGTCGGTGGCGTGCACTGTGGGAACAGCGTGGCGAACAGCTTTTCATTGCAGTCACGCAAGCTTTGCGGCTTGTTGACGATCAGCACACCCGCGCGCTCGGCCTGCTCCAGCAGGTAGGTGGAGTAGACGAACTCCATGTCGAACGGCGGATCCTTGCGCATCAGGATCACGTCCAGGTCGCTCAGGGGGCTGTCGACCTCGTCTGCCAGCTCAAACCACTTCTCAGGGTTGGCGAACACCTGCAAGGGGCGCATCCGCGCCCGCGCCTCGCCGTCACCCTGGTAAAGGTCGCGCTGTTCCATATAGAACAGGGTCCAGCCGCGGGCCTGGGCGGCCAGCAGCATGGCCAGCGAGCTATCCTTTTTATAGGAGATGCTGGCGATAGGGTCCATGACAATGCCGACGCGAACGCTCATGGGGGATTTCCTCTAGCAAATAAGGGCGCATAAAAGTGGCGTCAGAGTGGCGCTGCGGCTGTTGTGGGTCAAGGAAAAACCACCTTGCCGGTCGGCCGATAGATTGCCTCCCCAGTCTGTGCTAAAAAGGCTGCCATGGCGTGTCGGCCCTTGAACCACAAGGGTTCTGGCGCTCGTCCCTGGCAATATCCGGCAGTACACACCGAAAACCGATTCGCTGTGGCGATGGTAGAGCAGATATGGAACAGCATTCCAACGCCTTGAAAGTGATGGTGATCGACGATTCGAAAACGATTCGCCGCACCGCTGAGACGCTGTTGAAGAACGTAGGGTGCGAAGTCATCACGGCCATCGACGGTTTTGATGCCCTGGCCAGGATCGTCGACCATCACCCGCACATTATCTTTGTCGACATCATGATGCCGCGCCTGGATGGTTATCAGACCTGCGCCCTGGTCAAGAACAACCCGGCGTTCAAGGCCATCCCGGTGATCATGCTGTCATCCAGGGATGGCCTGTTCGACAAGGCCAAGGGGCGCATCGTTGGTGTCGATCAATTTTTGACCAAGCCTTTCAGCAAGGAAGAACTGCTGAGTGCGATCAAGGCCTATGTGCCGGGTTTCGCTGCAGTAGAACAAGCACATTGACCCAGCCCCCTCGGGGCTTGCGTCAACCAATGTAGTGGGGAAAACCATGGCACGCGTTCTGATCGTCGACGATTCGCCGACTGAAATGTACAAACTGACGGGCATGCTGGAAAAGCACGGCCACCAGGTCCTCAAGGCCGAGAATGGCGCCGACGGCGTGGCCCTGGCCCGCCAGGAAAAACCCGATGCGGTGTTGATGGATATCGTCATGCCGGGCCTCAATGGTTTCCAGGCCACGCGCCAGCTGTCCAAGGAGCCGGAAACCAACGGTATCCCGATCATCATCGTCACCACCAAGGACCAGGAAACCGACAAGATCTGGGGCGCACGCCAGGGGGCCAAGGCGTACCTGACCAAGCCGGTGGAAGAAGACAAGCTGATCGAAGTCCTGAACTCGGTGCTCAAGCCCTGACGGCTCGCCCCCATGACCGAGTCGCAAACCGCCTTTGAGCTGCTGCTGGACATCGACCGCCGCTGCCGCCTGCTGGCCGCTGACCTGCCGTCCCAGGAAACCCGCTCCCACAGTTGGAGCGGCATCGGTTTTCGCCTGGGGGAGCATTGGTATGTCGCGCCCATGGGCGAAGTCGCCGAGGTGTTGCATGAGCCGCGCTGCACGCTGATGCCCGGGGTCAAGCCCTGGGTCAAGGGCGTGGCCAACCTGCGCGGGCGCTTGCTGCCGGTGATCAACCTGTGCGGGTTCTTCGGCTATGAGTTATCGGCCGCGCGCAAACAGCGCCGGGTGCTGGTGATCGAGCACGAAGACACCTTTGTCGGCCTGCTGGTGGATGAAGTGGTCGGCCTGCAACATTTTGCCCAGGACCTGCTGCGCCCGGTATCGGCCAGTGTGCCCGCCGCCAGCGCTGCGTTTATCCAAGGCCAGTTCAGCGGCGACCCGCTGTGGCAGGTCTTCAGCCCCTTTGCCCTGGCCCAGGCCCCGGGCTTTCTGGATGTTGCCGCATGAGCACCGTCACTCCCGTCAAACCGCAGCCAGCTTCGCGCAGCCGTTCGCAGATCATCGTGCTGTTTATTGCGCTGATCATCTTCATCATGCTGCTGTTCGCCAACTTCGCCTACCTCAACACCCAGTCCACCTATGACAAGCAGTACATCGGCCATGCCGGCGAGCTGCGGGTACTGTCCCAGCGCATAGCCAAGAACGCCACGGAAGCAGCGGCCGGCAAGGCCGCGGCGTTCAAGCTGTTGAGCGAGGCGCGCAATGATTTTGCCCAGCGCTGGGGCTACCTGAAAAAAGGCGACCCGGCCACCGGCCTGCCTGCCGCGCCCAGCGCCGTGCGCAGCGAAATGCGCGCCGTGCAGCACGACTGGGAAGCCCTGCTGAAGAACACCGACGTGATCCTGGCCAGCGAGCAGACGGTGCTGTCGTTGCATCAAGTGGCGGCGACCCTGGCCGAAACCGTGCCGCAATTGCAGATAGAGTCGGAAAAGGTCGTCGAAATCCTGCTGCAACGCGGCGCGCCCGCCAGCCAGGTGGCGATGGCCCAGCGCCAATCGCTGTTGGCCGAGCGCATCCTGGGGGCGGTCAATACGGTGTTGGCGGGGGACGAAACTGCCGTCAAGGCCGCCGACGCCTTTGGCCGCGATGCCAACCGCTTTGGCCAGGTCCTGGCCGGCATGCTCCAGGGCAGCGCCGGCCTGAAAATCAGCGAAGTACAAGACCCCGACGCCCGCGCGCGCCTGGCGGAAATCGCCGAGCTGTTCGAGTTTGTCTCCGGCTCCGTGGATGAAATCCTCGAAACCTCGCCGCAACTGTTCCAGGTGCGCGCCTCGGCGAGCAACATCTTCAGCCTCTCGCAAACCCTGCTCGATGAAGCCTCGCACCTGGCCATCGGCTTTGAAAACCTCGCCGGCGGGCGCACCCTCGACACCATCGGTGGCTATGTCCTGGGCTTGCTGGCGTTGGCCTCGATCATCCTGATCGGCCTGGTGATGGTGCGCGAGACCAATCGCCAGTTACGCGAAACCGCCGAGAAAAACGAACGCAACCAGAACGCGATCATGCGCCTGCTGGACGAAATCGAAGACCTGGCTGACGGCGACCTCACCGTGACCGCCTCGGTGACCGAAGACTTTACCGGCACCATCGCCGACTCCATCAACTACTCGGTGGACCAGTTGCGCGACCTGGTGGCGACCATCAACCTCACCGCCGGTGAAGTCGCCGGCGCCGTGCAGGAGACCCAGGCCACGGCCATGCACCTGGCCCAGGCCTCGGAGCATCAGGCCCAGCAGATCGCCGAGGCGTCGACGGCAATCAACCAGATGGCCCAATCCATCGACCAGGTGTCGGCCAATGCCGCCGAGTCCTCGGCGGTTGCCGAACGCTCGGTGGAAATCGCCAACAAGGGCAACGAGGTGGTGCACAACACCATCCATGGCATGGACAACATCCGCGAACAGATCCAGGACACCGCCAAGCGCATCAAGCGCCTGGGGGAGTCGTCCCAGGAGATTGGCGATATCGTCAGCCTGATCGACGACATTGCCGAGCAGACCAACATCCTCGCCCTCAACGCCGCGATCCAGGCAAGCATGGCCGGTGATGCCGGGCGCGGCTTTGCGGTAGTGGCCGATGAAGTGCAGCGCCTGGCCGAACGTTCGTCAGCCGCGACCCGGCAGATCGAGAGCCTGGTGCGGGCGATCCAGACCGACACCAACGAAGCGGTGATCTCCATGGAGCAGACCACCACCGAAGTGGTTCGTGGTGCGCGGCTGGCCCAGGACGCCGGGGTGGCGCTGGAAGAAATCGAGGGCGTGTCCAAGACCCTGGCTGCCTTGATCCAGAGCATTTCCAACGCCGCGCAGCAGCAAACCTCGTCGGCAGGGCAGATCTCGCTGACCATGAACGTGATCCAGCAGATCACCAGCCAGACCTCATCCGGCTCCACGGCCACCGCCGACAGCATTGGCAACCTGGCCAAAATGGCCAGCCAACTGCGGCGCTCGGTATCGGGTTTCACCTTGCCGCCCGTGCGCAAGACCGATGAATGACATGCCCCCCCAAAACCACCGCAATCTAAATGTGGGAGCGGGCTTGCTCGCGAAAGCGGTGTATCAGCCACCTGATGTGCCGACTGATCCAGCGCTTTCGCGAGCAAGCCCGCTCCCACATGGATTCTCACGTTTCACCCATTCAGACGGGAGTCGTTATGGTTGACCGGCACGACTACGTCGCCCTCGAATGGGTCAAGGGCGAGATCGCCGACACCCTGAAGCAGGCCCGTTCGGCGCTGGACGCCTACACCGACGAGGCCAGCGATGAGGCCCTCGCGCAGTGCCTGGAGGGCATTCACCAGGTTCATGGTGCCCTGCAAATGGTCGAGTTCTACGGCGCGGCGTTGCTCGCCGAAGAAATGGAGCACCTGGCCCAGGCCCTGCAAGCCGAGCGTGTCAGCCAGCGCGAAGAAGGGATTCGCCTGCTGCAACAGGCCCTCGGGCAACTGCCGTTGTACCTGGACCGTGTCCACAGTGCCCGGCGCGACCTGCCCCTGGTGGTGTTGCCGCTGCTCAACGACCTGCGCAGTGTGCATGGCAAAAGCCTGCTCTCGGAAACCAGCCTGTTCAGCCCGCAACTGCTGGTGATCGCGCCGCTGCCCGAGGATGCACTGGCCCAACGTGCGCCGGCTGATTTTGCCGAGCAACTGCAGCAATGGCGGCAAATGCTGCAACAGGGCTTGGCCGGGCTGCTGCGTGAGGACCATGGCCCGAGCAATCTGGAAGATATGGCCCGGGTCTTCGCCCAACTGGAAGCGCTGTGTCACGGCGCGCCGTTGCTGGCGTTGTGGCAAGTCACCTCGGCGCTGACCGAAGGCATGCTCACCGGGGTCATCGCCAATAGCCCGGCGTTGCGCAGCCTGTTCAAGAGTTGTGACAAGGTGCTCAAGCGCCTGCAAATCCAGGGCATCGAAGGGATCAACACCCCGGCGCCGGACCAATTGCTCAAGAGCCTGCTGTTCTATATCGCCAAAGTCACCCGGCCGACCCCGCGCATGCAAAGCCTCAAGGAACGCTATGGCCTGGATGAGGCCTTGCCCGACAGCGCGGTGGTCGATGCCGAACGTGCGCGCCTGGCCGGACCCGACCGCAATGCCATGGGCTCGGTACTGGGTGCGTTGTGTGAAGAGCTGGTGCGGGTCAAGGAACGCCTGGACCTGTTCGTGCGCAGCGATCGCCAGCACCTCTCGGGCCTGGACAGCCTGTTGGCGCCCTTGCGACAGATTGCCGACACCCTCGCGGTATTGGGGTTTGGCCAGCCGCGCAAAGTCATCATCGACCAGTTGGCGGTGGTCCAGGGCCTGGCCCAGGGGCAGCGTGAACCCAACGATGCGGTGTTGATGGATGTGGCCGGGGCGTTGTTGTATGTCGAAGCGACGCTGGCCGGGATGGTCGGTACCGTCGAGCCGCAAAGCCGTGAAGACAGCCGCCTGCCCACCACCGACCTGACTCAGATCCACCAGTTGGTGATCAAGGAATCATGCCAGTGCCTCAAGCAGGCCCGGGAACTGGTGATCGACTGCCTTGAAGCGCACTGGGATACGCAGCGCCTGGAGTCCCTGCCCGAACTGCTGACCCAGGTGCGTGGCGCCCTGGCGATGATCCCGCTGCACCGTGCGGCGAGCCTGATGCGTGGTTTCAATGACTACGTGGATGAGCAATTGATGGTCCACGCCACTGCACCAGCGGCGGTGGACCTTGAGCATTTTGCCGATGTGCTCACCAGTCTTGAGCACTACCTGGAGCGTATGCTGCAGGACCCGGATGCGCCGGGTGAGCGCGTACTGGATATCGCCTTCGACGGGCTTGCGGCGCTCGGCTACGCGCCCGTACAGGCGCAGCAGCCCTGGCGCCAGGAGCGGGCCGTGCCGGCCGATGAGTTGCCGGTCGACTCCCAGACCCTGGCCCAGGCGCTCGCCAGCCCGACCCCGCGCCTCAACCCGCCGGCACTGCAACGCCCGGGCAGCCTGTTGCCGCCGCCTGCCGACGAAGAGTCGGTGGATGACGAACTGCGTGAGGTGTTCCTGGAAGAAACCGCAGAAGTGCTGGAAGTGTTGCAGCGCCTGGTCCCCCAGGGCGCTGCGAGCCTGGCCGACAAGACTGCCCTGAGCGACATGCGCCGAGCCTTCCATACCTTGAAAGGCAGCGGGCGCATGGTGCGGGCGTTGGTGTTGGCAGAGTTGGCCTGGGCTGTGGAAAACCTGCTCAACCGCGTGATCGAACGGGTCGTCGCGCCCGGCCCTGAAGTCCAGGCGGTATTGGACGATGTTGTGTTACTGCTGCCCGAGTTGATCGCCGAGTTCGCCTCTGACACTCAGCGCCAGCGGGACGATGCCGACCACCTTGCGGCACGCGCCCACGCCCTGGCCAATGGCGCGCCATTACCGGTTGCCGTGGAGCCGGACGACAACACGCTCGACCCGCTGCTGCTGGAGATTTTCCGCAACGAAGCGCTAAGCCACCTGGACAGCCTCAATCGGTTCTTGCACCAGGCCACCGAACAGATGCCGCTGCACGTCAGCGACGAGTTGCAACGCGCCCTGCATACCCTCAAGGGCAGTGCCTATATGGCGGGCGTCTTGCCAATCGCCGAACTGGCGCGGCCGTTGGATCACTTGACCCGTGAGTACAAGGCCCATCGCCTGGCGCTGGACCTGGATGAAGTCGAACTGTTGCTGGAGGGTGAAGCCCTGTTCCAGCGCGGTTTGCGCCAGTTGGGCAGTGATCCCCTGGTGCCTATCGAAGGCGCGCAGTCCTTGATCGAACGCACCCAGGCGCGTCTCGACAGCCAGCTCGAAGCCTTCCTCAACGCCCCGAGCACGGGCTTGCGGGTCAAGCGCGACCCGCAGTTGATCAGCAACTTCCTGGCCCAGGGCATGGATATCCTGCTGGACGCCGAAAGCCTGCTGCGGCGCTGGCAGCAACACCCCGGCGAGCGCCAGGAACTCAGCGCATTGCTGGACGAACTGACCACCCTGGGCGAAGGCGCGCACCTGGCCGACCTGCACCCGATGGACGAGTTGTGTGAAGCCTTGCTCGACCTGTACGGCGCAGTGGAAGAGAGCAGCCTGGCGGTCAGCGAGCGGTTTTTCCATGAGGCCGAGCAGGCCCATGAAGCCCTGATCAACATGCTCGACCAACTGGCCGCCGGCCAGGAAATCAGCCCGGCGCCGGCACGCATGAAGGCCTTGCGCGAGTTGCTCGATGAAGGGCTGGACCCGAGCGCCACCGGGCTGATCAAAAGCGATGGCAGTCGTACACTGAGCATTGCCGAATTGGGCGCGGCCACCACCCAGTTGCAACAGGACTGGGCGGTGGACGATGAGATCGTCGAGATCTTCCTTGAAGAGGCCGTGGATATCCTCGACAGCGCCGGGCAATCCCTCAAACGCTGGTTACTGGAGCCCGACGGCGTGGCGCCGCTCTCGTCCCTGCAACGCGACCTGCACACCCTGCGGGGCGGCGCGCGCATGGCCGAAATCGGCCCGGTGGGCGATCTGGCCCAGGAACTGGAAAGCCTTTACGAAGGCCTGGTGGACCGGCGCTATAGCTACTCCGGCGAATTGGCGCAAGTGTTGATGGACAGCCATGAACACCTGGCGTTGCAGTTGGAGCAGTTGCAAGAGCAGCAACCCTTGAGTGATTCCAGCGCCCTGATCAACCGTTTGCGCGAGGTACGCCAGAACGCCGCGCCGGTGGCGGTTCCCACACCGCTCGAGGCGCAGGTAGCCGGCAGTGATCCCGAGCTGCTGGACATCTTTCTTGAAGAAGCCGCCGACATTCTCGACAGCTCCGGCGCCGCGCTGTTGCGCTGGCAGGCCGAGCCGCAGAATCGCCAGGACGTCGAGACCCTGCTGCGCGACCTGCACACCCTCAAGGGCGGCGCACGCATGGTCGAGATCGGCCCCATCGGCGACCTGGCCCATGAGTTGGAGTTTCTCTACGAAGGCTTGTCGGCCGGCTTGCTGGCGCCTACCGCTGAGCTGTTTGCGTTGCTGCAAGGCTGCCACGACCGCCTGGCACAGATGGTCGAGGCGGTGGCGGCGGGGTTGCCGGTTGGCTCGGTAGAACGTCTGATCGAGCGGATCAAAAGCCTGGTCCAACCTGTCGAAGCCCAGGCTGCTCCGGTCGCGATGCCCGCCGCCAAACCCGAGGCGCCGGCTGCCAGTGAGCCGGGCGCGGACATGGTGAAAATCTCTGCCGAACTGCTGGATGACCTGGTCAACCTCGCCGGTGAAACTTCGATTTTCCGTGGGCGTATCGAGCAGCAGGTCAACGATGCACGCACCGCCCTTGCCGAGGTGCAAACCACCATCGAGCGCATGCGCGACCAACTGCGCCGCCTCGATACCGAGACCCAGGGGCGGATCCTCAGCCGCCAGCATGCCGAAGCCGAGCGCCTGGGCTACGAAGAATTCGACCCGCTGGAAATGGATCGCCATTCGCAGTTGCAACAACTGTCCCGTGCGTTGTCCGAGTCGGCTTCGGACCTGCTGGACCTCAAGGAAACCCTCGACCAGCGAAACCAGGATGCGCAGAACCTGTTGCAGCAACAGGCGCGCATCAACACCGAGTTGCAAGAAGGCCTGATGCGCACGCGCATGGTGCCGTTCGAGCGCATGTTGCCGCGCCTCAAGCGCATCGTGCGGCAAGTGGCCGGCGAGCTGGGCAAGGATGTGGAATTCGTGGTCGGCAATGCCGAAGGCGAGATGGACCGCAACGTGCTGGAACGCATGGCAGCGCCCCTGGAACATATGCTGCGCAACGCCGTCGACCACGGCCTGGAGTCGCGGGATGCGCGGCTGTTGGCGGGCAAGCCGGAGAAAGGTCGGATCACCCTGGACCTGAGCCACGAAGGCGGCGATATCATCTTCGACATGCGCGACGACGGCGCCGGCGTGCCGCTGGATGCGGTGCGGCGCAAGGCGATCAAGCGTGGCCTGCTGGACCCGGAGATGGAGATCAGCGACCGCGACGTGTTGCAGTTCATCTTGCAGCCGGGGTTTTCCACTGCCGAAAAAATCACCCAGATTTCCGGGCGTGGCGTGGGCATGGACGTGGTGCACGAAGAAGTGCGCCAACTGGGCGGCAGCATGTTCATTGACTCCACACCCGGCCTGGGCGTGCACTTTCGCATTCGCCTGCCGTTTACCGTGTCGGTCAACCGGGCGTTGATGGTGCAGTGTGCGGAGGACCAGTACGCGATTCCGCTGAACACCATCCAAGGCCTGGTACGGGTGTTGCCCAATGAGCTGGAAGGGCACTACCAACTGGATCCACCTGTGTATGAATACGCGGGCCAGCGCTACGAGTTGTATTACCTGGGCGAGTTGCTGCACACCGTCGCCCGGCCCAAGCTGCTGGGGCAAGGCCAGCCGTTGCCGGTGCTGTTGATGCAATGCAACGAGCGGCACATCGCGGTGCAGGTGGACGACATGGCCGGTACCCGGGAAATCGTGGTCAAGGGCCTGGGCCCGCAGTTTGCGGCAGTGCAGGGGCTGTCCGGGGCGACCATCCTCGGCGACGGCCGGGTGGTGTTGATCATCGACCTGCTGGCGCATATCCGCGCCCTAGCACCGGCGTTGCCGGCCCAGGCAATGGAGAATCCGCTGACGGTCAACGAGCCGCAGAAAAAACGGCGGTTGCTCGTGCTGGTGGTGGACGACTCGGTCACTGTGCGCAAAGTCACCAGCCGCCTGTTGGAGCGCCACGGCATGAGCGTGCTGACCGCCAAGGACGGTATCGACGCCATCGCCGTTCTGGAGGAACACACCCCCGACCTGATGTTGCTGGATATCGAGATGCCGCGCATGGACGGCTTTGAAGTGGCGATCCAGGTACGCAACGACCCACGGCTCAAGCGCCTGCCGATCATCATGATCACCTCGCGCACTGGCCAGAAACATCGCGACCGGGCCATGGCCATTGGCGTCAACGACTACCTTGGCAAGCCGTATCAAGAGTCGGTGCTGCTCGAAAGCATCGCCTACTGGAGCCCGAAACATGCTTGACCACCGCACCAGTCAACTCACCGGCCTGCTCCTGCCCTTGGCCGACCGCCACCTGCTGCTACCCAACGTAGCCGTGGCCGAGCTGATCGATTTCCAGCGCGGCGAACCGGCCAGCGACGCACCGCCGTGGTACTTGCGGCAAGTGACCTGGCGCGACCAGCAATTGCCCTTGATCAGCTTCGAGGCAGCGTGTGGCGGTGCCAGCGTGGTCAGCGAACGCGCGCGGATCGTGGTCCTCAACGCTCTGGGTGGACGGGCGACGTTGAAGTTCATCGCGCTGGTGATCCAGGGCATTCCCCGCTCGTACAAGCTCGACAGCCAGTTGAGCTACGTGGACGTGCCTCTATCGCCCCTGGAACTGGCGGCGGTACAGGTTGGCGAGCATGTGGCGAAAGTGCCGGACTTGATGGGGCTGGAGGCGCTGCTGGTCGAGGCTGGGTTGGCCTGAGCAAAATCCCTGCGACCGTTGGAGATCAAAGGTGGGCCCCGACAAGCCAGCGTCCACATTCGATTGCGTCAGGTTAACTGCGCACGAAAGCTTGAAGCAGGCTGTAATCGTTCAAATCGGCTGCGCGCAAAGCCTGGATGTAGCGCATACGGACTTCATTGGCTGCGATCAGGTTAGCGCTCCCCCAGGAGAAAGGCGCAAGTCCTTGTTGTCTCAGCAGGCAGTCGGCCATCAAGCGCGCGTGGCGACCGTTGCCATTGGGGAATGGGTGCAGCGAAACCAGTTGGTGATGAAAACGGACAGCAACCTCTTCGCACGGGAATACATGGTGTTCCAGCCAATAAGTCGTGTTGTCGAGAAGGTGACGCAGGTTGACTGAAATCTTCGTCCAGTCGCAGCCGATATTTTTGTCGGTGTTCCTGAATGTCCCGGCCCATCTCCATGTGTCACTGAACATTTTGGTGTGGAGTTGACGGCAGAAATGTTCGTTCAAGACATCAAGGTTGTTTTGGCGCCCCAGCCAACGCATTGCCTTGAGGATGTTTGCAGCTTCCCATTCATCCAACTCGCCTTGGGTGCTGATGTGCCTGGGTTTAAGCCCCGCTATCTCGTCGGGGTCCAGGGGTGTTTGGCCGGGTTTTAGCTCAAGTTCTATCGCCACAATCGAGCCCATGGGCCGCGGAGCAATTCCATACGGCGATCCGCCACCTGACGCTCGACGAACGTATCTGACGGACGTTGGTTTTCGAGGCTCATCGTATGAGCGACCCCCATGACTTCTTGCCTGGCCAGTAGCTCGGCCCGCGCCTGCACCATCTCGTGTAGCGGTTTTCTTGGCACCAGAGCGTAGACAAGCTCACAGTCCAGGCCTGCCGCCAACTTACGGAGCTGGGCGAGTGTGATGCGATCTTCAGCTTCGGCCTGCTCCGACTGCTGCAACGTAGCAAAGGCAACGCCGAGCATGGCTGCCTGGGATCTCAGTGATCGGCCCAATGATTCTCTGATCGAGCGCAGCCATCCTCCAGGCGGGGTGGATTTGCCACTTAGTGTTTCAAACGGCTCCAGCGCCCTTTCTACTTGGGCAAGGCGCAGTTCGTTGAGTGAGGAAGATGTCATGGGGCGGTACCCGTATTTTGCCTGTCAGATGTGCAGTTATTGAATGCCTATAGGCATACATTTTTACATTATATGTATGCCTATAAGCAGTCAATATTATTTATTTTGTATGCCTTTAGGCATTCGTTTTATGTCGTGCGCAGAGGGTTCCGATACAAAAGGCTAGTGAGGCGACATCCGAGCAACAACCTCAAAAATCTGTAGGAATAATCGTGCGGCATGATGCCCTCAGGTTTCCCCGCAAGTTTTCGCGCCGCCCATGAACTTGTCGCTCTGCGCCTTCGCGCCAAAACTTGATCAGTCCCAGAAAAGGACCGTTCGTTCCCTTTTTGGGACTGATGCCTGCTCGGGTAAAGCCCCACGTAAACCCGCCGATAACCCAAGGAGTCTTTCGGTGGAAGCAACAACACAATGTGGCTATTCGACGTATTTGCCCGGCTGTATAACCTCAACCCGTTTACCTTCGCTTTAATCATGTGGTTTGTGGTGCTGGTGATCACCGCCAGCGTGACGATGAAATGCCCAACCAGGCGCGGCAAGCTCGTAGGGTTTGGGATCACGTCCGTAGGCGCAGTGTTGATTCTGCGGCACCTGGAGCTGCTGACGCTCAGCGCCACGGGTAAAGAAATCAAAGGGGTCGTGACCAATTTTGTAGTCATGACCCTGGGCGGCCTGGGCTCGGGCCTGCTTGCAGTCGCTATCTCGAAAGGGCCGAACAAGGCCGAAATTGAACAGACCCGCAATTTCATCCGCGGCTGGGGCCTGAGGGGCTTTGAATACCTGTACGTGTTTATCCTCATGTGCTCACTCGCCTTGTCTGTGCTCTGCCTGCTCTTGTGGTTCTTCGGTTGGCCTGTGGTGACGGGGCATGCAGTGTCGGGCTTGTTGCTGGTATTCCTGGGCGCGGTGTTGGGCTGCGCGATCGTCTCCCGTCTGCGCCGGTTAATGAAATGGGAGCAGTGGGGCGTGGGTCTGTTGTTTGGGCTGTTGCTGTTTCTGCTGCCGGTGTATGTGCAGGCGATTGGGGGGCTGGTGAGCTGGAGCCTGGCGGCGGTGCTGGGGTTTCATACCGTGGCAGGCATAGCCATGGGCTGGACCGTGTGGCGCCAGCGTATGGAATGGCTGTAGGAGGTAGGAGCGTTACTCCAGCCGTAACGGTTCGCCGCCGAGCTTGATTGATACCCCCCTCATTCACTCCTATGGTGAGCCCCACGACAGCGAACCCGTGGAGCGATCATGACAACAACAATAACCCCCGACTCGCGCTGGACGCGGCGACGCGATGAGAAACAGCGGCGCCTGGCGCGGGTGGCCTCCCTGACTGATGGCGTGGTGTTGCCCACCGAGCGCATTGTCGAGGCCCTTGAAGCCCTGATCCTGCCCGGCGACCGGGTGGTGCTGGAAGGCAACAACCAGAAGCAGGCCGACTTTCTCTCGCGCTCCCTGGCCAAGGCCGACCCGGCCGTGCTCCATGACTTGCACATGATCATGCCCAGCGTCGGGCGCTCCGAGCACCTGGATCTGTTTGAAAAGGGCATCGCGCGCAAGCTCGACTTTTCGTTCGCCGGCACCCAATCCCTGCGCATCAGCCAGTTGCTCGAAGACGGTCTGTTGGAAGTCGGTGCGATTCACACCTACATCGAACTCTATGCACGGCTGGTGGTGGACCTGATCCCCAACGTGGTGCTGTCTGCCGGCTTCATGGCCGACCGCGCCGGCAACATCTACACCGGCCCCAGCACCGAAGACACCCCGGCGCTGATCGAGCCGGCGGCCTTCAGCGATGGCATCGTCATCGTCCAGGTCAACCAGTTGGTGGATGACGTCAGCGACTTGCCCCGGGTGGACATTCCGGCGAGCTGGGTGGATTTTGTGGTGGTGGCCGACAAGCCGTTCTACATCGAACCGCTGTTCACCCGCGACCCGCGCCACATCAAGCCGGTGCATGTGTTGATGGCGATGATGGCGATCCGTGGCATCTATGAGAAACACAACGTTCAGTCGCTGAACCACGGCATCGGCTTTAACACCGCGGCGATTGAATTGATCCTGCCGACCTACGGCGAATCCCTGGGCCTCAAAGGCAAGATCTGCCGCAACTGGACCCTCAACCCGCACCCGACGCTGATCCCCGCCATCGAAAGCGGCTGGGTCGAGAGCGTGCATTGCTTCGGCACCGAACTGGGCATGGAACACTACATCGCCGCGCGGCCGGATGTGTTCTTCACCGGTCGCGACGGCTCGCTGCGCTCCAACCGGATGTTCTGCCAACTGGCCGGCCAATACGCGGTGGATCTGTTTATCGGCGCCACCTTGCAGGTCGATGGCGATGGGCATTCCTCCACCGTGACCCGTGGTCGCCTGGCCGGGTTTGGTGGTGCGCCGAATATGGGCCACGACCCGCGCGGGCGCCGCCACGGCACCCCGGCCTGGCTCGACATGCGCCACGGCGACGCCCCCGAAGCCCTGCTGGAGCGCGGCAAAAAACTCGTCGTGCAAATGGTCGAGACCTTCCAGGAGGGCGGCAAACCCACCTTCGTCGAAACCCTCGACGCGGTGGAAGTGGCGCGCAAAAGCGGCATGCCGCTGGCGCCGATCATGATTTACGGCGACGACGTGACCCACCTGCTCACCGAAGAAGGCATCGCCTACCTGTACAAGGCGCGCTCCCTGGAAGAGCGCCAGGCGATGATCGCCGCCGTCGCCGGAGTCACGGCCATCGGCTTGCGCCATAACCCCAAGGACACTGCGCGCATGCGCCGCGAAGGCTTGATTGCCTTGCCCGAAGACCTCGGCATCCGTCGCACCGACGCCACCCGCGAACTGCTGGCGGCCAAAAGCGTGGCCGACCTGGTGGACTGGTCCGGCGGCCTGTACAACCCGCCCGCCAAGTTCAGGAGCTGGTAAATGCACGCACTCAAACTGCACACACTGACCCTGGCCGAACAACTGGCGGACCTGGCGGTCGACGCGCTGATCGACGAAGCCGACTTGTCGCCCAAACCGGCATTGGTGGATCGGCGCGGCAACGGCGCCCACAACGATCTGCACCTGGGCTTGATGCATGCCTCGGCGCTGTCCTTGTGGCCGGCGTTCAAGGAAATGGCCGAGGCGGCGATTGAGCTGGGTGAAATCGGCTTGCCGCTGCGCGAAGCCCTCGGTCGTATCGGGCGCGAAGGTGAGCAAGCGATGCTCACCACCACACAAGGCGTGAACACCCATCGTGGCGCGATCTGGGCCCTCGGCCTGCTGGTGGCTGCCGTCGCGTTGGACCCCACGTCCCGCAACGCCAGCGCCCTGAGCCTGCGCGCCGCGCGCCTGGCCCTGCTCAATGACCGCTATGCGCCGCAACCGTTGAGCCATGGCGTACAAGTCGCCCAACGCTACGGCGTGCGCGGCGCCCGGGAAGAAGCGCAATTGGGCTTCCCTGCGGTGCTGCAACGCGGCCTGCCGCAACTGCACGCAAGCCGCGTGCAACAACAGGGCGAGCAGAACGCTCGGCTCGATGCGCTGCTGGCGATCATGACCCAACTGGCCGACACCTGCGTGCTCTACCGTGCCGGCACCGAAGGCCTGCAAGCCATGCAGCAGGGCGCCCAGGCCGTGCTCGATGCAGGCGGCAGCGCCAGCCTGGGCGGGCGTCGCCGGCTCAACGAACTGGACCAACAGCTACTGGCCCTGAATGCTTCCCCCGGTGGCGCCGCCGACCTGTTGGCCGCCTGCCTGTTTATCGACCGCATCGAGTCTTGCGACGGAGCGTTTTGATGGAAACCCTATCTTTTGAATTCCCTGCCGGGCAGCCGCCCAAAGGCCGTGCGCTGGTGGGTTGCGTCGGTTCCGGCGACCTTGAAGTGCTGTTGGAGCCGGGCACTGCGGGCACCTTGAACATCCAGGTGCAAACCTCGGTCAACGGCGCCGAGCAACGCTGGCAACACCTGTTCCAGCGGCTTTTCCAGGAACAGACACCGCCGGCCTTGAACATTCAGATCCACGATTTTGGCGCCACCCCCGGCGTGGTGCGCTTGCGTCTGGAGCAAGGTTTCGAGGAGCTGGGCCATGACTGACTTACTCAACCGACACAGCTTCGTCGAGCTCGGCGCCCGTCAGCGGGCCAAGGCGTTGCTGGATGCCGGCAGCTACCGGGAACTGATCGACCCGTTCCAACGCGTAATGTCGCCTTGGCTGAGTCGCCAGGGCGTGGTCCCGCAAGCCGACGATGGGGTGGTGATCGCCAAGGGCACCCTCGACGGTTTACCCGTGGTGATCGCCGCCATCGAAGGCAACTTCCAGGGCGGCAGCCTCGGTGAAGTGGGCGGCGCGAAAATCGCCGGCGCCCTGGAGCTGGCCGCCGAGGACAACCGCAACGGCGTTCCCACACGCGCCGTGCTGCTGCTGGAAACCGGCGGCGTGCGCTTGCAGGAAGCCAACCTTGGGCTGGCGGCGATTGCCGATATTCACGCCGCGATTGTCGACCTGCGCCAGTACCAGCCGGTGATCGGCGTGGTGGCTGGGAGTGTCGGTTGTTTTGGCGGCATGTCCATCGCCGCCGGCCTGTGCAGCTACCTGCTGGTGACCCGCGAAGCCCGCCTGGGCCTGAACGGCCCGCAGGTGATCGAGCAGGAAGCCGGCCTTGAAGAGTACGACTCCCGCGACCGGCCCTTTATCTGGAGCCTGACCGGCGGCGAGCAGCGCTTCAACAGCGGCCTGGCCGACCGCTATGTGGCGGACGACGTGGCGCAGATCCGCCAGCAGATCAGTGAACTGTTGCAGCAAGGTTTGCCGGCCACTCAACGCAGTCGCCAGGCCGACTATTACCTGGCGCGCCTGGCTGAACTGGACGCCGCACCGCAGATTGAGCCGGCCACGGTTCGTGACCTGTATCAGGGAGAACGCTCATGAGAGGTTTGCAGTGGTTCAATGCATTGAGCGCTGGCGCAGCGCCGGTGGCGGGTTTGCCGGCGTCGTTGAAAGTGGCGGATGGCGTGCTCGGCGAGCAGGCCGTACGGTTTATCGCGGTGGTGCCGGATGCCGCCAACCGCTTCCCCCGCGCACGCCAGGGTGAGGTGGGTTTGCTGGAAGGCTGGGGCTTGGCCAAGGCGGTGGATGAAGCCATCGCCAGCGGCGATCAACGGCCGATCATTGCCATCGTTGATGTGCCGAGCCAGGCCTATGGCCGTCGCGAAGAAGCGCTGGGCATTCATCAAGCCTTGGCTGGCGCAGCAGACAGTTACGCCCGCGCCCGTCTGGCCGGGCATCCGGTGATCGCATTGCTGGTGGGCAAGGCTATGTCCGGTGCGTTTCTTGCCCATGGCTACCAAGCCAATCGCCTGATTGCCCTGCGCGATCCTGGGGTGATGGTGCACGCCATGGGCAAGGCCTCGGCGGCGCGGGTGACCTTGCGCAGCGTCGAAGAACTGGAAGCCCTGGCCGCCAGCGTGCCGCCCATGGCCTACGACATCGACAGCTACGCCAGCCTTGGTTTGTTGTGGGAAACCCTGACCGTCAGCCAGATTGAACAACCGACTGCCGACGACCTGGCGCGGGTCAGCGATTGCCTGGTGCAGGCGATCAAGGACATACAGAACAGCGGCGTGCGGGATTTGCGGGGGCGCCTGGGCGCCGTCAACCGTGCGGCGTCCAGCCATGTACGCGAGCTGCTGCGGGAGCAATGGTGAACGCTCACGACTTGCTTTGGGGCATGACCCCGGCGCATTTGCCTGCTGACGCACCGGCCTGGGTGCTGGACGTGATCGGCGCGGGACACCCGGTGGTGGTACGCCGGGCGCAGGCTGAACCGGGCCATGTGGCGGTGGGTGTGCGCGGGCGTTTGCGTGAGCAGCGCTTTGCCGCCGTGATGCCGCTTGCGGCAGTGCGGCGGCGGGTGGTGCCCGAGGCACTGTGCGACGTGATCTCGCCCCGCAATCTGCCGGCGCTGCGGGCACTCGCGCAACTGCGGGCGGTGCTGGCGAAGGAGATCTGGGGCGTCACTGGCAGTGCGGGTTTCGAGTTAGCTACGGGTATTGAAGCGCTGCATGCCCAGAGTGATCTGGATTTACTGCTGCGCACCCCCGAGCGTCTTGGGCGGGGCGATGCCGAAGATCTGCTGGCGATTCTGGACACGGCGCCGTGTGCCGTGGATCTGCAACTGCAAACGCCGTATGGCGCGGTGGCCTTGCGGGAATGGGCCGGCCCATCGCAGCGGGTTCTGTTGAAAAATGCCAGCGGCGCGCACCTGGTCGTCGATCCATGGCAGGCGGTGGCATGAGCAGTCTTTTGGTATTCCCGGGGCAGGGCGCCCAGCGCCCGGGCATGCTCCAACAATTACCCGCCAGCGTCCTCGACGAAGCCAGCGATGCCTTGGCGCACGATGTGCGCCAGCTCGATTCGGCGCAGGCCCTGGCCAGTACCCGCGCAGTGCAACTGTGCCTGCTGATCGCCGGCGTGGCTCATGCCCGTCAGTTGCAACACACGCCGGACTACGTGGCGGGCCTGTCCATCGGCGCTTACCCGGCGGCCGTGATCGCCGGCGCCCTGGCGTTTGCCGATGCACTCAGGCTGGTCAGCCTGCGCGGTGAACTGATGCAGCAGGCTTATCCACAGGGTTACGGCATGACCGCGCTGATCGGCCTGGAGTTATCCACCGTCGAAAGCGTGCTGGCCGAGGTCCATGGCCCTGATTCACCGGTGTACCTGGCCAATATCAACGCCGACAACCAGAGCGTGATCGCCGGCAGTGATGCGGCCATGCAGAAGGTCGCCGACCGTATCAAAGGCAAGGGCGTGGCCAAGCGGCTGGCCGTCAGCGTGCCGTCCCATTGCGCGCTGCTGGAGGTGCCTGCGCAAACACTGGCCGAAGCCTTCGCCAAGGTCACGCTCAAGGCACCGACCATCACCTACCTGAGCAGCACCCGTGCGCGGCCAATCCGTGATGTTGAACAACTGCGCGATGACCTGGCCTTCAACATGTGCCGCATCGTCGATTGGCGCGGCACCGTGCAAAGCGCCTATGAGCGCGGCGTGCGCCTGCAAATCGAACTGCCTCCCGGCGCGGTACTCACCGGCCTTGCGCGGCGGGTATTTGAACAAGGCACCGTGATTGCCTTCGACGGTGCCCGCCTGGACACCTTGCAGGCCCTGCTGGAACAGGAGGGCCGCCGCCACCGATAAAGCATGACCTTGGCTTTCGAAGCACAAAAACAACAATTTCGATCAAGCATCAAGAGGACAACCAGCATGATTATCTACGGTGTGGCGTTTCTGGCGCTGTGTACCCTGGCGGGCCTGTTTATCGGCGAGCTGTTGGGCAAATGGATGGGCATTCCGGCCAACGTCGGTGGGGTGGGGATCGCGATGTTGCTGCTGATCGGCCTGGGCAGTTACCTGGGCAAGCGTGGCCTGTTTACTGGCAAGTCGGAGCAGGGCGTGAGCTTCTGGGCGGCGGTGTATATCCCGATTGTGGTGGCCATGGCGGCCCAGCAAAACGTCTATGGCGCGATCAGCGGTGGCCCCATGGCAATCCTCGCCGGCACCTGCGCGGTGGTGGTGGCATTTGCCCTGGTACCGGTGTTGGTCCGCATCGGCAACCGTGAGCCGGATGCGGTCGTCACCACCAAGTCGGCAGGGTGAGCGCCATGTACGAATCCTTGATGAAAGTCTTCACCGGCTACGGCCTGATCAGTGGTTTTGCGGTGATCGGCCTGACCATGTGGGTGTCCTACTGGATCAGCGATACCTTCACCAAAGGCCGCCTGCATGGGTCGGCTATCGCGATCCTGCTGGGCCTGGTTCTGTCCTATGTGGGGGGTGCGTTTACCGGCGGGTCCAAGGGCGTGGTGGATATCCCGCTGCTGTCGGGCATCGGTCTGCTGGGCGGGGCGATGCTGCGCGACTTTGCCATTGTGGCCACCGCGTTTGGGGTGAGCGTCGAAGAGCTCAAGCGTGCCGGATACGTGGGGGTGCTTGCACTGTTTGTGGGCGTCGGCTCGTCATTTGTCGCAGGTGTTGGGGTGGCCATGGCGTTTGGCTACACCGATGCGGTGAGCCTGACCACCATCGGTGCCGGGGCGGTGACCTATATCGTCGGGCCCGTGACCGGGGCGGCGATTGGCGCCAGTTCCGAGGTGATGGCGCTGTCCATTGCGGCGGGGTTGATCAAGGCCATTTTGGTGATGGTGATGACGCCGTTCGTGGCGCCGCTGATTGGCCTGAACAGCCCGCGCAGTGCGGTGATCTTTGGCGGGTTGATGGGTACTTCCAGCGGCGTGGCGGGTGGGTTGGCGGCGACCGATCCGAAGCTGGTGCCCTATGGCTGCCTGACGGCGGCGTTTTATACGGCGCTGGGGTGTCTGTTGGGGCCTTCGTTGTTGTTTTTGCTGATGCGGGGGTTGGTGGGGTAGGGCGTAGATCGCTGTTAAAAGATAGGGCCCCATCGCAGGCAAGCCAGCTCCCACATTGGAATGCATTTCAAATGTGGGAGCTGCGGTGCGACGATTCGACTTGCCTGCGATGGCGGTTTCAATCCTGCCGATTGGCATACATCCGACACTCTGCCAACAACGCCAGCAAATTCGGATCGCGCTCCTTGGCCTTCAAGAACACCACGCCAATGTGCTGCTGCAGCCGGTAGCGCGCCTGCAATGGAATCAGCTTCACCCGGTTCTCATACACCGCCGCAATCCTTCCCGGCAGCAATGCATATCCCACCCCCGAGCTGACCATGCTCAGCAGGGTGAAGATGTCGTTGACCTGCATCGCCACCTTCGGCTCGAAACCCGCCTGTTTGAACACCCGTGCGCCGTCCTGGTGAGTGGCGAAGCCTTGGGTCAGGGTGATGAAGGTGGCGTCGCGCACCTGGGCCAGGTCGATTTCCTGTTCGCGGTCCAGGGGCGAGTCGGCGGGGGTAGCGAGGAAGATGTCATCGGAAAACAGCTGGATCTGCGCGCAGTCTGGCTCCATCACCTGGTCGTCGAGGGAGATCAGGATCGCGTCGACTTCCATGTTCTTGAGCTTGTACATCAGGTCGACGTTGGAGCCCAGGATCAGGTCGATATTGAGCTCGCTGCGGCGGATTTTCAGGCCCATGATCAGTTGCGGCACGGTCTTGACCGTCAGCGAATACAGGGCGCCGAGCTTGAAGCGTTCGGCGGAGAAACCAGCGGCTTCGCGGGTCAGGCGCACGCTATCGACCACGTCTTGTACCAGCTTCTGTGCGCGTTCTTCGAGCACGTAGGCGCTTTCCAGCGGGGTGAGGTTGCGGCCTTCGTGCTTGAACAACGGGCAGCGCAGGGCGTTTTCCAGGGAGTGGATGGCCCGGTGCACGCTGACATTGCTGGTCTGCAACTCGGCGGCGGCGCGGGCCAGGTTGCCGGTGCGCATGAAGGCCAGGAAGATTTCCAGTTTCTTGAGGGTGAACTCTTCATCGATCTGCATGGCGATGACTCTTATTCGAATGCGTTCGATTGTGCCCTTAAAGCGCCGCAACCGTCATAACGGTCTTGCACTCTGGCCTGTCAGGCCTGAGCCTTACGGGGTCGATGCAGCAGTTTTGGAGGTTGGCGACACATGTATCACGGAGAACGATTCAACGCCTGGAGTCATTTGCTCGGCGCCGTGGCGGCCTTTATCGGCGCGGTGTGGATGCTGGTGGTGGCGAGCATGGACGGCAGCCCGTGGAAGATCGTCAGTGTGGCGATCTATGGTTTTACCCTGCTGGTGCTGTACAGCGCCTCGACGGTGTATCACAGCGTGCGCGGGCGCAAAAAAGAAATCATGCAGAAGGTCGATCACTTTTCGATCTACCTGCTGATCGCCGGCAGCTACACCCCGTTTTGCCTGGTGACCCTGAACGGGCCATGGGGTTGGACGTTGTTCGGGATTGTCTGGGGGCTGGCGGTGATCGGGATCCTGCAGGAGATCAAGCCGCGCTCCGAGGCGCGCATTTTGTCGATTGTGATCTATGCGGTGATGGGCTGGATCGTGCTGGTGGCGGTCAAACCGTTGATTGCCGCGTTGGGTACGGACGGTTTTATCTGGCTGGCGTCGGGTGGGGTGCTGTACACGGTGGGGATTATCTTTTTTGCCCTGGAGCATCGGCTGCGGCACTCCCATGGGATCTGGCATTTGTTCGTGATCGGCGGCAGCCTGCTGCACTTTGTGGCGATCATGCGCTATGTGCTCTGACAGACCACATGGAGCTGGCTTTTGTGTGGGCGCTGGCTCCTACAGGGTTCTGCGGTGTTTTAGAGGCGGTCTAGCTGCTCCTGGGCACGGCTGCCAAAGATCTCCAGCAGGCTGGCCAACATATGCGGCGGCGGTTCATCCGCGCGGGTCAGGGCGTACAGGGTGATGGGCAGCGGCGGGGCCAGGGGACGGATGCAGGTGCTGTCGGTGGAAGCGCCCAGCGCGGTGAAGGGGTCGATCACGGCCAGGCCGGCGCCGGACTCCACCATGGCCCGGGCCAGGGAGTAGGTCTGGACTGAAATGCGCACGCGCGGCGGCGGTTCGACGGCCTCCAGGTAACTATCGAGTCGCGCCGACAGCGGGTCGGCGCTGGACAGGCCAATCAACGGTGCGCCCGCCAGGGCCATCAAGGGCAAGGGCTTGCCCAGTTCAGCCTGTGCCCAGTAACCCCGTGGTGCCAGCGCGACCAACACGCCATGGGCCAAGGCCTGGGCCTTGAGCCCTGGATGGTCTGGGGACTTGAGCGTCAGCGCCACATCCATCTCGCGCATCAACAGGTTTTGCACCAGTTCGCGGCTGTGGGCGCTGGACAGTTCGCAGGCAATGTCCGGGTAGCGTTGGGTCCACTCGCCAATCGCCGGTGGCAACAATGACAAGGCCAGGGCCGGTGTGGCGCCGATGCGCAGGCTTTGGCCGGGCGCGCGCCGCAGGTTCTGGGCCAGGCGCCGCACGCCTTGCAGGCTTTCGCTGACCTTATCGACTTCGCGCTCCAGGGCCAGGGCTTCCGGGGTGGGCTGCAGTTTGCCGCGTATGCGCAGGAACAGCGGGAAGCCCAGTTGCAGTTCGGCGTGTTGCAGCACTTTGGTCACCGCCGGTTGCGAGACGTGCAGCAACTGCGCGGCGGCGCTGACGGAGCCGGTCTGGCGGATGGCCTGGAAGATTTCGATATGACGCAAGCGCATGACGAGTCCATAACCTTTGTTTATAGGTGGTCCATCTTTATTCATTGTCCGGCGCCTGTCACCTGCCCCTAGTCTTGGACGCTCATAACAAGCATCGAGAACGCACATGGCTCAGCAGGTTTGCATCATTGGCGGTGGGGTCATCGGTCTGGCGAGCGCCTATGCCCTGGTGCGCGCCGGCATGGACGTGACGGTGGTCGAGGCCCGCGACAGCCTGGGCAGCGAGACCAGTTTTGCCAATGGCGGCCAACTGTCCTATCGCTACGTCGCGCCGCTGGCGGACAAAGGCGTGCCATTGCAAGCGATTGGCTGGATGCTGCGCGGTGACTCGCCGTTGAAGCTGCGGCCCCGCCTGGACCCGGCGCAATGGCGCTGGATGGCCTCGTTCCTCGGCGCCTGCCGGGCTTCGGTGAACAAGCGCAATGCCAGCCACTTGCTGCGCCTGGCCACCTTGAGCCAGGGCATCTTGCAGCAATGGCGCGAAGAGGATGGGCTGGACGGCTTCGACTGGCAGCGCAACGGCAAGCTGGTGACGTTTCGCAGCCATCACACCTTCGAGCATGCCCGGGGCAAAGTCATGGACCGCCTGCAACAGCAGGTGTTGTCCGCCGCCGATTGCACACGGCTGGAGCCGACCCTGGGCGCCCAGGATTTTGTCGGTGGGATCTACACGCCCAATGAAGAAGTGGCGGACTGTCATGCGTTTTGCCAACAATTAGCCGCGCGCCTGGAAGCGTCGGGCCGCTGCCGGTTTTTGCTGGGCCGCAAGGTCTCCGGTATTCGCCATGCCAACGGCACGGTGCAGGCGATTGAGTTGGGCGACGAGGTGATGCCGGTGGAGCACCTGGTGCTGGCAGCGGGGGTGCGCAGCCCCGAACTGGCCTTGCCGGGCATCGCATTGCCGTTGTACCCGCTCAAGGGCTACAGCTTGAGCGTGCCGATTGGCGAGGAGCATGCAGCGCCAAGGATCAGCATCACCGACTATGACCGCAAGATCGTGTATGCACGTATCGGCGAGCAGTTGCGGGTGGCGGCAATGGTCGACATCGTCGGTTTTGATACGGGCCTTGAGCCCAAGCGCCTGGCCCTGATCAAGCGCCAGGCCAGTGAGACCTTCCCCCTGGCCGGCGATTACAGCCAAGCCATCGAGTGGGCCGGCATGCGCCCGGCCACCCCCAGCGGCGTGCCGCTGATCGGCGCCAGTGTGTACCGCAACCTGTGGCTCAACCTCGGTCACGGCGCCCTGGGTTTCACCCTGGCTTGTGGCAGCGGCCAGGTGTTGGCGGAACTGATCGGCCAGCACAGACCTTCCATTGATATGCAGGGCCTTGCGCCCCGCGCCGCTTAGGACATAGCAATGACCATCACCCGGATCAACAGCAACAGTCGCCTGTCGGGCGCCGTGACCTTCCAGGGCCTGGTATTTCTCTCCGGCCAGGTGCCGGACGAAGGCCAGGACGTCACCACCCAGACCCGAGAGGTGCTCGCCAAGATTGATGCGCTACTGGCCGAGGCTGGCAGCGACAAGGATCATCTGCTCAACGCAACCATTTACCTGAAGAACATCCAGGATGGCTTTGCGCCGATGAACGATGTCTGGTCCGCCTGGCTCACGCCCGGCCAGGCACCGACCCGCACCACCCTGCAGGCGGAACTGGCACGCCCGAGCGTGCTGGTGGAAATCAGCGTCATTGCTGTACGTCGTCCATAACAAGAAAACCAACGGAGAATAACAATGCACAAAATCACGTTGATCGGCACTGCACTGGGGCTGCTGTTGACGGCCCAGGCCCAGGCCAATGAAGCGCCGCTGACGGGCACCCTGGCCAAGGTCGCCAATGCCAAGAGCATCACCCTGGGCTACCGTGATGCGTCGGTGCCGTTTTCCTATGTCGGTGACCACACCGGCAAGCCCATGGGTTACTCGGTGGACCTGGCGAGCAAGATCGTCGAGCGCATCCAGCAGAAGACTGGCGTGCCCCAGCTCAATGTGAAGTACAACCTGGTCACCTCCCAGACCCGCATTCCGTTGGTGATCAACGGCACCGTGGACCTTGAGTGCGGCTCCACCGGGGTCACGGCCGAGCGGCAGAAGCAGGTGGCGTTTTCCTATGGCTTTATCTACGTGAAGGGCCAGTTGCTCACCGCCAACGACAGCGGTATCCAGCGCTTCGCCGACCTGCGTGGCAAGAATGTGGTGACCACCGCCGGTACCACCAACGAACGGTTCCTCAAGAGCTACAACCACGAGCACAAGTTGGATATGTCGGTAATCAGCGCCAAGGACCATGGTGAAGCGTTCCAGATGCTGCAATCGGGCCGCGCCGTGGCGTTCTATATGGATGACGCTTTGCTCTACGGCGAGCGTGCCAAGGCCAAGGACCCGCACAAATGGGTGGTGGTAGGCGAGGAGCAGTCGCGGGAAATCTACAGCTGCATGGTGCGCAAGGACGACCCGCAGTTTCTGGCGGTGGTCAACGAGACCCTGGGCGAGCTGTACAGCTCGGGGGAAATCAATGGGATTTACCAGCGCTGGTTTGAACAGCCGATTCCGCCGAAGGGCTTGAACCTAGAGTTCCCGATGACCAGCGAGCTGAAGGCGATCATTGCCAAGCCGGTGAGTGATCCGGTGGAGTAAACACTCAATCCCCATGTGGGAGTGGGCTTGCTCGCGAAAGCGGTGTGTCAGTCAATACATCCGCAGACTGATAAAACGCTATCGCGAGCAAGCCCGCTCCCACATTTTTGATTGGGTTTACATGCAGGGTTAGAAGTCGCCCCAGAGTTGTTGAGCAACGGATAGCGCGACTACCGGTGCAGTCTCGGTGCGCAACACCCGCGGGCCCAGTCGTGCGGCGTGGAAACCTGCGTGTTGTGCGGTTTCTACTTCGCCATCGGTCAAGCCACCCTCCGGCCCGATCAAGAACGCCAGGCTCGACGGCTTGGCATGGCTCACCAGCGGTTCGGCCACCGGGTGCAGCACCAGCTTCAAATCGGCCTCGACCTGTTTCAGCCAGTCGGCCAGCAACAGCGGTGGGTGAATCACCGGCACTGTCGAGCGGCCGCATTGCTCGCAGGCGCTGATTGCGACCTGGCGCCAGTGCAGCAGGCGTTTGTCGGCACGTTCGTCCTTGAGGCGCACTTCGCAGCGTTCGCTGAAGATCGGCGTGATGGCGTTGACCCCAAGCTCGGTGGCTTTCTGGATCGCCCAGTCCATACGCTCGCCACGGGACAGCCCCTGGCCCAGGTGAATGTGCAGCGGCGATTCGACCTGGCCGGCGAAGGCTTCGGTCAGTTGCACGGTCACGCGTTTTTTCCCGACTTCCAGCAGGCTACCGCGAAACTCCTGGCCAGAGCCGTCGAACAGTTGCACGGCATCGCCTTCGTTCATGCGCAGCACGCGGCTGATGTAATGCGCCTGGGCTTCGGGCAACTCGTGGTCGCCAAGGCTCAGCGGGGTATCGGTGAAAAAGCGCGACAGTCTCATGGGTGTTCTCTGCAAATAATGTGTGTGTTGCTATACGGCGGGAGCGACGCTTTTCCTGTAGGAGCCGGCTTGCCGGCGATGGAGGTCAACGATGACGAGGGTTGCCCGGATGAACGCGGCGTCCTCACGTTTTTCGCCGGCAAGCCGGCTCCTACAGGGGAGGGTTAGCCGGGGTCGCGAAAGCCTGGGTGAAAGTCTTTCGGGACTGCCACGCTGACTTTGCTGTTGGTGGCGATATCAATGCCTTCAGTCGCCACTTCGGCCAGGAAGTCGATCTGCTCCGGGGTAATCACGTACGGCGGCAGGAAATACACCACGCTACCCAGGGGACGCAGCAAGGCCCCGCGTTCCAGGGCGTGTTCGAATACTTTCAGGCCGCGCCGTTCCTGCCACGGGTAGGCGGTCTTGGTGGCCTTGTCCTGCACCATCTCGATGGCCAGCACCATGCCGGTCTGGCGCACTTCTGACACATGGGGGTGGTCCACCAGGTGCGCGGTGGCCGTGGCCATGCGTTGGGCCAGGGCCTGGTTGTTCTCGATGACGTTGTCTTCTTCGAAGATATCCAGGGTCGCCAGGGCCGCAGCACATGCCAGCGGGTTGCCGGTATAGCTGTGGGAATGGAGGAAGGCGCGCAGGGTCGGGTAGTCGTCGTAGAAGGCGCTGTACACATCTTCGGTGGTGACCACGGCCGCCAGTGGCAGGTAGCCGCCAGTCAGGGCCTTGGACAGGCACAGGAAGTCCGGACGGATGCCCGCCTGTTCGCAGGCGAACATGCTGCCGGTACGGCCAAAGCCCACGGCGATTTCGTCATGGATCAGGTGTACGCCATACCGGTCGCAGGCTTCGCGCAGCAGCTTGAGGTACACCGGGTGGTACATGCGCATGCCACCGGCGCCCTGGATCAGCGGTTCGACGATCACGGCGGCGACGCTGTCGTGGTTGTCCGCCAGGGTCTGCTCCATGGCCTGGAACAGGTTGCGCGAGTGTTCTTCCCAGCTCATGCCTTCGGGGCGCAGGTAGCAGTCCGGGCTGGGCACCTTGATGGTGTCCAGCAGCAAGGCCTTGTAGGTCTCGGTGAACAATGGCACATCGCCTACCGACATCGCGGCGATGGTTTCGCCGTGGTAGCTGTTAGTCAGGGTGACGAAGCGCTTTTTGTTCGGCTGGCCGCGGTTGAGCCAATAGTGAAAGCTCATCTTCAGCGCGACTTCGATGCACGACGAGCCATTGTCGGCGTAGAAACACCGGGTCAGGCCTTCGGGTGTGATCTTCACCAGGCGCTCGGACAGTTCGATCACCGGCTGGTGGCTGAAACCGGCGAGGATCACGTGCTCCAGTTGGTCCACCTGATCCTTGATGCGCTGGTTGATGCGCGGGTTGGCGTGGCCGAATACGTTGACCCACCAGGAACTGACGGCATCGAGGTAGCGTTTGCCTTCGAAGTCTTCCAGCCATACGCCTTCACCGCGCTTGATCGGCACCAGCGGCAGTTGCTGGTGGTCTTTCATCTGGGTGCAGGGATGCCACAGCACCGCAAGGTCGCGCTGCATCCACTGGTTATTCAAGCCCATCTTTTAGTCTCCTCGAAGCGCTGCCACGGCCTGCGCAGGCAAAACAATCGCGCAAGCCTATGCAATGGCGGGCTGTGTCACAACCCATGAACGGTGAATTGGCAGTAAATGCAGGACGGTCTGTCACGTTTCTGCTGAATAGTCCTTAATCCCTGGTTAATTTAGTGTTCATAGGCTCAAGATCGGATTAATCGATCTTTCGAAGCAAAATTTTCCGCTTTATATCGATAGATAAATCGCTAGTCTTGGGCACAGTTCTTACGGGATTTGGGTAATGCAGCTACGAAACTCATCGACCCGCTACGGCTGGGTCAGCATTGTTATTCACTGGAGCGTGGCGCTGGTGGTGTTTGGTTTGTTCGCGTTGGGCCTGTGGATGGTCGGTCTCGACTATTACAGCGCCTGGCGTAAAGACGCACCGGATTTGCACAAGAGCATTGGCCTCACGCTGTTTGCCGTCATGTTGGTGCGTATTGTCTGGCGTCTGCTCAGCCCGCCGCCGCCAGCGTTGGCCAGTTATAGCCGCATGACGCGGATCGGCGCGGCATTTGGTCATGCGTTCCTGTATCTCGGGCTGTTTGCCGTGATGATTGCTGGCTACCTGATTTCCACCGCAGACGGTGTCGGGATCCCGGTGTTTGGTTTGTTTGAAATTCCTGCCGTGGTTTCCGGTCTACCGGACCAGGCAGACGTAGCTGGCCTGGTGCATTTGTACCTGGCCTGGGTACTGGTGGTGTTTGCCGGCCTGCATGGCGTGGCGGCCTTGAAACACCACTTTATTGATCGTGATGCGACCCTGGTGCGTATGCTGGGGCGCAAAGCCTGATGTTCAACCTCGACTCACAAGGAATAGAAAGCATGTTGAAAAAGACTCTCGCCGCTCTGGCAATCGGTTCTGCTCTGCTGTCTGCAGGTTCGGTGATGGCCGCTGACTACGTGATCGACAAGGAAGGCCAGCACGCCTTCGTCGACGTCAAGGTCAGCCACTTGGGCTACAGCTTCATCACCGGTACCTTCAAGGATCTGGACGGCAAGTTCAGCTTCGATGCGGCCAAGCCTGAAGATGCCAAGATCGAAGTGAATGTGCGCACTGCCAGCATCTTCACCAACCACGCCGAACGTGACAAGCACGTGACCAGCAAGGACTTCCTGGAGTCGGGCAAATTCCCTGACGCCAAGTTTGTCTCCACCAGCGTCAAGCCAACCGGTAAGAATGCTGATGGCAAGCTGACCGCCGATGTGACCGGTGACCTGACTTTCCACGGCGTTACCAAGCCGATCGTGGTCAAGGCTACTTTCCTGGGTGAAGGCAAGGATCCATGGGGCGGCTACCGTGCCGGCTTTGAAGGCACCGCCAGCATCAGCCGCAAAGAGTTCCATAAAGACGGCATGGACGTTGGTCCACAGTCCGACAAAGTTGAGCTGTACATCACCTTTGAAGGTGTAAAAGCGAAGTAATCCTTCGTCTGTAGGAGCGAGCTTGCTCGCGAAGAACGGATGAGCGCCGCGAGCGTTCAGGACGCCTGCGTCATCGTTGACGATCTTCGCGAGCAAGCTCGCTCCTACAGTTTGAAGGCATAAAAAAACGCCCCGTATCGCAAGATACGGGGCGTTTTTTATGCTTTTGACAACCTAGCGGTTGCGAGTCAGCAACGCAGGTTTTTCACCACGAGGACGGCCTGGCAGTTGATCCAACTGTTCAGGTGTCAGGATCCGATCACTTTTCGATTCTTTGTGAATGATCTTCGGTGCAGGGCCGCCGCGCGGGTTCTGCACAGCCGGCTCTGACAAGCGCGGCTGCTCATCACGAGCCGGGCGACGGTTGCGCGACTCTTCGCGACGGGCCTGGCCATCACGCGGTGCGCCGTTACGCGGACCACTGCGCTTGGCAGGTGGCGTACCGGTGGTGCCACCGCTGTTGTTGCGCGGACCATTCTGGCGACCCTGTGGCTGAGCACCGGTGCGCGGAGTACCGGCGCCAGCACCCGGTGCCGGGGCACCTGGACGACGACCACGGCCCTGGGCCGGCTTGGCCTGGGGCACGTAGTCAACGCGGTTACCAAAGTTATCCACATCGTCGTCGAGGAACTCGTCCGGTGCGCGGTCAGCGGCAGCACGTGGCGGCTGGCTCGGCTGGCGCTGTTCGCGGGCCGGGGTACCTTCGCGGGGCTTCTGCTCACGGGCTGGGCGTTCGCCACGGCCGTTGGTTGGCGCTTTTTCCTTGCCGCCCTTGTCCTTGCCTTTGTCGCGACGACCACCGCCACCACCGCCGCCGTTCGGGCCATCGCCCTTTGGACCGCGTGGGTTGCGTGGGTTACGCACGTCCGGACGCTCGCGCACTTCCGGTTTTTCGGCTTCCACGGTGCTGGAATCGAAGCCCATCAGGTCGCCGTCGGCGATTTTCTGCTTGGTCATGCGCTCGATGCTTTTCAGCAGTTTTTCTTCATCCGGCGCGACCAGGGAAATGGCCTCGCCCGAACGACCGGCACGGCCAGTACGGCCGATACGGTGCACGTAGTCTTCATCGACGTTTGGCAGCTCGAAGTTGACCACGTGTGGCAGTTGGTCGATATCCAGGCCGCGGGCGGCGATATCGGTGGCAACCAGGATGCGTACGGAGCCAGCCTTGAAGTCGGCCAGGGCCTTGGTCCGCGCGTTCTGGCTCTTGTTGCCGTGGATGGCGACGGCGGTCAGGCCATGCTTGTCCAGGTACTCGGCCAGGCGGTTGGCGCCGTGCTTGGTGCGGGTGAACACCAGGACCTGTTCCCAGGCGCCAGCGGTGATCAGGTGGGCCAACAGCGAGCGCTTGTGGCTGGCTGGCAGGCGGAACACCCGTTGCTCGATACGCTCGACCGTGGTGTTGGGCGGCGTGACTTCGATGCGCTCGGGGTTGTGCAGCAGCTTGCCGGCCAGGGCGGTGATGTCATTGGAGAACGTTGCCGAGAACAGCAGGTTCTGACGCTTGGCCGGCAGGCGTGCGAGGACTTTCTTCACGTCATGGACAAAGCCCATGTCGAGCATGCGGTCGGCTTCGTCCAGCACGAGGATTTCCACGTGGGACAGATCGACGCTGCCTTGGCCGCACAGGTCGAGCAAACGACCAGGGCAGGCGACCAGCACGTCAACACCACGGGACATGGCCTGGACCTGTGGGTTCATGCCGACGCCGCCGAAGATGCAGGCGCTGACGAACTTCAGGTCGCGGGCATACAGCTTGAAGCTGTCATGCACTTGGGCTGCGAGTTCGCGGGTGGGGGTCAGGACCAGTACGCGCGGTTGGCGCGGGCCGTGACGCTGGGATTTGTCCGGGTGACCGTTGGGGAACAACCGCTCCAGAATCGGGAGGGCGAAGCCACCGGTTTTACCAGTACCTGTCTGTGCCGCGACCATCAGGTCGCGACCTTGCAACACGGCGGGAATGGCCCGCTGTTGCACCGGAGTAGGCTCGGTATAGCCCGCTGCCTCGATGGCGCGGACTAAAGCCTCGGAGAGACCGAGGGAAGCAAAGGACATGAGTAATCCTGTTTTAGTTAGGGCTTGGCCCAAAGGGATAATCTTGCCGGGCGCGAATGGCGCTTAGGGGAGCGCAATCCCGTCCGGTCCTGCTGCGTCTGGCGGGCACTCCACCGGCTCGCGCGGGCTGAAAAGCTGCGCTGTAGCGGGGTTGGGTGCCTTTTTCAAGACCTCAGCGGCCGGGCGTAAGCCTGGCGGAAAGGCCGGAGTATAACAGAGCAATCACTGCGCGCTGCTTTCCTGCTGCTCAACGGTGTCGTCCAGCCGTGCTGACGGAGCTATTTGTGCGTGTGAACCGGCATATTTTGCGCTCAAGGCCGCGTAGGCGGGCTCTTGCTTGAAGCGCTTGAGTTCGGCGGCAAAGCGCTGGACCAGCAAGTCCATGCCTGCGCCACGGCGTACGGCGAGGAATTGCTTCTGGCTGCTGATCACCGGCGGCGCCTGGGTGACCTGGTTTTCCAGGCCCAACGCCTTGAGCACATGTTGGCCGACCCGGCGGTCGGTGATCACCAGGTCAATCCGACCACGGGCCAATTTACCGAAGTTGGCTTCATGGCTGGGGGCCGGCTCACGGGTGAATCCCGAGGACTCGCTGAATTCGCGGCCATACAGGTAGCCCGGCGAGGTGCCGATGGTCAGCCCCTTGAGGTCATCCAGGGTCTGGAACGGATGTGGGCGCTGATTGGCGTAGAACATCACAAACTCAACCTGGGACAGCGGTTCGCTGGGGTAAAGCAGCGCTGCGTCCCGCTCATGGCTGTGAAAGATATCCAGCGCGCCATCGGCCAGGCCCTGGTCGAGCATGGCCAGGCAACGCTTCCAGGGCAGGAACTGCCATTGCACCTCGATCCCCAGGCGCTGGAACACGATGACCGTGGTCTCGTAGTCGAGCCCGCGCATCTGGCCGTTTTCTTCGTAGACGTAAGGCGCCCAGGGTTCGGTGACAATGCGCAATTTCTCGCCGTGGGCGGTCAGGCTCAGGCAAGTAAAAAGAACGGCGGTCAACAACTGGAGAATGACGGGCATACCCTGAGGTTACGACTGTCTCAGGTTAAAGAGAAGCTCTGGATCGGGGATCTTCAGGCAGCAAACCTGAACTTTTATTGTGCTGCCGACCCGCAAGGATTCCGGGCCGGCAGTACACAGGGCAGCCTCAGCGTGGCAGCTTGAGGTTGTTCCAGATCGCCAGGCTCGGGTCAGCCTGGTTCAGGGTGTAGAAGTGCAGCCCGGGTGCGCCACCTTGCAGCAGGGTCTCGCACATTTCACTGATGACCTGCTCGCCGAAGGCCTGGATGCTTTTGACGTCATCGCCGTAGGCTTCCAGTTGTTTGCGCACCCAGCGTGGGATTTCTGCACCGCAGGCGTCAGAGAAGCGCGCCAGCTTGCTGTAGTTGGTGATCGGCATGATGCCCGGCACGATCGGGATATTCACGCCCAGGGCCTGCACGCGCTCGACGAAGTAGAAGTAGCTGTCGGCGTTGAAGAAGTACTGGGTGATCGCACTGTTGGCGCCGGCATTGGCTTTGCGTACGAAGTTGTGGAGATCGTCTTCGAAGTTGCGCGCCTGGGGGTGCATTTCCGGGTAGGCGGCCACTTCGATGTGGAAGTGGTCACCGGTCTCTTCCCGAATGAAGCTCACCAGGTCGTTGGCGTAACGCAGCTCGCCGCTGGCGATACCCATGCCGGACGGCAGGTCACCGCGCAGGGCGACGATGCGCTTGATGCCGGCAGCCTTGTATTGGGTCAGCAGGCCGCGCAGGTCGTCCTTGCTGTCGCCCACGCACGACAGGTGCGGAGCGGCAGGCACTTTGACTTCGCTTTCCAGCTGCAGCACGGTGTTGATCGTGCGATCGCGGGTCGAGCCGCCTGCGCCGTAGGTGCAGGAGAAAAAATCGGGGTTGTAGCTGGCCAACTGCTTAGCAGTCGCCATTAGTTTTTCATGCCCAGCATCGGTCTTGGTCGGGAAGAACTCGAAGCTGTAGCGACGGTCTTGGGACATGGTAATACCCTTGGAAACTCGAAGGCCTGGAAGGCATACACAATCGAAGCGGGTGCCGGGCTTTCTGTGGGAGCTGGCTTGCCTGCGATAGTGTCACCACGGTATTGCTCAAATACCGAGGTGCCTGCATCGCGGGCAAGCCAGCTCCCACAGAAGAGCCGGCGCCAGCAGGGCCGATCAGTAGCGGTAGGCGTGCGGCTTGAACGGACCTTCAACCGTCACGCCGATGTAGTCGGCCTGGGTCTTGGTCAGTTGAGTCACGACGCCGCCGAAGCCGCGGACCATTTCCAGGGCCACTTCTTCGTCGAGTTTCTTCGGCAGTACTTCCACGGTCAGGCGCTCGGCTTTCTGGGCGGGCGACAGGTCGGCGTATTTCTGGCCGAACAGGAAGATCTGCGCCAGTACCTGGTTGGCGAACGAGCCATCCATGATGCGGCTTGGGTGGCCCGTGGCGTTGCCCAGGTTCACCAGGCGGCCTTCGGCCAGCAGGATCAGGTAGTCGTCGTTCTGCGGGTCGAAATCACCGGCACCGGTACGGTGAACCTTGTGCACCTGAGGCTTCACTTCTTCCCATGCCCAGTTCTTGCGCATGAAAGCGGTGTCGATTTCGTTGTCGAAGTGACCGATGTTGCATACCACGGCGCGCTTTTTCAGGGCCTTGAGCATGTTGGCATCGCACACATTCACGTTACCGGTGGTGGTCACGATCAGGTCGATCTTGCCCAGCAGGGCCTTGTCGATGCTGGCTTCGGTGCCGTCGTTCTGGCCGTCGATGAACGGCGAAACCACTTCGAAACCGTCCATGCAGGCTTGCATGGCGCAGATCGGGTCAACTTCGGAAACCTTGACGATCATGCCTTCCTGACGCAGGGACTGGGACGAACCCTTGCCCACGTCACCGTAGCCGATCACCAGGGCTTGCTTGCCCGACAGCAGGTGGTCGGTGCCGCGCTTGATCGCATCGTTGAGGCTGTGACGGCAGCCGTACTTGTTGTCGTTCTTGCTCTTGGTCACCGAGTCGTTGACGTTGATGGCCGGGATTTTCAGCTCGCCCTTGGCCAGCATGTCCAGCAGACGGTGTACGCCGGTGGTGGTTTCTTCGGTCACGCCGTGGACGCGGTCCAGGATGGCCGGGTATTTCTTGTGCAGCAGCTCGGTCAGGTCGCCGCCGTCGTCGAGGATCATGTTGGCATCCCAAGGCGCGCCATCTTTCAGGATGGTTTGCTCCAGGCACCACTCGTACTCTTCTTCGGTCTCGCCTTTCCAGGCGAAGACCGGGATGCCGGCAGCAGCGATAGCCGCCGCGGCCTGGTCTTGAGTCGAGAAGATGTTGCAGGACGACCAACGCACTTCGGCACCCAGGGCAACCAGGGTTTCGATCAGCACGGCAGTCTGGATGGTCATGTGGATGCAGCCGAGAATCTTCGCGCCCTTGAGCGGCTGTTCAGCGGCGTACTTGCGACGCAGGCCCATCAGGGCTGGCATTTCGGATTCGGCGATAAAGGTTTCGCGACGGCCCCAGGCAGCGAGGGACATGTCGGCGACTTTGTAGTCGGTAAAACCTGCAGGCGTGTTGACAGCGCTCATGAAGAGCCTCCATTCGTAGTGTGCGAATGGGCGCCGTTGTGCGTTTAGTATCCAACCAGGACAACCCGGCTGGGCAACGCCCCATCCGAGCCTGACAGGCCGGGGCCTGCTGCAGCGCCCCTCGGACAGGTGGCGGGAGAACGGTATCAATCGCAGATGACCGTTTTGAAACGGTGGCGATTATAGCCGCCTGCGCCCGACTTCCCAAGCCTTTCTGTCGGCGCCATGAAGATCGCTCATGACACTGATAGGCAATGCCTCATAGAGCTTGGGCCGGCGCTCTGCCATGATGTTGCCCATCATTTCGCAAGACGCTTTGGAGTGAACATGAACTTCCACACCCGCAAATGGGTAAAACCCGAAGACCTCAACCCCAACGGCACCCTGTTCGGTGGCAGCCTGTTGCGCTGGATCGACGAAGAAGCGGCGATCTATGCGATTGTCCAGCTGGGCAACCAGCGGGTGGTGACCAAGTACATCTCCGAGATCAACTTTGTCAGCGCTTCGCGCCAGGGCGACATCATCGAGCTGGGCATCACCGCTACCGAGTTTGGCCGCACCTCCATCACCTTGACCTGTGAAGTGCGCAACAAGATCACGCGCAAGAGCATCCTGACCGTGGAAAAAATGGTCTTCGTCAACCTCGGCGAGGACGGCCTGCCGGCGCCCCATGGTCGTACCGAGATCAAGTACGTGAAGGATCAGTTCCAGGACGACAGCGAGTAACGATCCGCCGTGTAGCGGTGGTCATTGAACGCTCTTGAGGGCGCACTGGTCGTACCTGAAATCGCCCCCTCGTTCAGGTACGCCCATGGCCACGCAAAAAGACGGCAAGACCCCCAACCTGTCGCAGGAAGAGCAGCAGGACGTGGACAAGAACCAGCCACCCAGGGCGGCGGTGCTGCATGAAATCATTCGCACCCAGGGCGACCAGGAGCTGGAGCGCAGCGTAGCGGCGTTGTGGTGGTCGGCGCTGGCGGCCGGCTTGACCATGGGCCTGTCCTTGATGGCCATGGGGTTGCTCAACTCACGTCTGCCGGACGGCGAGGGCTTCAAGGTGATTGCCAGCCTTGGCTACTGCGCAGGCTTTCTCGCGGTGATTCTCGCGCGCCAGCAACTGTTCACCGAAAACACCCTGACCGCCGTGCTGCCGGTGATGAGCAAACCGACTCTGGGCAATGCCGGGCGCTTGTTGCGGTTGTGGACGGTGGTGCTGGTGGGCAACCTCTGCGGCACCTTGCTGGTGGCCTATGTGATGTTGCACTTGCCGATTTTTGATGCCAAGACCGACCTGGCCTTTCTCGACATCGGGCGCAAGGTCATGGAGAACGACACCGGCCAGATGTTCGCCAAAGGCATCGTCTCCGGTTGGATGATCGCCACCATGGTGTGGATGATCCCGTCCATGGAAAGCGCCAAGATGTGGATCATTATCCTGATCACCTACCTGATGGCGCTGGGCGACTTTACCCACATTGTGGTCGGCTCGGCGGAGGTGTCCTACCTGGTATTTGCCGGCGAGTTGCCGTGGAAGGACTTCTGGCTGGTATTCGCCGGCCCGACCCTGGCCGGCAATATCATCGGTGGCAGTTTTATCTTCGCGCTGATCAGCCATGCGCAGATTCGCAGCGAAAGCAGCTTGCCGGGCAAAAAGGCTGCGGATCCCAGGCATCCGCAGCCGATCGACAAGGATCAGTGACGCCAGGGTGTAGAGGGTGCGCCAGCGCGGTATTTGGTATAAATATGGGCTGACACATCACGAATCACTTATAGGAGGTTCCATTGCTTGCGACAGTCTTGGTACTGGTAGCGGCACTGTTGCATGCGACGTGGAACACCTTGATCAAATTCAGCGGCGAACGCCTGTTGGTGATCGCCTGCATGGACAGTGTTGCGCTGTTGTTTGTTCTGCTGGCGGTGGGGTTTGTGTCGCTGCCGCCCCTGGAAATCTGGCCGTGGATCATCGCTTCGGCCTTGTTCGAGTTGCTCTACCGTTACCTGTTGATCCAGGCCTATCGCGTCGGCGACCTGGGGCTGGTGTACCCGTTGATGCGTGGTTTATCACCGCTGGTGGTGCTGGCGCTGACCCTGGTGTTTGCCGGGGAAGTGCTCAGTACCCAGCAGATTGTCGGCATCCTGCTGATCCCGTTCGGCATGCTGTGCCTGTTGTGGCAGGGCGGTGGCGGGGATCGGTTGCCCTGGTCGATGTTGCCGGTGGTGGCGCTGATCGGCCTGTGCATCGGCTGCTATACCTTTCTCGACGGGCAGGCGCTGCGGCGCTGGTCGCACCCGTTGGATTACCTGGTCTGGCTGACACTGCTCAGCGCCTGGCCCTTTCCGCTGTTGGCCATGGTGCGCAAACGTGCCGCGTTCAGCCTGTTCTGGCGAACCCAGTGGCGATTGGGGCTGAGCGTGGGATTGTGCGTGTTGTTGAGCTACGCTCTGGTGCTTTGGGCCATGCAGTTGGGCTCGATTGCCGAGGCCGCCGCGCTGCGGGAAGTCAGCGTGATCCTGGTGGTGTTGTTCGGCATGCGTTACCTGAAAGAACCTTTCGGCCGCTCCCGGCTCTTAGCCTGTGGGTTGGTGTTGATCGGCATGCTCGTGATGAAACTCTAACCAGCGGATAAAACTAAAAAAGGAATGAGTGATGACTGTCGCTTTCTGGTGTGTGTTGATCGCAATTTTTCTGCCGTACCTGTGTACCGGCGTGGCCAAATTCAGTGGTGGCAAATTCGGGCCCCGGCAGAACCATGACCCCCGGGCCTTCCTGGAAACCCTGGAAGGCTTTGCCAAGCGTGCCCATAGCGCGCAGCTCAACAGCTTTGAAGTGACCCCGGCGTTTGCCGCCGCGGTGATCATTGCCCACATGGCAGGCAATGCGGAACTGGTGACCATCAACGTACTGGCGGTGCTGTTTATCACCAGCCGCCTGCTTTTCATCATCTGCTACCTGGCGGACTGGGCGATCTTGCGCTCGCTGGTGTGGTTCGTGGGCATGGCGTTGATTGCGAGCTTCTTCTTCGTCTCGATGTAAGGTCCACCGCAGATCCAGTGTGGGAGCGGGCTTGCTCGCTCCCACATTCGATCCTCAGCTTCCTGTCGGGGCGTCCGGCACTTTGGGTAGCGCTGCGCCCTTGGGCCACAGCATCCAGATCTGGCCCTGTTGCTTCATATTCCCGGCCAGTTCGCCTGCGGCATCACCCGTGCCCCAGAACAGGTCCGCACGTACCTCACCGACAATTGCACCCCCCGTGTCCTGGGCCGCTACCGGTCGTACCACCGGCGAGCCGTCGGGCCGGGTTGTCGACAGCCACAACAGGCTGCCCAGCGGGATGACCTTGCGGTCCACCGCCACGCTGTAGCCTGCGGTCAGCGGCACGTTCAGCGAGCCACGCGGGCCTTCATTGCTGTCGGGCCGGGTGCTGAAAAAGACGTAGCTGGGGTTGCTCGCTAGCAACTCGGGGATGCGTTCCGGGTGCGCCTTGGCCCAGGCACTGATTGCGCCCATGCTGACTTCTTCTTTCTTCAGCTCGCCTTGCTCCACCAGCCAGCGGCCGATAGGGCGATAGGGGAAACCGTTCTGGTCGGCGTAGCCCACGCGCAATTGGCGACCATCAGCCAGCTGGATGCGGCCAGAACCCTGGATTTGCAGGAATTGCAGGTCCATCGGGTGGGTCAGCCAGGCAATCGGCTTGGCGCTGGAGCCTTGCTGGTTGATGGTGCCAGCATCGTCATAAGGCTTGAGTACCCGGCCTTCCAGGCGCCCACGCAGGCGTTTGCCCTTGAGTTCCGGGTAGATGCTTTCCAGGTTGACGATGATCAGGTCGTCCGGCACCCCAAACACGGGGACATGGGCGGTTTTAGTTTCGGTGAGGCTGCCTGGATAGACCGGTTCGTAGTAGCCAGTGATCAGGCCATTGGGCGTATTGTCCGCCGAGCGCAGGCCGTAGACGTCCAACTGTTGCTTGAGGAAGCCGCGGATGTCGCCGGCATTGCCCGGCACATTGGCCGCTGCAGCGCAGGTGGTGCCCCACACCGGATCGTTCTTCAGGCGTTGGCAGGCACTGCGCCAGGACTCGAAACCGGCTTGCAGGTCGCTGTCCGAAACCACGGGCAGGGCTTCCCAGGTGGCGCTGACATAGGTCGCCACGGCGTGAGGTTTTTCGGGCGCAGGCTTGGGGGCCGGAGTGTTGCCGCCGTCGCATCCGGCGAGCAGCGCGATCATTGGCAGAGCCCACACCAGTCGGCGGCTCCAGGGGGTGACGAGGTTATTCATGCAAGTAATTTCCAAGGCGATTGCCCGAGCCGGTCGCGGCGCAAGCATCCATATTATTAATAGGGCTATTGGTCTTTGCGGGCGGGGCGAGGATACTGGCCGCCGTTTCCCGTGACCCAGAGCCACCATGACTTTTAAAAAACTGACTGTTGTATTGCTGGCCTGCCTGACGCTGACCGCCTGCGGTGGTGTTGACCCTAATTCGCCGTTGGGCCAGCGCAAGGCTATCTTCAAGCAGATGCTCAAGACCGGCGAAGACCTGGGTGGCATGCTGCGTGGCCGTATCCCGTTCGACGGGGCGAAATTTGCCGAGGGCGCCGTCAAGCTTGACGCCCTGTCCCATGAGCCGTGGAAGCACTTTCCAACGGTGCGCGAAGAAGATCACACCAGTGCCAAGGACGATGTATGGCAGAAACAGGCCCAGTTCCAGGAACTGGCGCGCAACCTTGAGGCGGCCGCCGGTGAATTGGTGATCGCCAGCCAGGTGCAGCCTTACAAGGCCAGTAACCTGGGGCCGGCCGTGCAGAAAGTCGAAGATGCCTGCAGCGCCTGTCATAAGCAGTTTCGCGACCATTGAGACGGATCGGCCAAGAAGGCTGTATGCGTCTTACTTGTCCAGATCGTCGAGGGCTTCCTGCAACTCTTTGCGCGACTCGGCGAGCTTATCCTTACGCTTGTTGATCTTCTCGGAATCGCCCTTTTTCATGGCCTTGTCGAGGTCGGCCTGACGGCGGCTGACTTCGTGCTTGGCATCCAGCACCTTGTTTTCGCGTTCCTTTTTCAGGGAGGCGTCGGTGCAGTGGGCGGTGACTTCGCTCAAGGCCTTTTCCAAGCCGGCTTGTTGCTCACTGTTGCCGTGGGCCTTGGCCTGTTCGATTTGCAGGCTGATGGCCTGGCGCTTGGCGGCGCAACCGGTCAGTTGCGGGGCTGTCTCGGCAGCCAGCAATGGCGTGCTCAGGACGCTGGTGATGGTCAACAGGGCAAGCGGTGCAAGAAACTTCATGGAAACTCCAAAATAAACAAGATCGTTGTCAGGTGGGCAGGATGATTTCTGCTGGCACCGGTTAATGTAGTTGGCCCGGGACTAAAAGCCGTCGATCCCGGCAGCCCGTAGCGTTTCACTCATGGCCAGCACCTGAGGGTCGTGAAAAAAGGCACTCAATTGTGCTGCACGTCCCGGACCGATTCCCGCTTCGGCCTGCCACGCTTGCGCGTCTCGGGCGGCCAGGGCCTGCCAGTCGCCTGCCAGGTTATTGCGTGCGCTAGGTGGTACACCCAGGGCCTTCAACCATTGAGCAAACGGTCGCTGGCGCGCAGTGCGCAAGCTGGCCTGTAGGCGCGCACTGCTGCGGTCGCCGAATCCGTCAATGGTAGCAAGCTCTGTCTCATCAAGGTTCAACCAATCCACTAAACCACTGATTTGGCCGGCCTGGATCAAGTTGCTCCAGGTCTCGCGGCCAATGTGTGGCAGGTCCAGGCCCTGCTTGCCACTGAGCCAGGTCAAGCGGGCGAGTAACTGTTCTTCGCAGCCTGGGGCCAGTTGCCAGCAGCTCAGGTGATGGAAATCGCTCGCGACAGGTACCGTGACATCAACACGGGGGTGGCTGCGCAGGATGACCTGGTCGAGCCTTGGGATCACCTGGCCAGCAAGGCTGATGGATACCTGGTCTCCAGGGCGGATATCCAGTGCCTGCCAGCGCTTCAGGGAGCCGACACTGACGCGCTTGATCTGTCGGTCATCAAGCAACACCGGGTCGAGTTCCAGGATCGGTGTGATACGGCCGGTGCGGCCAATCTTGAAGCGGACCTGGCGCACATGGGCCAAGGCTTTGACGGCCGGATATTTCCAGGCGACGGCCCAGTACGGTGTGCTCGGCTGCCAGCGCTGTGCCGGGGCGCGCTGGCTTTGGTGCAGCACTACGCCATCGGTGGCGAATGGCAATGGCTGACCATGCCAGAAGGCGCGCCAGTGCCGGGCTTGTTCGAAGTTCTCGATGGGCTGGCTGTAGCGCTGGCTGTCGATAAACCCCCAGCGCGTGAGGTTATCCAGTTGCTGCTTGAGGTCTGCCGGCCCTTGCGGCCAGGCCCAGACAAACAAGCCGATACCGGCGGCGTCGGCGTCACTGAGTTGTTGGCGGTTCATCAGCCCGGAGATTTTGCTGCGGGCATTCATGCCGCCCGTCTCCCCTTGTATGTGTGCGTCGAGGCGCCAATACAGTTCACCCTGCAAGAGCAGGTCGATGGCCTCGGGCAGCCGTTGCACGATACCGGGAATCCTGCGGGCCGAGGCGGTCCAGTCCTGGCCCAGCAGGCCATCACCGCGGCTGATGACCTGAGTCAGGCGGCCCGCACGATAGGCCAGGGTAACGGCCACGCCATCGATCTTGGGTTGTATCCACAGGTCGCTGCGTGTACGGATCCAGTCTTCCACGGCGCGGTCGTTGAGCAGTTTTTCAAGGCCGGTGTGCGGGACGGGATGGGCGATGGTGCCCCGCGAACTGGACAAGGGGTTGTCGGCAGGTGACGGCACCTGTGCAAAGCAACCCCGCCATTGCTCCAGGCGCATGCGGGCCTGGTCGTAGAGTTCGTCGCTGATCAGGGATTGGCCGAGCCGGTGGTAGCTGTCGTCCCACAGGCCGATTTGCCGTTGCAGGGTGTTTATTTCGTCTTTGGCCTTGTCGGCTGGCCAGTCCGGGCAGCCCTGCGCCCAAATGACGATAGGGAAGAGCATCAACAGCAGGTAGGTCAGCAGGCGTGGCGTCATCATGAGCATCCTTGCTCTGAAGGGGCGCCCAGCCTAAAGCAAGCAAACGCCCATAAAAAAGCCCCGCAGGCGCGAGGCTTTTTACCGGGTGTTTCTGCTTACTTGAACAGACCGCCCAGGGCTTTCACGGTGTCGTTGCTATCAGCCTTGGCCTGCTGCTTTTGCGAGGCTTCGTCAAGCTTGCCTTGGGACTCGCCGACTTTTTTGCAACCTTTGTTTACCTGATCCAGTGCGGCCTGCATGGCCTTCACTTTCAGGTCTTCGCCATTGGCTTTGGCGGCATCGACCTTGGCTTGCAGTTCCTGGCTCTGTTTTTCGCAGTTGCCGGACGCGCCGCCCAGTTGGGAGGTCAGGGCGCCGGTCAGGCCGCTCAGGTCAGCAGCGTGTGCTGGCAGGACGAACAGGCTGAGCAGAATGGCGGCAGGGGCGAAAGTGGCAATACGCATGAAAAACCTCAATGTTCGATTGCCTGCGCACTTGGCAATCCCGAGCAGGCGCAGTGCAGTATCCAATGTGGTTAAGGGCTCGGGAGGGGGCGGATTCTAGTGGGCCATCATTTGGCCTGCAAGGGTTGGATCCAATTAATGTGAGCTCGCTCCTACAATTAAGGCAATAAAAAGCCCTGCCGGGCGAACCGGGCAGGGCTTTGGGTGTTGCGTGCAGCGATTACAGGCCGGCGGCGGTCCGCAGGTCGTCAGCGCGGTCGGTTTTCTCCCAGGTGAACGTGGTGAAGGTGTCGTCGCCGACAGTCTTCTGTTCAGGGGTGCGGCCGAAGTGGCCGTAGGCCGCGGTTTCCTGGTACATCGGGTGCAGCAGGTCGAGCATGGTGGTGATTGCGTACGGACGCAGGTCGAAGATCTCACGCACCAGCTTGACGATCTTGTCGTCGCTGATCTTGCCGGTACCGAAGGTATTCAGCGAGATCGACGTAGGCTGGGCCACACCAATGGCGTAGGAAACCTGAATTTCGCAACGCTCGGCCAGGCCGGCCGCGACGATGTTCTTGGCCACATAACGACCCGCGTAGGCCGCCGAGCGGTCAACCTTGGAGGGATCCTTGCCGGAGAATGCGCCGCCGCCGTGACGGGCCATGCCGCCGTAGCTGTCGACGATGATCTTGCGCCCGGTCAGACCGCAGTCGCCCACTGGGCCACCAATGATGAACTGGCCGGTCGGGTTGATGTGGAACTGGGTGTCCTTGGTCAGCAGTTCGGCAGGCAGCACGTGCTTGACGATCAGCTCCATCACGCCTTCGCGCAGGTCTTTGTAGGAGACTTCCGGGTTGTGCTGGGTCGACAGCACCACGGCGTCGATACCCACCACTTTGCCGCCTTCGTAACGGCAGGTCACCTGGGACTTGGCGTCCGGGCGCAGCCAGGGCAGCAGGCCGGACTTGCGGGCTTCGGCCTGGCGCTTGACCAGTTGGTGGGAGAAGGTGATCGGCGCCGGCATCAGCACGTCGGTTTCGTTGCTGGCGTAGCCGAACATCAGGCCCTGGTCGCCAGCGCCCTGATCTTCCGGCTTGGCACGGTCGACACCCTGGTTGATGTCAGGCGACTGCTTGCCGATGATGTTCATCACGCCGCAGGTCGCGCCGTCGAAGCCGACGTCGGAGCTGGTGTAGCCGATATCGGTAATCACGTCACGGACGATCTGCTCCAGGTCGACCCAGGCCGAGGTGGTGACTTCACCGGCGATGATTGCTACGCCCGTTTTCACCAGCGTCTCGCACGCCACGCGGGCGAACTTGTCTTCAGCAATGATGGCGTCCAGCACCGCATCAGAAATCTGGTCGGCGATTTTGTCCGGATGCCCTTCAGACACGGACTCGGAGGTGAAAAGGGAATATTCGCTCATCTCGATGTTTTCCTGATATTTACCGATGGTGAGTGTCGCCAGATGGCCGCTGAAAGTGGCGGACCTGAATCTGGAAACCATTACGTAAGCCTACATAGAGGCTTTCCCCGGGAACGAGTCCCGCAGCGGTGGCCCAACGGGCCAGATCGTCCTGTTCAAACCCCAACCATAGATCACCGCAGGCCTCCCTGGCCCAACTCTGGTTGTGGCTGCATAAATCGGTGACCAACAGACTGCCGCCCGGTTGCAGCAAACCGGCCATTTGCTTGAGGGCATCGGCCGGGGCAGCGAAATGGTGCAGGACCATGTTCAGCACCACGCAATCGGCTTGCAGCCCTACATCATCCAAGGCATCGGCCAGTCGCAGGCTGACGTTGCCCAAGTGTTCGCGCTCGCAGAGCTGGCGTGCCAGTTCCAGCATGGCCGGGCTGTTGTCCAGCGCCGTGACCTGGTGAAAGCGACATGCCAGCTCCGGCAGGAACCCACCGTCGCCCGGGCCGACTTCCAGCGCCGTGGCGCCTGCGTCGAAGCCCAGTTTGTCGAGCAGCGCCAACACGCTTTCGCGGTATTGCGCCAACCCGGCAATCAGGTCCTGCTGGGCGCGAAACTTGTCCGCCACCCGTGAGAAAAAATCCTGGCTGGCAGCGGCGCGTTGCCCGTGGACCTGGGCGATGCGCGACTGCACGTCAGCCGGCAGGGCCAGGTTATCCACCTCTTCCAGCAGCGCGGCGTGCAGCTTGCCACCCAGCAACTCGGTGTGGGGCAGGGCGCGGCGATAAAAAATCGCATTGCCTTCACGGCGCGTAGCCACCAGATCGGCCTGGGCCAGCACTTTCAAGTGGTGGCTCATGCCGGATTGGCCAATGGCAAAGATCCGCGCCAGTTCCAGCACGCCAAACGAGTCGTTGGCCAGGGCGCGCAGTACATTCAGGCGCAGCGGATCACCGCCGGCCTTGCACAGGGCCGCCAGCTCATCGCAGTCGTCGGGGCGAATGGAAGGCGCAGGTAAGTTCATAAGGCCAGCAGTCTAGTGATGAGGTGAAATCCTCGCAAGGCCAATATCAAAAAGTTTTGATATTGGTCGATAATCGGTGGTTATAAGCAGGCGCTATAACCTTTAGACGAACGGCGGGAAGTGTTCTTGCCGTCAATGCAGTCCAAACCACAGGAAAAACCTACATAAGTCGGTATCTGTCATTGCCCCTGAGGCCTTGGCTGAGGGAAAATGCCGATCCTTTTTTCCGTTTCTTTTACAAACCCCAGGAGATCAGCGATGCCCAGCCGTCGTGAGCGTGCCAACGCCATTCGTGCCCTCAGCATGGATGCCGTGCAAAAAGCCAACAGCGGCCATCCCGGTGCCCCGATGGGCATGGCGGATATCGCCGAGGTACTTTGGCGTGACTACCTGAAACACAACCCGAGCAATCCATCGTTCGCCGACCGTGACCGCTTCGTGCTGTCCAACGGCCATGGCTCGATGTTGATCTATTCGTTGCTGCACCTGACGGGCTATGACGTCACCATCGACGACCTCAAGAGCTTCCGTCAGTTGCACAGCCGCACCCCGGGCCACCCGGAATTCGGCTACACCCCAGGCGTTGAGACCACCACCGGTCCCCTGGGCCAGGGCCTGGCCAACGCTGTTGGCTTCGCGCTGGCAGAAAAAGTCCTGGGCGCGCAGTTCAACCGTCCTGGCCACAACGTTGTCGACCACCACACCTACGTGTTCCTGGGTGATGGCTGCATGATGGAAGGCATTTCCCACGAAGTCGCTTCCCTGGCCGGCACCCTGGGCCTGGGCAAGCTGATTGCCTTCTACGATGACAACGGCATCTCCATCGACGGCGAAGTCGAAGGCTGGTTCACCGACGACACGCCAAAGCGTTTCGAAGCCTACAACTGGCAGGTAATCCGCAACGTCGACGGCCACGATCCGGAAGAGATCAAGACCGCCATCGACACCGCGCGTAAGAGCGAGCAGCCGACCCTGATCTGCTGCAAGACCACCATCGGCTTCGGTTCGCCGAACAAGCAAGGCAAGGAAGACTGCCACGGTGCCCCACTGGGTGACGCGGAAATCGCCCTGACCCGCGAAGCGCTGAAGTGGAACCATGGCCCGTTCGAAATCCCGGCTGATATCTACGCCGAGTGGGACGCCAAGGAAGCCGGCCGCGCGGCCGAAGCCGAGTGGGACCAGCGTTTTGCTGCCTACTCCGCCGAGTTCCCACAGCTTGCCAACGAACTGGTACGCCGCCTGGCCGGTGACCTGCCTGCCGACTTCTCGGAAAAAGCCTCGGCCTACATCGCCGAAGTCGCGGCCAAGGGCGAGACCATCGCCAGCCGTAAAGCCAGCCAGAACGCCCTGAACGCCTTTGGCCCGCTGCTGCCTGAGATCCTCGGCGGTTCGGCTGACCTGGCCGGTTCCAACCTGACCCTGTGGAAAGGTTGCAAGGGTGTCTCGGCTGAAGACGCCAGCGGCAACTACATGTACTACGGCGTGCGCGAGTTCGGCATGAGCGCCATCATGAACGGCGTTGCCCTGCACGGCGGCCTGGTGCCTTACGGCGCGACCTTCCTGATGTTCATGGAATATGCGCGCAATGCCGTGCGTATGGCTGCGCTGATGAAGAAGCGTGTGATCCATGTCTACACCCACGACTCCATCGGTCTGGGCGAAGACGGCCCGACGCACCAGCCGGTCGAGCAACTGACCAGCCTGCGTACCACGCCGAACCTGGATTGCTGGCGTCCATCGGACGCGGTCGAATCGGCCGTGGCCTGGAAGCACGCCATCGAGCGCAAGGATGGCCCTTCGGCGCTGATCTTCTCCCGTCAGAACCTGCAGCATCAGGTGCGTACCGACGCGCAGATCGCCGACATCAGCCGTGGCGGCTACGTGCTCAAGGACTGCATCGGCGAGCCGGAGCTGATCCTGATCTCCACCGGTTCCGAAGTGGGCCTGACCGTTCAGGCCTACGACAAACTGACTGCCCAAGGCCGTAACGTGCGCGTTGTGTCCATGCCGTGCACCAGCGTGTTCGAAGCCCAGGACGCCGACTACAAGCAATCGGTCCTGCCGTTGCAGGTCAGCGCGCGTATCGCCATCGAAGCGGCTCACGCCGACTACTGGTACAAGTACGTGGGCCTGGAAGGCCGTGTGATCGGCATGACCACCTACGGTGAGTCGGCGCCGGCGCCAGCGTTGTTCGAAGAGTTCGGTTTCACCCTGGAAAACATCCTGGGTCAGGCTGAAGAGCTGCTGGAAGACTAAGGCTGTAGAGTGGGGTGGTTGTACTGACGCCTTCGCGAGCAAGCCCGCTCCCACATTTGGAATGCATTTCAACTGTGGGAGCGGGCTTGCTCGCGAAGGCGGCGGTACATTCACCGCATCACCCAAGGTAATCGAGAACCCCATGCCTCAACCGCGTCCCTACAAAGTTGCACTCAACGGCTACGGCCGCATTGGTCGTTGCGTCTTGCGTGCTCTGTTCGAGCGAGGGGCGGCGGCCGGGTTTGAAATTGTTGCGATCAACGATCTGGCTGACATGGCCAGCATCGAATACCTGACACGCTTTGACTCCACCCACGGCCGGTTCCCCGGCGAAGTGCGGGTCGACGGCGATTGTCTGCATATCAATGGCAGCTGCGTGAAGGTCTTGCGCAGTGCTACCCCCGAAGGCATCGACTGGAAAGCACTGGGCATCGATCTGGTGCTGGAATGCTCCGGTGTCTATCACACCCGTGCCGATGGCCAGCGTTTCCTCGATGCCGGCGCCCCGCGCGTGCTGTTTTCCCAGCCGATGGCCAGTGAGGCGGATGTTGACGCCACCATCGTCTACGGCGTCAACCAGGACTGCCTGAGTGGTGACGAGTTGCTGGTGTCCAACGCCTCCTGCACCACCAACTGCGGTGTGCCGTTGTTGCGCCTGCTGGACCAGGCGATTGGCCTGGAATATGTGTCGATCACCACCATTCACTCGGCGATGAACGACCAGCCGGTGATCGACGCCTACCACCATGAAGACCTGCGCCGCACCCGTTCGGCATTCCAGTCCGTGATCCCGGTGTCCACCGGCCTGGCGCGGGGTATTGAACGCCTGCTGCCGGAACTTGCCGGGCGAATCCAGGCCAAAGCAGTGCGCGTGCCGACGGTGAACGTGTCGTGCCTGGATATCACGATGCAGACCGTCAGTGATACCGACGCTGGCGAGGTCAACCGGATCCTGCGCGAGGCCGCTACCAGCGGCCCGCTCAAGGGGCTGTTGGCCTACACCGAACTGCCGCACGCCAGTTGTGATTTCAACCATGACCCGCATTCGGCGATTGTCGATGCCAGCCAGACCCGCGTTTCCGGCCCCAGGCTGGTGAATATCCTGGCCTGGTTCGACAACGAATGGGGCTTTGCCAACCGCATGCTCGACGTAGCAGAGCACTATCTGCACATCGCCACTAAACAACCTCAACAGTAATTCAGGAACTGCGACCCATGACCGTGTTGAAGATGACCGACCTCGATCTGCAAGGTAAGCGCGTACTGATCCGCGAAGACCTCAACGTCCCAGTCAAGGACGGTGTTGTCACCAGCGATGCGCGAATCCTGGCCTCGCTGCCGACCATCAAGCTGGCTCTGGAAAAAGGCGCGGCCGTGATGGTCTGCTCCCACCTGGGTCGTCCGACCGAAGGTGAGTTCTCTGCCGAAAACAGCCTCAAGCCTGTAGCCGACTACCTGAGCAAGGCCCTGGGCCGCGAAGTGCCTTTGGTGGCTGATTACCTGGGCGGCGTCGAGGTCAAGGCCGGCGACATCGTGTTGTTTGAGAACGTGCGCTTCAACAAGGGCGAGAAAAAGAACAGCGACGAACTGGCCCAGCAATATGCGGCGTTGTGCGACGTGTTTGTGATGGACGCTTTCGGCACCGCTCACCGCGCCGAGGGTTCGACCCATGGCGTGGCCAAGTTCGCCAAAGTGGCCGCTGCTGGCCCGTTGCTGGCTGCCGAGTTGGACGCACTGGGCAAGGCCCTGGGCGCACCGGCCCAACCAATGGCCGCCATCGTGGCCGGCTCCAAGGTGTCGACCAAGCTGGACGTGCTCAACAGCCTGAGCCAGATCTGCAACCAACTGATCGTTGGCGGCGGCATTGCCAACACCTTCCTGGCCGCTGCTGGCCATCCGGTAGGCAAGTCCCTGTACGAGCCGGACCTGCTGGACACCGCCCGTGCCATCGCGGCCAAGGTCAGCGTGCCACTGCCAGTGGACGTGGTAGTGGCCAAGGAATTCGCCGAAAGCGCCGAAGCCACCGTCAAGCTGATCGCAGACGTGGCGGCTGACGACATGATCCTGGATATCGGCCCGCAAACTGCCGCGAACTTCGCTGAACTGCTGAAAGCCTCCCAGACCATTCTGTGGAACGGCCCGGTTGGTGTGTTTGAGTTCGACCAGTTCGGTAATGGCACCAAAGTGCTGGCCAAGGCGATTGCCGAAAGCTCGGCATTCTCGATTGCCGGCGGTGGCGACACCCTGGCGGCCATCGATAAATATGGCGTAGCTGAGCAGATCTCCTACATTTCTACCGGTGGTGGCGCGTTCCTTGAGTTTGTCGAAGGCAAGGTCCTGCCAGCCGTTGAAGTGCTGGAAAGTCGAGCCAAGGGCTGAGACCCAGGGTCTGGAAAAGGAGCATTCCCATGATCAAGCCATTCGCGCTGGTGATTGCCGCAGGCCTGTTGGCCGGCTGCGGCAGTGCGCCCAAGGCGGCGCCCGAGACACAAGGTGCTGCGCCGGACAAGGGTTGCTACCAGTCCGACTGGCAGGCCGAGACCATGCCGGTGATCAACAAGCGCATAGGGCCTGACAGGCTGGAGAAGTACGACTCCCCGCCCAAAGGTAAGGAACAGGGTTGCCCTTGATGGGTCTGATTCACTAACCGACAGCAGTGGCGGCCCCTGGCCGCCGTTCGAGGATTGGCAATGAAAGGCGTTATCGCCCTGGCAGCACTGGCTCTATTGGCCGGTTGTGCCAACCTGAACATGTTCAACAAGGCAGAGCCACAGCCAGAGACATGGACCACTTGGGTGTGCGACAGCCAGGCCCAGGTGAACTGGCGGTTTATCGGCGCGGATCGCAGCCAGGTGGATGTACGCCTTGGCGGCTCCGACCAGGTGTATCGCCTCAAGCAAGACGTGGCGGCTTCCGGCACGCTGTATAGCAATGACCAGTTGGCGTTTCACACAAAAGGTGAGGAAGGCCTGGTTTACTGGGTCGCCACTGACGATTTGATCGGCCGGGGCTGCAAGGCCCAGTAATACAGAACACTGAAGATCTCATGTAGGAGCGGGCTTGCCCGCGCAAGCGGTGGGTCAGTTGGCGAATTCGGTGTCTGGTACACCGCGATCGCAGGCAAGCCAGCTCCCACATGATTCGGTTCCAGATTGGAATTTGGGTCAGGCCCAGTAGCAATAACGATTCAGCAGGCCAAGGCCCAACCCCTTGATCTGCAATAACTTGAATAGCAGCCGCCGCTACGGCAGGCTTGCACGATTAACGACCCTCGACCGGGAGAGAGACACAATGGCACTTATCAGCATGCGTCAAATGCTGGACCACGCAGCCGAGTTCGGCTACGGCGTTCCAGCCTTTAACGTCAACAACCTTGAGCAGATGCGCGCCATCATGGAAGCCGCTGACAAGACCGACTCCCCAGTGATCGTCCAGGCTTCGGCTGGTGCCCGCAAATACGCTGGTGCACCGTTCCTGCGTCACCTGATCCTGGCTGCGATCGAAGAATTCCCGCACATCCCGGTGTGCATGCACCAGGACCACGGCACCAGCCCTGACGTGTGCCAGCGCTCCATCCAACTGGGCTTCAGCTCGGTGATGATGGACGGCTCCCTGGGCGAAGACGGCAAGACCCCGACCGACTACGACTACAACGTGCGCGTCACTCAACAAACCGTGGCCCTGGCTCACGCCTGCGGTGTTTCGGTAGAAGGCGAACTGGGCTGCCTGGGTTCGTTGGAAACCGGCATGGCCGGTGAAGAAGACGGCATCGGCGCCGAAGGCGTGCTGGATCACAGCCAGATGCTGACCGACCCGGAAGAAGCCGCTGACTTCGTCAAGCGCACCCAGGTCGATGCCCTGGCCATCGCCATCGGCACCAGCCACGGCGCCTACAAGTTCACCAAGCCACCTACTGGCGACGTGCTGGCCATCGACCGCATCAAGGAAATCCACAAGCGCATCCCCAACACCCACCTGGTGATGCACGGATCTTCCTCGGTACCGCAAGAGTGGCTGGCGATCATCAACCAGTACGGCGGCGACATCAAAGAAACCTACGGCGTCCCGGTTGAAGAAATCGTCGAAGGCATCAAGCACGGCGTGCGCAAGGTCAACATCGACACCGACCTGCGCCTGGCCTCCACCGGTGCAATGCGTCGCCTGATGGCCACCAACCCGAGCGAGTTCGACCCGCGCAAATTCTTCGGCGCCACAGTGACGGCGATGCGTGATGTGTGTATCGCACGTTACGAAGCGTTCGGCACTGCCGGCAATGCCTCGAAGATCAAGCCGGTGTCGTTGGAAGCGATGTACCAGCGGTATTTGAAAGGTGAGTTGAACGCCAAGGTGAACTAAGCCCAGGCGCTCATAAAAAACCCGCAGCGATGCGGGTTTTTTTTATGGCCGGTATTTGAGGCCACCTACAAATCAGTGTGGGAGCGGGCTTGCTCGCGATAGCGGTGGTTCAGGCAATACATATGCTGACTGACACACCGCAATCGCGAGCAAGCCCGCCCCCACCTTTGATTTGCGGTGCTTATTGATCAACCAGCACTTTAGGGTTCGAGTTGCCCCACACGGTGTAAAGGTCAGCCAACAACGCCCCATTGATATCCTCAACCTCGGCCTGGCTCGTCTGCACATTCCCCTGCTTGCCAAACAACACCACTTCATCGCCGCTCTTCACGGTCGGCACGTCGGTGACGTCGACCATCAAGGTGTTCATCGACACCTTGCCCACCACCGGCACTCGGTGCCCGTTGATCAGTACGATGCCTTTGTTGGTGAACGCTCGACGATAACCATCGGAATAACCCACGGTGATGTTCGCCAGTTTCGAATCCCGTGCCAGGGTGTAGGTGCGGTCATAGCCGACGGTGTTGCCCTTGGGGTAGCTGTTGACCGAGGCCACGTGGGACTTGAACTGCATCACGCGCTTGTATTCGGTAAACGACGGCACGGTGTCGCCGAACAGCAGGCCGCCAGGGCGCACCATGTCCAGGCGCGACTCGGGCACTTCCAGGGTGGCGAAGGAGTTGGCGGCGTGCAGGGTGATTTTGCTGCGGTCCAGTTGGGCGACGTTGATCAGCCAGTTGGCCTGCTCGTTGAAGGCCTTGAGGCCGGTGCGTACGTCGGCGGCGTCTTCGACGGCGAAGTGGGTCATGATTGCCTTCACTTCCAGGTTCGGCACTTTGGTGATGGCGACCGCATCGCGCCGGCCCTGGGCGGTGGTCATTTCCACGCCGTTACGGCTCATGCCGCTGGAGTTCAGGCCCAGGTGCACCACTAGCGGGCGGCCATGATGCTCGGCGATCAGGCTGGCGCGCACGGCGAAGTCGAGGTTGCCCACCAGCTCTTCCATGTTGTACGGCAGCGCGGCTTCCAGCTCGCTCAGCGCGGCGGTGCGTACGCGGATCAGTTGGCCCTTGAAGCCGCTTTCACGTACCACGCGTGCTTCTTCGTTGCTGGCCACGCCCACGCAAGGCACGCCCAGCTTGATCACCGATGGCATCAGCAGGCCGATACCGTGGCCGTAGGCGTCAGCCTTGAGTACGGCGCAGATTTTCGATTTGTCGGCGAGGCTGGCTTGCAGGGTGCGGATGTTGTGTTCGAAAGCGGCTTTGCTGATCTCTACCCAGGCGTTGCTGTCCTGGATGTTGACCTGGGCCACGCCGTCGGTCATCGACAACGGCGGGGCGGCGAAGGCCGGGTTTTGCAGCATGACCATGCCCATGGACAGGGCGAGTAGGGTGCGAGTGAAGGGCATTGTGAGTCTCCATGACTTTCTTATAGGGCAGCATTACGCCTGTGCGGCGCCATACTCGAATTGTCCTACAAAAAAGTCGAGACCCTGGGTCGCGGTTCTGTCCTAAAGCGTCGTGGGAATGATCAGACTGTCAGTTGTGATCGATATCCAGCCTGGCAAATGTCACTTTGCCGCCTTCCTGGCTGTCGCCACTGTTGTCTTGCACATACACCCCCGCCTTGAAGTACAGCGGCTTTTTGCCCCAGGCGGCACCGATGCGTTCGTTCCATTGCCCGCTGGCCGCTTCGACGCTCAGCAGCCCAGCCTTGTTCAGGTGGATAACGTAGGTGAAGTTTTTCTCCAGCGGCACATTCTCGGCCACGATAATCACCCGGCCCTTGCTGTCATCCGGGCGCATGCGCACCTTGGCGACGATGTTGCCGGTCTGGGTTTTTTCCTTGAACTGGTATTCGACCTTGATCAGCGGTTTCTGGCTGTCGTAGGCGTGAATCTGACCGATCACGATCTTGCCCGAGGACGGCACCTGGTTGATTGCCAGGGTGGCGCGCAGGTAGTTGTCGGCTTCGGGGTAGGTCCAGTTGCGCAGCCGGCCATCGGCATAGGTTTCACGCAGTTCGCTGCGCGGGTAGATGGCGTTTTCGGTACGGGTGCCGGTAACAGGGGTCCAGAATTGCACGCTGCTGCCTTCGGCCTGGAAGTATTTGCCGTTGAAACCACTGAGCAGTCTAGGGGTGTCGATGGTGGCTGGTGGGGAGCCGACAGGAATGCTCAGGTTCCAGGTGGACAGATCAATCATTGAGTGCGCCTTTACTGTACGAAAGAGGGGGTCAAAAGGCCTTGGCCCGCGGATTAGCGCGTTATTTATAAGCGGCTGGTCATCGTTTGTTAATAATTTTAGGTCGGTTTATTGGCGTCAATGGACTGTCAAAAAGCCATGTTTCCCGTAATACGTGGGCTGCAGGTGCTGACCGTTAGTCGGTTGTGTGGTCTTTGGCGCAATGATGGCGCTGTCGCGCCTTCTGCTTTAGAGGATCCAGGGCTAGAGTGACTCCACATTGTTTGTCCGGTTTTGTCTCAAAAATGACCGGAATGAATCCTCAAGGAAGAGATGCAGCATGGAATGCGCTCCAACCCCGTCCGATGGCTGTTCAGTGCTCCTGGTGGTCGATGACTACCCGGAAAACCTGATCAGCATGCGCGCGCTCCTGCAGCGCGAGGACTGGCTGGTGGTGACGGCGGCCTCCGGCGAGGAAGCCCTGGGGTTACTGCTCGAACGTGACGTCGACCTGGTACTGCTAGATGTCAGGATGCCGGGCATGGACGGCTTCGAAGTGGCGCGGTTGATGCGCGGCAGCCAGCGCACCCGCATGACGCCGATTATTTTCTTGAGTGCCAATGAACAATCGCCCGCCGCCGTGCTTGAAGGCTATGCCAGCGGCGCCATCGACTACCTGTTCAAACCGTTCGACCCGCATATCCTCAAGCCCAAGGTCCAGGCCTTGCTGGAGCATCAGCGCAATCGGCGCGCCTTGCAGCGTTTGAGTCATGACCTGGAACTGGCCCGGGCCTTTAATGCCTCGGTACTCGACAACGCCGCCGAGGGCATCCTGGTGGTGGCCGAAGACGGGGTGATCAGCTACGCCAACCCGGCCATTTCACGGCTACTCAATGCCACGGTGGACGAGTTGCAAGGCCAGGCGTTCCTTGGCTTTTTGCAGAAGCCCCATATGCCTGACTGGTTTGGCAGCGAGCTGTACGCCGGTTACCGCCGTGGCGAAACCTGGCGCCTGCATGATGCGATCCTGCGTACCGCCCCCGGGCAGCAACTGCCGGTGGCGATGTCCTGTGCACCGTTGCCCCAGGAGCAGAAGGCCATGGTGGTGACCGTGCAGGACATGTCGCAAGTGCGGCACCTGCATCAGCAGCTGGAGTTCCAGGCGGTCACCGACCCGCTCACCGGCTTGCTCAATCGCCGTGGCTTCTACCAGGCCGTAGAGACGGCCCTGTTGCGCAACGAGCGCAGCGAGCATGCCACGGTGTTGCTGTACATGGACCTGGACGGCTTCAAGCGGGTCAATGATTCGGTGGGGCACGATGCCGGCGACCGAGTGCTGCGCTGGGTCTCTGAGCAATTGGAACTGTGCCTGCGCAGCTGTGACATTCTCGGCCGCCTGGGGGGCGATGAGTTCGTCGCATTGCTGGAATTGGAATACCCGGAACAGGCCGCGAAGCTCGCTGAGCAGTTGATCGAGCGGGTGTCGATCTGCCAGCAAGTAGACGGCCTGGAGGTGATGCTGGGGGTCAGTATCGGCATTGCCACCTTCCCCGATTGTGGCCGCGACCTGAGCGGCCTGCTGCGTGCCGCCGATATCGCCATGTACGAAGCCAAGCGGGCGGGGCGTCAGCAATATCGCTATTACGATCAGGAAATGAACGGCCGTGCCCGCTCGCGCCTGATGCTTGAAAGCAGTGTGCGCGAGGCCATCGCCAAGAAGCAGGTCACGTTGGTGTACCAGCCCCAAGTGTCCCTGGTGGACGGGCACTTGCGCGGTGTCGAGGCCTTGTTGCGTTGGCAGCACCCGAGTGTCGGCGATGTACCGCCGGGACTGTTCCTGCCCTTGCTGGAAGAGGCACGCCTGATCAGTCAGCTCAGCAGTTGGATCTATCTGCAAGTGGCGCAGCAACGCCAGGCCTGGGCGCAGGTCATGAACGACGACTGGGTGCTGAGCGTGAGCCTGAGCAGCAGCCAGTTCAATATGCCCAACCTGGTGACTCAGTTGCAGCAGGCACTGGAACGACATGGGTTGCACGGGCGGCAACTGGAAGTGGAAATTGCTGAAGAAAGCCTGATGCACAACATTGAAGAATCCACCAAGCAGCTCAAGCAGCTGCGGCGCCTGGGGGTGCGCATAGCCCTGGATGACTTCGGCTCGGGCACCTGCTCCCTGGCGCATTTGCGCGACCTGGAGTTCGATACGCTCAAGCTCGATCCCGGCCTGGTCACCCGCGTGCTCGACTCGCCACGGGAGGCGGCGCTGGCCCGCAGTATTATCGAGTTGTGCGGGCACTTCGGGTTGCTGGTGATTGCCGAAGGGGTGGAAACCCTTGAGCAATGCCACTGGCTGCAGGCCAATGGTTGCCAGTTCATTCAGGGGCCTTTGGTTACCCTGCCGCTGATGGCCGAGGATATTTCCCAGTGGCCGCAGCCGTTTGCGCTACGCGCAGGCCCTTGCTGAATTCGCTACACTGACGGCCTCAAGCCCCTGCCGTTCGAACCCATGACTGCGCTGAAATACCTCCAGGCCTATCCCGCCGCCCTGCAAGAGCAAGTGCGCCAATTGATCGCCAAGGATCAGTTGGGCCACTACTTGAACCAGCGTTACCCCGAGCGCCATGCGGTGCAAAGCGACAAGGCGCTGTACAGCTACGCCCTGGCCTTGAAGCAGGAACACCTGCGCAACGCGCCGGCCATCGACAAGGTGCTGTTCGACAACCGCCTGGACCTGACCCACCGCGCCCTGGGCCTGCACACCACCATCTCCCGGGTGCAGGGTGGCAACCTCAAGTCCAAGAAAGAGATCCGCATCGCCGCGTTGTTCAAGGAGGCGGCGCCCGAGTTCCTGAAAATGATCGTCGTCCACGAGCTGGCGCACTTCAAGGAATCGGACCACAACAAGGCCTTCTACAAACTCTGCGAATACATGCTGCCCGGCTACCACCAGGTGGAGTTTGACCTGCGGGTGTACCTGACCTATCGGGACTTGCAGGGCAAGTCCTAATCACAAGGCGACTGATCATGGATGTGAGCAAGACCAAAAGCAGCTTCTACCGCCGTCTGTATGTGGCGTATCTGATCGACAGCCAACTGGCCAGCAGCGTCCCGGCGCTGACCGAGGCCACTGGCATGCCCCGGCGCACGGCCCAGGACACCATTGCGGCGTTGGCGGACCTGGATATCGTCTGTGAATTCGAGCAGGAAGACGGCGCCCGCAATCATGCTGGGCGCTATCGGATTCGCGACTGGGGGGCCATTGACCGGGGCTGGATCGAGCGCAACCTGGTACAGGTCAAGCAGGTGTTGGGCTATCCCTGAAATTGGGCTGGCAGGTCTGACGCCATCGCGAGCAAGCCCGCGATGGGGTCCTCAGGCGCGCCGCATACCAATATGTGGAATGTCGTCCTCAAGATAGACCTCACCCTCGACCTTGAACCCGTATCTTGTGTAGTACCCCTGCAAATGCGCCTGGGCTGAGAGAAAGATCGGCGTCTGCGGCCAGATATCGTCGATCTGCTTGAGGGTTTCCTCCAGCATCTGGTGGCCCAGGCCGGTGCCCCGTGCAACCCCGGCCACGAGCACGCGGCCGATAACCACGTCACCGCCATGCAGCTCCGGGTCGAGCAGGCGCAGGTAAGCAACCAGTTGGTCATCCTGCCAGCCCATCAGGTGGTGGGTGTCGCCCTCCAGATCCTGGCCGTCGATGTCCTGGTAGACGCATTTCTGCTCCACCACAAAAACCTCCGCCCGCAGGCATAAAATGGCGTAGAGCTGTTCCTTGCCCAGATCATTGTGGTGCTTGCAAACCCAATCGACTGTCATCGTTCCATCTCGCATAAAGACCTGACTTGGATAGTAATGCCATGACCGGCGACTGTCTCGGGCGGCGACACAAACACCCTGAAAACGACCTTTTTTGTGAGTGACGTCAATTTGCCATCATTGAGTGCTTTCGCGGCTGGGTTCTTTGTGTAATCTGCTGTACTGCGCGAGCGATAGGCTACAGTCAGAACCTGGACATACTCCCGCCAGGCGTCATCGCCCGCAAGGAACTGCCCGCTGTGCAAGGACATTAAGCATGCTGCGATTGTCTCGTGCCGTTGCTTTGATCGTGTTGCTGTTGCTGGCCCCTACGGTGGTGGCGGAACGTTTGCGCCTGGTGGGGGATGCATGGCCGCCGTTTACCGATGCGACCCTGATCAATGGTGGCCTGGCCACCGATATCGTCAGCACCGCCCTGGCGCGTGCCGGCTATGCCAGTGATTTTGAACAAGTGCCATGGGCGCGGGCCTTGATGGGGGTGGGGGACGGGCGTTATGACGTACTGGTCAATGCCTGGTACGACGAGGCGCGTACGCAGTTGGGGCAGTTTTCCGCTGAGTACCTGCTTAATCGCGTGCGTTTTATCAAGCGTCGTGACGATCCCATTGAGTACCAGAACTTGCAGCAACTGCATGACTATCCCATCGCCGTAGTGCGCGGCTACGCCTATTCGGCGGATTTCGATGCTGATCCAAAACTGCAAAAGGTCCCGGTGCATAACTTCGCCATGGCCGTGCGCATGCTGGCGGCCCAGCGGGTGCGGCTGACGGTCGAGGATGAATATGTCGCCCGCTACAACCTGGCGCGGGAGTCCTCCAGGGTGCGTAATGCGGTGGAGTTTTTGCCCAAGCCGTTGAGTGAAAACAGTCTGCACATTCTGGTCAGCCTGAAAAATCCCAAGCATGAGCAGATTGTTGCCGGGTTTGATCGGGAGATCAGCAAGATGAAGGCGGATGGCAGTTATGCGCGGTTGCTGAAACAGCATGGGATGTAGTGGTCTTTAGGGCTCCATCGCAGGCAAGCCAGCTCCTACCTTTGGAATGCATTTCAAAGGTAGGAGCTGGCTTGCCTGCGATAGGGCCCTAAGCCGCACTGGTTTCCTTGATCAAATGTGCGGCCAATGTGCGCAACGGCCCCAACTGCCGGCAAATCAACGCCAACTGCGTCTGCACCAGACGCTGCGCCTCATCGATCTCATCCGGCATCTGCTCCAACTCCAGCGCCAGCGCTTCCTCGGCATCGCTTTGCACCGCAATCGGCTGCTTGTTCGCCAGCCCCGTGGCGATTTCGTCGATGCTGGTAGCGAGGGTTTTGCCCGCGCCTTCGATCAGGTGTTCACGCACATCGGCCGGCAGTTGGGTGTCGCGGTGCGCACCCAACCCCGACAGGTAGCTGAGCAAGGTGTGGGACAGCACCAGGAAGCGGAAGCCCACGTCGGCCTCCTTACGGAAATGCCCCGGCTCCATCAGCATATTGGCCAGGGTGGTGGACAGCGCCGCATCGGCGTTGTGCGCATTGCGCCGGGCCAGGCGGTAGGCCAGGTCGTCGCTCTTGCCGGCGGCATATTGCTGCATGATCTGGCGCAGGTAGATGCTGTTGCAGGTCAGGGTGTTGGCCAGCACTTTGTTCAGGCGCCGGCCTTGCCAGTCCGGCAGGAACAGGAACACCGCCAGCCCGGCGATCAGGCTGCCAAGCAAGGTATCGAACAGGCGCGGCAGGAATAGCCCGTAGCCATCGCCCACCTGGTTGAAGCAGAACAGCACCATCAGGGTAATGGCAGCGGTCGCCAGGGTGTAGCGGGTGGTGCGGTTGATAAAGAACACCAGCCCCGCAGCGATGGCGAACATCGATTGCACCAGAGGGCTGGGGAACAGATCGAACAGCGCCCAGGCCACCGTCAGGCCGATGGCCGTGCCGACGATCCGCTGGCCGAGCTTGCGTCGCGTGGCGCCATAGTTGGGCTGGCAGACGAACAGCGTGGTGAGGATGATCCAATAGCCCTGTGACGGGTGGATCAAATGCACCATGCCGTAGCCGACACTCAGTGCCAGGGGCAGGCGCAGGGCGTGGCGGAACAGCAACGACGTCGGCGTCAACTGGGTGCGCAGGCGCGTCCACATTTCCTTGAGGTTGCGCGGTGAACGGTCCAGCAGGCTGCTGTCGGTGGCATCGGCCAGGCTGTCGGGGTTGCTGGCATCACTGAGCAGGCGGTCAAGGGTCGACAGGTTGGCCGCCAGCGCGCGCAGCGAACGCAACAGGCCGCGCCAGGCAGGGTTGCTCTGGATGCGCAGGTGTTCCAGGGACGCATTCAGGTCGCCCAGGGCCTCGGCGAAGCTGGCGTCGTAGACAAACGGCTGGCGCAACTGGATCGACTCGGCGAGGGTCTGGCAGGCTTTGCCTTGCTGGCGCAGCAGGCGCTGGCAACGGAACAGCACATCGCTGTGGAAGAAGGCTTCAGCCAGGGCGTTGTAGGGGTAGTGGGAGGAACTGGCGCGTTCATGGATGTCCTGGGCCAGGAAGTACAGCTTGAGATAGCGGCTGACCTTGGAGCCCGGCCGGCCGTTACCGACGCGGTGCAGGATGATTTCCTTGGCCGCATTGAGCGCCGCCACCACCCGGCCATTTTGCTGGGCCAGTTCCAGGCGCCGTGCTTCCACGTCCAACTGGCGAATAGGTTCGAACAGCGAAGACTTGAGCTTGAGGTAACGCCCCAGCTCGCGAAACAGCCGGGCCAGGCTCTGCTGCACCGGCTGGTTGGAAAACAGCGCCTGCCACAGCACCGACAGCACGCCATACCAGGCGGCACCGGCCACCAGCAGCAAGGGTTCATGCCAGAAATCGGTGACGGCGCCGCCGCGCTGGTCCACACCGATCATGGTGTAGACCGACAGAATCAAGGTGGCCGAGGCGATCGCCCCATAGCGCTCGCCCAGGGCGCCGAGCATGGTCAGGCAGAAACTCGCCAGGGCGATGGCGATGGCAAAGATCCACGGGTAGGGAAACAGCAACTCCACTGAGAGTGCTGCCACGCTGAAACATACCAGCGTCACCGCCAGGGCGTTGAGGCGGCCTTGCCAGCTGTCATCGGTCTCGGCCAGGGCGCTGGCGATAATCCCCAGGAACAGCGGGATCAGCAGCGACATCTCATCCTGATACCAGCACAACGCCATGCTGCCGGTGAGGGCGATAAACACCCGTACGCTGTAACTGAACTTATCCAGTGCCCAAAGGCGCCGCATGGACTGCTTGAACGAGGTCGAGGACATGAAGTCTGGGGTCTTCCGGGACGATGCCGCTAAATTGAGCCAGTAATGACGTCAGGGCAAGCGTGGCGATCACATTCATAAGCAAAAAATTTTTTGGCACACCCCAATCAAAATGTGGGAGCGGGCTTGCTCGCGAATGCGGACTGTCAGCCAACCCATCTGGCGACTGGTACACCGCATTCGCGAGCAAGCCCGCTCCCACAGGTGATCGCATTGCAGTTCAGGCGTATTGCGCCGCCGCATACCCCGACGCCCAGGCCCACTGGAAGTTGAACCCGCCCAGGTGCCCGGTCACGTCCAGCACTTCGCCGATAAAGTACAGGCCAGGGCTTTTCAGTGATTCCATGGTCTTGGACGACACTTCTCGCGTGTCCACCCCGCCCAGGGTGACTTCGGCGGTGCGGTAGCCTTCGGTACCGGCCGGGACCAACTGCCAACTGCCCAGCTTGCTGGCAATATCTGCCAGCTCGGCGTGGGTGTACTGCTTCATCGGCTTGGACACAAACCACGTCTCGGCCAGCAGGTTGGCCATCTTCTTGGTGAAGATCTCGCCGAGTAGGGTCTTGAGCTCGCTGTTGGGGCGTTCGGCCTGCTGCTGTTGCAGCCAGGCGTGGGCATCGTGGTCGGGCAACAGGTTGATCTCAACGGTGTCGCCGGGTTCCCAGTAAGAAGAAATCTGCAAAATCGCCGGCCCGCTCAGGCCGCGATGGGTAAACAGAATGTTCTCGCGAAAGCTCTGGTCGTTGCAGCTCACCAGGCAATCGACCGAGGTGCCGGACAACTCGCCGCACAAGTCCTTGAGCTGATCGGTGATGGTAAACGGCACCAGGCCCGCGCGAGTCGGCAGCAGTTCATGGCCGAACTGCTTGGCCACCTGGTAACCAAAGCCGGTGGCGCCCAGTGTCGGAATCGACAGCCCGCCGGTGGCGATCACCAGGGATTCACAGCGCAGCTCGCCCAGTGTGGTCTGCAACTGGTAGCCGCTGTCGAGCCTGGCGATCTCCTGGATCGAGGTGTCCAGGTGCAGGCTCACGCCGGTCTGGATGCACTCGTCGAGCAGCATGCCGAGGATGTCGCTGGATTTGTTATCGCAGAACAACTGGCCGAGTTTTTTCTCGTGGTACGGCACGCCGTGCTTGGCCACCAGCCCGATGAAATCCCATTGGGTATAGCGGGCCAGGGCGGATTTGCAGAAGTGCGCGTTGTGCGACAGGAAGTTGGCAGGCTCGGTGTACATGTTGGTGAAATTGCAGCGGCCACCGCCCGACATCAGGATCTTCTTGCCGGCCTTGTTCGCATGGTCGATCAGCATCACCTTGCGCCCACGCCCGGCGGCAGCCAGCGCACACATCAAGCCTGCGGCGCCAGCGCCAATGATCACAACTTCGGTCGAGCGCAAAACGGTGTCCTCACAAAAACTTGATCTGAAATGCAATCAAATGTGGGAGCTGGCTCGCCTGCGATGCAGCCGACTCGGTCTGACAGGCAGACCGGGTTGATGCTATCGCAGGCAAGCCAGCTCCCACATTGATTGGGTTTGCACAGTGCTTATGCGGTGTTCTTACAGGATGCGCACACGCAACGAACGGCCCTTGATCTTGCCATCGTTCAAACGCTGCAGCGCCTGCTTGGCGACGCCACGCTCCACGGCCACATAGGCCTGGAAGTCAAAGATCGCGATCTTGCCCACCTGGGCGCCCGGGATCCCGGCTTCGCCGGTCAGTGCACCCAGGATATCGCCGGGGCGAACCTTGTCTTTACGGCCGGCGGCAATGCACAACGTGCTCATCACCGGCAGCAACGGCGCGCCGCCCTGGGATTTGAGGTTGCTCAGTTGGTCCCAGTTCAGCGGGGCCTTTTGCAGCAGCTCGATGGCCTGGGCGCGGTGCGCTTCGGACGGTGCTACCAGGCTGACGGCGATCCCGGTCTCACCGGCACGCCCTGTACGGCCGACGCGGTGAATGTGGATTTCCGAGTCGCGGGCCAGTTCGACGTTGATCACCATGTCCAGCGCATCAATGTCCAGGCCGCGGGCGGCGACGTCGGTGGCAACCAGCACCGATGTGCTGCGGTTGGCGAACATCGCCAGTACCTGGTCACGGTCACGCTGCTCCAGGTCGCCATGCAGGCCGACCGCAGAAATGCCCTTGGAGGTCAGGTGATCCACGGTTTCCTGTACTTGCTGCTTGGTAAAGCAGAAGGCTACGCAGGAGGCCGGACGGAAGTGCGACAGCACTTTGGTCACCGCGTCCATGCGCTCGTCCGGGGAGATTTCGTAGAACCGCTGCTCGATCTGCTCGTCGGAGTGGAACGCTTCGGCCTTGACCTGCTGCGGCGCGCGCATGAATTTGGAGGCCAGTTGCTTGATGCTCACCGGGTAGGTGGCCGAGAACAGCAGGGTCTGGCGACGGGCCGGGGTCTTGCTGATGATGTCTTCGATGGCGTCGTAGAAGCCCATGTCGAGCATGCGGTCGGCTTCGTCGAGGATCAGCGTGTTCAGGCCGTCCAGCACCAGCGAACCCTTGCGCAGGTGTTGCTGGATGCGGCCCGGGGTGCCGACGATGATGTGCGCGCCGTGTTCCAGGGAGGCGATCTGCGGGCCGAGGGACACGCCACCGCACAGGGTCAGCACCTTGATATTGTCTTCGGCACGGGCCAGGCGGCGGATTTCCTTGGCCACCTGGTCCGCCAGCTCGCGGGTCGGGCACATCACCAGGGCCTGGCAACCGAAGTAGCGCGGGTTGATGGGGTTCAGCAGGCCGATGCCGAAGGCCGCGGTCTTGCCGCTGCCGGTCTTGGCCTGGGCGATCAGATCCAGCCCCTTGAGGATCACCGGCAAGCTTTGCGCCTGGATCTGCGTCATCTCGACATAACCCAGCGAGTCGAGGTTAGCCAGCATGGCGGCGGAGAGCGGCAAAGTATTAAAAGCGGTGGCGATGGTGGTCACGGGACTGGCTCTGCAAAAACAAAATGTCGCGCAGTGTACCAGCCTCGTGGGAATTTCCCTGCAAGTTCTAGACGAGACGCCGCTTAATGCTCGATGTCGTGCTCGCGGCTGACCACCCGTTTGCCGTCTTTTGGCGACAATTGCAGGAAGATCGCCGCCGCCAGCATCGCCATGATACCCACGGTGAGGAAGGTCAACTGAAACGCCCCGAGCACGGTACTGACCCCATCGTTGCCGGCTTCGGCGGTGAACCCGCCCAGCAGGGCACCGGCGCAGGCCACCCCCAGGCTCAGGGCCAGTTGCGCCACCACCGACAGTAAGCTGTTGCCGCTGCTGGCCTGGGCGTCGTCGAGGTCGATCAGGGTCACGGTGTTCATCGCGGTAAATTGCAGGGAGTTGATCGCCCCCAGCACTGCGAGCATCGCCAGTAGCAGCGGGTAGGGCGTCTGTTCGCTGACCAGGCCCATGCTCGCCAGCATCAGGCCCAGCGCCAACGTGTTACCGGTCAGCACGATGCGATAACCCAGGCGTTCGATCAGCGGCCGGGCAACCGACTTGGCGACCATGGCTGCCGCCGCCAGGGGCAGCATGCTCATGCCGGCCTGGGATGGCGAGTACCCCAAGGCGACTTGCAGCAACAACGGCACGAGGAACGGCAAGGCACCGCTGCCCAGGCGCGCGAACAGGTTGCCGAGAATGCCCACGGCAAAGGTCCGGGTCTTGAACAGCACCGGCGAGAACAGCGGATTTTCGATATGCCCGGCGCGCAGCCAGTAGGCCGCCAGGCACGCCATGCCGCCGAACAGCAGCAACATCACGCGCAAGTGTGGCAGGTGCAACTCGCCCAAGCCTTCCATGGCGATAGTGATCAGCACCATCGCCGCGCCAAACAGCAAAAAGCCCAGGCTGTCGAAGCGTGTGCGCTCACTGCCACGCAGGTCGGGGATGAATTTCCACACGGCGTAGCAGCCGATCATGCCCACCGGCAGGTTGATCAAAAAGATCCAGTGCCAGGTCAGGTACTGCACCATCCAGCCGCCCATGGTCGGGCCGAGCAAAGGGCCGAGCAGGCCGGGAATGGTGATGAAGCCCATGATCCGCACCAGCTCCGAACGCGGGTAGGCGCGCAGCACCACCAGCCTTCCCACCGGTAACATTAGCGCGCCGCCCAGGCCCTGGATCACCCGCGCGCCGATCAGCATGCTCAGGCTGCTGGACAGGGCGCACAGCAGCGAACCGATGCTGAACAGCATGATCGCGCCGAAGAAAATTTTCTTGGTGCCGAAACGGTCGGCGATCCAGCCCGAGGCCGGGATCAGCAAGGCCACGGTAAGCATGTAGGCGATGATCACGCCTTGCATGCGCAAAGGGTTCTCCGCCAGGTCATCGGCCATGGCGGGCAATGCCGTGTTGAGAATCGTCCCATCGAGTGACTGCATGAAGAAGGCAATCGCTACCACCCAGGGCAACCAGCGGGCGGTCTTGGCATCGAGCACGACACGATTCGGCATGAGAACCCTTTTATTAGCAGGCTATGTGTTGCCGATTATGCGCTATCAATAAGCGGTTTTCCCACTGGCGGTTCGTCTATATCTGACACTGCTACATCTTTGCCCACCAGGAAATCAATCAGCGCCCGATGCACTGCAAACGCCGCCTCGCGGGACTCCAGGTCGAGCAGATGGCCGGTGTGCTCGGCCGTGGCAAAGCTGCTGCGCCCCACATATTGCTTGAACAGTTGGGCTTCATCGGCCGGCGTATATTCGTCCAGCGTGCCGTTGAGAAAGTGCACCGGGCTTTCGATCTGGCGCAATTGCGGCAGGTAGTTGCCATCGCCCAGCGCCAGCACCTGATGAATATGAAAGCGCGCCTGGCGGTACTCGGTGGTGGCCATGGTCGACAGGTGCCTATGGTTATTGCGCTTGAGCCGGCTGGAGAGGAACTTGCCGACGGTTTCGTTAAGCAGGTGGCCGACGGCGGACTTGTCATCGGCCTCGATCAGCACCCGCACGCGCTCCACGTATTCGAGCATCGCCTGGTTGAGATTGGGCGCCAGGGCCATCACTACCGAGCTTTCGATGGAGGGCGGGTTGCGCGCCAGGGTCAGCAGGGTCGAGATGCCGCCCCAGGAGGCCGACACCAGATGGTTGACCTCAAAGCGCTCCACCAGCGCCCGCAGGATTTCGACTTCGTCGTCCTTGGTCACCAGGTCCAGGTCGGTGTTGTGGGGGCGTGAATAGCCAGAGAACGGCAGATCGAACATCAACACATTGAAATGCTCGGCCAGGCATTTGCTGGTGCGAGCGAATGAGCGGGTGGTGGACAGCGCGCCGTTGACCAGCAGCACGGTCTTGCGTTGTGGGTCGTTGCCCAGTCGCTCTACGTGAACGTTGTAGTGCTTGAACAACTTATCAATGACAAAACTTCCTTGGTACATGTCAACGCTCCGGCTCGCCCTATCCCGGGCGAGGTCATGCATCATTTGCGAACAAATGGGTTAAGAGTGGCGGGATGCCACTAACGTTTATATCGAGGTTTTCGGCAGGCGACAACAGCCCCGCAACCAGCGGGCTGTTGTAAAGGAAGGTTCATCAACACACAGGGCGTTCCCCTGTAGGAGCGAGCTTGCTCGCGAAAATCGCGAACGATAACGCGGGCATTCTGATCGAGCGCGCGCGTCGGAGAACATCCGGCACCTACAACGTCAGGGTCAACCGTTTTACCAGCGCGCCCGGCAACAAGTTGGACGAGGTACTGCGCTCGCTATAGGTACTGGCCGACAGCAGCAACTCGCGCTCGGCGGTCAGCGCTTCCAACTGCGAACCCAGCAGGTGGTACACGCTGTCATCAAAGCGCATGGTGCTGACCGGCGCCTTGATCTCACCGTCCTCTACCCAGAACGTGGCGAAGCGGGTCATGCCGGTCAGGCGCGCCGCCGGCTGGTCGGAGTAGTTCAGGTACCACAGGTTGCTGATATACAGGCCGGTGCCCAATTGCTTGAGGATATCGGCCTGGGCCAGGTCGCCTGCAGCCATTTCAAAGGCACTGGGGGACTCGTCGCCATCGGCACCGTTGGTGCTCAAGCCATACTCGGCAGCGCTGCGCGAGTTGACCAGGCGCCCTTCGGCGTGGCCGGCGCTGATCAGGGTCACATCGCTGCGCGGGTAGCCGTCGCGCGAGAATGCCGGGCTCAACGATGCGCTGACCTGTTCCGCCATGCTCACCAGTGGGTTCAGGGCCTGATCACCGGCATACAAACGCTGCAACGGGCTGCCTTTGCTGGCGATGGCCTGGGCGGAGAAACCACCCCAGGCGAGCATGCTGATAATTTCTTCCAGGGCCGCTGGTGCCAGGTAGGCGCGGTACTGGCCGGGCGCCAAGGTGTGCAATGGCCGGCCCAGATACTCAAGCTGCTCGCGGGCTTGCTGGAAGCGCTGGGCAAACGCCGCGCTGTCCCAGGCATCCCCGGCGTAGCTGGCTTTTACCGCTTCACCATTGGCATGGAACAGGCTGAAATCGAAGTTGAAACTATTGGCCTGATGCCAGCCAAAAGCCCCGGACGAACTGGCGAATCCACGGCTGATCGGCCCGGCGGCATAGAAGCCCACCAGGTCCACACCTTGGGCGGCCTGGCTGATTTCGGCCAGGACCTGATCCAGGTCCGGCAGTGGCCGGGCCTGTTCATTCTGGCTTTGCCAGGCGTTGTGGTTGAGCAGCAGATAAGGATCCTGCGGCAGCAATGGCAAGGTTTCACGCAGTTGTTGCAGGCCCTCGGCCAGGCGCTGGCGATCCAGCTCCGGCGCCCCGGCCAGGGTGATACCGAGGTCGGCGTGGCGACCGTCATGAATCAGCTTGAGGTTCACGCTGGCTTGTTGCACCTGCCCGGCCTGACGCACCCGGGCATGGTTCAAGCGCACGAACTCGGAAGACTCCGCCGCATAGCCCAGATGAAACTGTTCCCCGTCGGTGATGGCCTGCTTGAGCCACTCCACCAGATCCTTGAAAGCCTGCATCAGGCATCTCCCCCAAACACATCCACATCACTGAACACACACGCCGGCGACGCATGGCCAACGCGGATCACCTGGTTGGGCTCGCCCTTGCCGCAGTTCGGCGTACCCAGCACCTGGAAAGTACTGGCATCGCCCACGGCACTGAGCTTGCGCCAGAACTGCGCGGAAATCGCCCGGTAGTTGGGGTTTTTCACCACGCCCTTGAGTTCGCCATTTTCGATCAACTGGCCCCATTCGCAGCCGAACTGGAATTTGTTGCGCGCATCGTCGATGGACCAGGAACGGTTGGTCGACATCAAGATACCGTGCTCGATGCCGCCGACCAATTGCGCCAGGCTCTGGTCGCCAGCCTCGATATTGAGGTTGGCCATACGGTCGATCGGCGCGCGGTTCCAGCTGCAGGCGCGACTGTTGGCAACGCCGCCCATGCCCGCACGGTATTGCGACAACGCACCGCCCAATGGTTTGAGCAGCAGGCCTTCACGGATCAGGAACTGCTTGCTGGCGGCGGTGCCGTCATCGTCATGGCCATAGCTGGCCAGTTGCTCGGGAATGTCCGGGTCGAAGGTCACGTTCAGCAGGTTTGAGCCGTATTGCAGGTGGCCGAAGTCGCTGGCCTTGACGAAGCTGGTGCCGGCGTAATTGCGCTCGTCACCGAGGATCCGGTCCAGCTCCAGCGGGTGGCCGATGGACTCGTGGATCTGCAGGATCATCTGGTCGGGCATCAGCAGCAGGTCGCGCGGGCCGGTGGGGGTATTGGGCGCCAGCAATAGTTGCAGCGCCTGATCGGCAATCCGTGGCGCGGCGCCGACCAGGCCGAAACGGCTGATCACGTCCACACCGCCTTGCTGGCCAAAGTTGGTGCCACCCAGGGTGCGGGTCTGGCTGTCGTTGCCGTCGTAGGCCGTGACATTGACGCCGGGGAACACAAAACGCTGGGCCTGGCGCAACTCGGCGCCGGCACTGTTGAGGTAGATCTGCTCGACCAGGGTGGTGCCCAGGCTGACTTCCCAGTTCACCAGGCGCTCGTCCTTGGGCACGGCGGCCGACTCGGCACCGAGCAATTGGTAGCAGTCGCTCAGGGACGCAAAAGGTTGGTCGAGGTTTGGCGACAGGTAATCGGCGATGTCGCTGGACACCGGCTGGTCGCGCAGGTCGAGCAGCGCGTGGGGCTTGATCCGCCGGGCTTGTTGCTCAGCGCGCTCAAGGGCGGCTTGCAGGCCGGGCAGGGAAATGTCGTGGGTGGCGGCGTAGGCCTCGACACCGTTGAGGCGCACGGTGAGCATGGCACCTTCGTCGCGACTCAGGTGCGGCGGCTCGGCGACGTTCTTGCGCACCGACAGGTATTGGCCAGACTCGCGCACGTAACGCAGCGAGAAGAACTCGGCGTGGGTGCGCAGGGCGGCGAAATGTTTTTTGAGTTGCGGGTGTTTTTCGAACATGGAGCCTTCCTTGTGGGCAGCGGTGGCCGGAGGCCCTCATCACTGTAGGAGCGAGCTTGCTCGCGAAGGTCGCGAACGATGGCGCGGGCATTCTGGATAAATGCCGCGCTCTTGGGTTTTTCGCGAGCAAGCTCGCTCCTACAGGGTTAGACCGGGCAACCCTTGGCGCGCAGGATCGCGTCAAAACGATCAGGGTCCAGGGTGCCGGCTTCGATAGCCGCCAGTGTAGCCTGCTCGCGCGCCAGCAGGTCGTGGCAGCGCACCAGCAGTTCCGGCAGTTCGCTACGGGATGCGGCAACCACGCCGTCGCCATCGCCGATCATCAAGTCGCCAGGCGCGACCAGCATGCCTGCGCAAGAGATCGGCACGTTGATCTCACCGCCGCCGTCCGTACTCGGGCCACGGTGCACGCCGCCGATGGCGTAGGCCGGCAGTTCGCCGGTCTGCCATTCGTCGAGGTCGCGCAGGGCGCCGTTGATCACCACACCGACAATGCCGGCCTTGAGGGCCATGGCGCGCATGATGCCGCCGAACACGGCGCGGGTCAGGTCGGCGCTGCCGTCGATCACCAGCACATCGCCCGGGCGGGCCATTTGCATGGCCTTGAGGATCATCAGGTTGTCACCGGGGCGCACACGCACGGTCAGCGCGCTGCCGAGCATCGGCGCATTGCCGTGGAACGCCTTGAGACCCAGGCCGCCGACGTTACGGCCCAGGCAGTCGCTGACTGCAGCGGCCGGAATCTTGCTGAATTCCTTCAGCCATTTCGGGTCCAGCGGTTCAACGTTTGGATTGATCAGGAAGCCGGTAGGCCATTTGCTCGAAGAAACGACATCAAACATGAGAAAGCCTCGTGGCCAGGCAGAAGCCGGCGTGTCGGTAGGGAGGTGAAACGTTTGCGCGAGGGACTAGATTAGGCCGGCGCGGGGGGTGGGATCAAGGGTGAGGCGGTGTAGGAAGGGTTTTGTAGGAGCGAGCTTGCTCGCGAATGTCGCTAACGATAACGCGGGGCATCGGGTGCCCCGCGGTGTTCTGAGGTTTTTCGCGAGCAAGCTCGCTCTTACAGGGTAGGACCCACTTCACGCAACGGCTTGCCACGCACAGGCGCATCGCCGGCCACGTAGTAGTCCGCAGTGCTGCGCGGCAACTGGCGGCCACGGATCTTGTCGGCGATTTTCTCGGCGATCATGATCGTTGGCGCGTTGAGGTTACCGGTGGTGATGATCGGCATGATCGATGCATCGACCACTCGCAGGCCCTGCATGCCATGCACGCGACCTTCGCCATCGACCACGGCCATCTCGTCGGTGCCCATCTTGCACGAGCAGGACGGGTGGAACGCGGTTTCGGCATGCTCGCGGATGAACGTGTCCAGTTGCTCGTCGGTTTGCACCTCGATGCCCGGGCTGATTTCGCGGCCACGGTACTGGTCCAGTGCCGGCTGCTGCATGATTTCACGGGTCAGGCGGATGCCATCACGGAACTCCTGCCAGTCCTGCTCGGTGGCCATGTAGTTGAAGAGGATGCTCGGGTAGTCCCGTGGGTTCTTCGACTTCAGCTGGATGCGACCACGGCTCGGCGAACGCATGGAGCCCATGTGCGCCTGGAAGCCGTGCTCTTTCACACCGTTGCTGCCGTTGTAGTTAATCGCTACCGGCAGGAAGTGGTACTGGATGTTCGGCCATTCGAACTCTTCACGGGTACGGATAAAACCGCCCGCTTCGAACTGGTTGCTGGCGCCGATGCCGGTGCCGTTGAACAGCCACTCGGCACCAATCGCCGGCTGGTTGTACCAGAGCAGCGACGGGTACAACGAGACCGGTTGGGTGCACGCGTATTGCAGATACAGTTCCAGGTGGTCCTGCAGGTTTTCGCCGACGCCTGGCAGGTCGTGGACCACCGGGATGTCGAGGCTTTCCAGTAGTTTGGCCGGGCCTACACCGGAGCGTTGCAGCAGTTGCGGCGACGCGATGGCGCCGCTGCACACCAGCACTTCCTTGCGCGCACGGGCCTCAACACGTTCTTCGGCGGCACCGATCAGGTAACGCACGCCGACTGCACGCTTGCCTTCGAACAACACTTTGTCGGTCAGGGCATGGGTGACGATGGTCAGGGTCGAACGCTTCTTGGCAGTGTCCAGGTAGCCACGGGCAGTACTGGCGCGCCGGCCGTTCGGCGTGACGGTACGGTCCATCGGGCCGAAGCCTTCTTGCTGGTAGCCGTTCAAGTCTTCGGTACGCGGGTAGCCAGCTTGCACGCCGGCTTCAACCATGGCGTGGAACAGCGGGTTGTTGCCGGCTTTTGGCGTGGTCACGCTGACCGGGCCTTCGCCACCGTGGTAATCGTTAGGGCCGATGTCGCGGGTTTCGGCCTTGCGGAAATACGGCAGGCAGTCCAGATAGCTCCAGTTTTCCAGGCCTGGCAGTTTCGCCCAGCCGTCGTAGTCCATGGCGTTGCCACGGATGTAGCACATGCCGTTGATCAGCGACGAGCCACCCAGGCCCTTGCCGCGACCACATTCCATGCGGCGCCCATCCATGTGTGGCTCTGGATCGGTTTCGTAGGCCCAGTTGTAGCGGCGGCCTTGCAGCGGGAACGCCAGGGCGGCAGGCATCTGGGTACGGAAATCGAGACGGTAGTCCGGGCCGCCGGCTTCCAGCAGCAGGACGGTGACGCCTTCGTCTTCGGTCAGACGGGTCGCCAGGGTGTTACCGGCGGAGCCGGCACCCACAATGATGTAGTCGTATTCTTGGGACATAAATGCACCCTCTTTGGAGATGGTCAGATGAGGCGAGTGCTTCGCACTCATCGGGAGCAAGCCCCCTCCTACATTTGAAGGCGTACACAAATCAAATGTGGGAGCGGGCTTGCTCGCGAAGGCGGCGGCCTCGCGAGCAGCACATCACTCGGATTTAGAACACCGAGGCGTAGTCGCCCAGCTCAACCTGTACCGATTTGATGCGGGTGAAGTTGTTCAGCGAGCTGATCCCGTTCTCACGGCCAACACCCGACTGCTTGTAGCCGCCAACCGGCATCTTGGCGTCGGACTCGCCCCAGGCGTTGATCCAGCAGATACCCGCTTCGAGCTGATGAATCACGCGGTGGGCGCGGTTCAAGTCCTTGGTCACCAAGCCTGCAGCCAGGCCGAAGTCGGTGTCGTTGGCGCGACGGATCACTTCTTCTTCAGTCTCGTAGGTGAGGATGCTCATCACTGGGCCGAAGATTTCTTCACGCACGATGGTCATCTCATCGGTGCAGTCAGTGAACACCGTCGGTGCAACGAATGCACCCTTGGCGAAGTCGCCAGCGGTCAGGCGGTCGCCGCCGCACAGCAGGCGTGCGCCTTCTTCTTTACCTTTGGCGATATAGCCCAGCACGCTTTCCATGTGGGCGAAGCTGACCAGCGGGCCGAAGTTGGTGTTTTCGTCTTGCGGGTTGCCGACGCGGATGCGCGCAACACGTTCGACGATCTTGGCTTCAAAGGCGGCTTGCAGGTGCTTTGGAATAAACACGCGAGTGCCGTTGGTGCAGACCTGGCCGGAGCTGTAGAAGTTGGCCATCATCGCGGTGTCGGCGGCGCGATCGAGGTCGGCGTCGTCGAAAATGATCAGTGGGGATTTGCCGCCCAGCTCCATGGTTACGTCTTTGAGCGAGGAGCTCGAAGCGCTGGCCATGACCTTCTTGCCGGTGTCGGTGCCGCCGGTGAAGGAGATTTTTTCGATGCGCGGGTGCTCGGTCAGCCAGGTGCCGACTTCACGGCCGCTGCCGGTCAGGACGTTGAACACACCGTCCGGAACACCGGCTTCGGTGTAGATCTCGGCCAGTTTCAGGGTGGTCAGCGACGTCACTTCGCTTGGCTTGAAGATCATCGCGTTGCCAGCGGCCAGGGCCGGGGCGGATTTCCACAAGGCGATCTGGATCGGGTAGTTCCACGCACCGATACCGGCGACCACGCCCAGCGGCTCGCGGCGGGTGTAGACGAATGAGGTGGTGCGCAGCGGGATCTGCTCGCCTTCGATGGCAGGCACCAGGCCGGCGTAGTATTCCAGCACGTCGGCGCCGGTAACGATGTCGACGTACTTGGTTTCGGAGAAGGCTTTACCGGTGTCCAGGGTTTCCAGGGCAGCCAGTTCGTCGTTGCGCTCGCGCAGGATTTCCACGGCGCGACGCAGGATGCGCGAACGCTCCATGGCGGTCATCGCGGCCCAGATTTTCTGGCCCTTTTCGGCGCTGACCACGGCACGTTCGACGTCTTCGAAAGTGGCGCGTTGCACGTTGGCGAGAACTTCACCGTTAGCCGGGTTGATGGCTTCGAAGGTGGCATCGCTGCCAGCGTCGCTGTAGCCGCCGTCAATGTAGAGTTTTTGCAGTTCGAAACGGGCCATAAAGTCCTCGCAAGTGCATAAGTGGTTGGCGTTAACCACTGAGGGGCGCAGCCCACTCAGTAGCCGTTCAGGGGTTGAGCGTTTATGTGTGCTCTAACTCACCTGCTTGGCCAATTGGAAGTCCATGTATTCGTAAGCGATCCGTTGCGCCTGCTCCGTGTCGAAAGCGTCTCCCGACAGGGCGCCGCGCAACCACAAACCGTCGATCAGGGCCGCCAGGCCTCGGGCTGCGCTGCGTGCATCTTCCAGCGGCAGCACACGGCGGAACTGGCAGCACAGGTTGGAATACAGGCGGTGATCGTTGATCCGCTGCAACCTGTGCAAAGACGGGTGGTGCATGCTGGTAGCCCAGAAGGCCAGCCAGGTTTTCATTGCCGGGCCGTTGACCTGGCTGGCGTCGAAGTTGCCGCCAATAATCACTTGAAGGTGCGCCCGGGGGCTGTCTTCCTTCAATGCCTGCCGGCGTTCGTGGACGTTCTCGATCAGCACATTCATCAGGTACCGCATCGTTGCGGCGATCAGGCCATTCTTGTCCTGAAAATAGTGACTGATGATGCCGTTCGAGACTCCGGCCAGACGGGCGATCAGCGCAATGCTGGCATCTCCCATCCCTACCTGATCGATGGCCGTCAATGTGGCTTCGATCAACTGCTGGCGGCGTATGGGTTGCATACCGACCTTGGGCATGTAGCACCTCTCCTTAGGCCTGCCGACGGGCGTAAACGTTCGTCGGGTTGAGGGCCAGTCTATTTTGTTTTGATTGAACGTTCAATCAACAAAGAATAAGATCTGCGACAAATGGTCGCTGCCTACAGGTATTTCCTACGTGTAGGCAGACGCATCTGACATCCACAAAAACCCTTGAAACAGCCCATGACAGCGCGTCGCTGGGGTTCGAGGATTTTCGGGATGTCTTTATAACACCCGTCCGTCGACTGCCGAAAAATCGATGGCGCGGGTCAAGCGCTGCCTTGTGTCCTCTCTCGCACTGCCCGGAGCCTCTGTGCCATGAGTTCTGCCTCTCTTATAAAGACCCCACCGGAAAAGGTGCGGGTCAACGGTTGGGTGTTCTACACCTCCACCGCGTTGATCCTGTTGTTGACTGCCATTCTGATCATCGCCCCGCAAGAGGCCGGCAGAATGCTGGGAATCGCCCAGACCTGGCTCTCGAAAAGCTTTGGCTGGTACTACATGGTGGTCATCGCCGCCTACCTGGTATTCGTGGTGGGCCTGGCGTTTTCCTCCTACGGCAAATTGAAGCTGGGCAGCAAGGCCGATACCCCGGACTTCAGCTACGGCGCCTGGGCCGGCATGTTGTTCTCTTCGGGCATCGGCATTTCGTTGCTGTACTTCGGCGCGTCCGAGCCGTTGGACCACTACTTCAACCCGCCTGAAGGCGCCGCTGCCACCCAGATGGCCGCGCGCCAGGCGTTGCAGTTGACCTTCCTGCATTGGGGCCTGCATGGCTGGGCGATCTATGCGCTGGTCGGCCTGGCCGTGGCGTACTTCGCCTACCGGCATAACCAGCCGCTGGCCTTGCGTTCGGCGCTGTACCCATTGATGGGCGAGCGTTGGGTCAAAGGCGCGGCCGGTCACGCGGTGGACGGCTTCGGTATGTTCGTGACCCTGCTGGGCCTGGTGACGAACCTGGGGATTGGCTCGATGCAAGTGTCGTCCGGGTTGGAAAACCTGTTCGGCATGGAGCACAGCAACACCAACCTGCTGATCGTGATTATCGTGATGAGCACCGTTGCGACCATCGCTGCCGTGTCGGGTGTGGAGAACGGCATTCGCCGCCTGTCCAACCTCAACATTGTGTTGTTCAGCGGCCTGCTGATTTTCGTGCTGCTGTTTGGCCCGACCCTGCACCTGCTCAACGGCTTTGTGCAGAACATCGGCGACTACATGAACGGCCTGGTGCTCAAGACCTTCGACCTGTACGTGTACGAAGGCGATGGCGAGAAGTCCGAGCGCTGGATGGGCCTGTGGACCCTGTTCTACTGGGCCTGGTGGATTTCCTGGGCACCATTCGTGGGCATGTTCATCGCGCGTATTTCCCGTGGCCGTACCGTACGTGAGCTGGTGGCGGGCGTACTGCTGATCCCGCTGGGCTTTACCCTGGCGTGGCTGTCGATCTTCGGCAACTCGGCCCTGGACCTGGTGCTCAACCATGGGGCCGTGGAGCTGGGCAAGACCGCGCTGGAGCAACCCTCCATGGCGATCTACCAGTTGCTCGAATACTACCCGGCGTCGAAAGTGGTGATCGGCGTGTCGATCTTTGTCGGCTTTGTGCTGTTCCTGACACCGGCGGATTCTGGTGCGGTGATGATGGCCAACCTGTCCTGCAAGGGCGGCAATGTGGATGAGGATGCGCCGCACTGGCTGCGGATCTTCTGGTCGGCGGTGATCACCCTGGTGACCATCGGCCTGCTGTTTGCCGGTAACTTCGAAGCCATGCAAACCATGGTGGTGCTGGCGGGCTTGCCGTTCTCGGTGGTGCTGATCTTCTTTATGTTCGGTTTGCACAAGGCCATGCGCCAGGACGTGGCCATCGAACAGGAGCAGGCGCAATTGGCCGAACGCGGCCGTCGCGGTTTCAGCGAGCGCCTGACTGCCCAGGACCTGCAACCGAGCCAGGCTGTGGTGCAGCGCTTCATGGACAAGAAAGTCACCCCGGCGCTGGAAGAAGCGGCCGTGGCATTGCGCGCCCAAGGGTTGGATGTGCAGACGCTGCTGGGTAAATCCAAGCGCTGCATCGGCGTGCGGATCGAGATGGAAGGCAACCCGTTTGTCTACGAGGTGAGCCTGGATGGCTACCTGGCGGCGCCGAGTGAGTCGATCGAGGCAGAGGAGGAGCGTGCGCGCTACTACCGCGCCGAGGTTTACCTGCACAACGGCGGTCAGGAATACGACCTGATGGGCTTCACCCAGGAACAGATCACCCGGGATGTGCTCGATCAGTTTGAAAGCCATCGGCAGCTCCTTGGCCGTGTCTATAGCTGATAAAAGCCGGCGGTGTCGTCACTGACACCGCCTGTTCAAACTTGGCAATGCGGTCAAATGTAGGAGCGAGCTTGTCTCCGGGCGGCGTTCCGACGAAAAACTCACAGGCACCGGGTTCATCCAGGAACCACGCGTTATCGTTGACGTTTTTCGCGAGCAAGCTCGCTCCTACAAAAAGCCTTATTAGCCCAGGTTCTTGCCCAGCAGGGCATGGTACAGCTCGCTGTCCCCCAGAATCCCCACCACCTTGTTGTTGTCGTGCAGCACCAGCTTGTTGCCGGTCTGGTAGCGAATCTGCAACGCATCACGCATGCCGATATTCGAATCCACCAAGGTCGGCAACCGCCCCAGGTCTTCCACAGCTTGCCCCGGCGCCCAGTTCTGCAGGTTCATCACCGCGCCATTTTGCCGTGCGCCCTGGATGGTGTTGCCTTCGGCCAGGTCCAGCCACGAGTCGCCGCCCGGGTCCAGGCACACCGAACCATTGACCCGCTTGCAGTTGTCCAGCGTGCGCATCAGGCTGCGGCCGCAAAGCACGTTCAGTGGGTTGGTATGGGCGACGAAGGTGCGCACATAATCATCCGCCGGGTTCAGCACGATTTCTTCCGGCACGCTGTACTGGATGATCTTGCCGTCTTTCATGATCGCAATCCGGCTGCCCAGCTTGAGTGCCTCGTCGAGGTCGTGGCTGACGAACACGATGGTCTTGCTCAGCTTGCGTTGCAGCTCCAGCAGTTCATCCTGCAGGCCTTGGCGGATCAGCGGGTCGAGGGCCGAGAACGGTTCGTCCATCAGCAGGATGTCGGCGTCCATCGCCAGGGCGCGGGCCAGGCCGACGCGCTGTTGCATGCCGCCAGACAGCTCGTCGGGCTTCTTGTTGCGCCATTGGGTCAGGCCCACCAGCTCCAGCTTTTCGTCCACCAGTTTGCGCCGCTCCTTCTCGGGGCGACCCTGCATCTCCAGGCCAAAGCTGATGTTTTCACGTACGGTCAGCCAGGGCATCAGGGCGAACTTCTGGAACACCATGGCGATACGCTTGGTGCGCATCATTTTCAGCTCGGCCGGCGTGCATGACGCGATGTCGATCTGGCGACCTTCATGCTCCACAAACAACTGGCCACGGCTCACGGTGTTAAGGCCGTTGATACAGCGCAACAGGCTCGACTTGCCGGAGCCCGACAAACCCATCAGCACGCAGATCTCGCCTTTCTCGATATCCAGGCTGGCTTTTTCCACGCCGACAATCTGCCCGGTCTTTTTCAGGATTTCGTTGCGGTGCATCCCCTCATCCAGCAGCTTGAGGGCTTCGCGTGGGTCTTTGGAGAAGATCACATCGACATTGTCGAATCGGATAATGCTCATGCATCACCCCCTACTTTGGCGTCGGGTTGTTTGCAGATACGGTCGAGCATGATGGCCAGCAGCACAATCGCCAGGCCCGCTTCAAAGCCCAGGGCAATGTCGGCGGTGTTCAGCGCGTTGACCACAGGTTTACCGAGGCCGTCGGCGCCCACCAGGGCTGCGATCACCACCATCGACAACGACAGCATGATGCATTGGGTAATGCCGGCAGCGATGCTCGGCATGGCGTGGGGCAGTTCGATGCGCGAGAGCAACTGGCGCCGGGAGCAGCCAAAGGCCTTACCGGCGTCCATCAGTTCTTGGGGTACATCGCGGATGCCCAGGTAGGTCAGGCGGATCGGCGCGGCAATCGCGAACACCACCGTGGAGATCAGGCCGGGCACCACACCCAGCCCGAAGAGGGTCAGGGTCGGGATGAGGTAGACGAAGGTCGGCACGGTCTGCATCAGATCGAGTACCGGGCGCATCATCGTATAGAACATCGGCTTGTGCGCGGCAACAATGCCCAGCGGCACGCCGATGACCACGCAGACCAGGGTGGCGAACAGCACCTGGGCCAGGGTCTCCATGGTTTCCTGCCAGTACCCCAGGTTGAGGATCAGCAGGAAGGAGGCGATGACAAACACCGTCAGGCCCCATTTACGTTGAATGTAGTGAGCAAGCAGCGCAATCAGACCGATCAATGCCAGCGGATTGAACCAGGTCAGCGCGAACGTCACGCCGTGGATCATCGTTTCCAGTGTCGATGCGATCGCGTCGAAGTAATCGGCGCCGTTCTGCGTCAACCATTCGACGAAGGCAGCGATGTACTGGCCTAGTGGGATTTTCTGTTCAGTCAGCATGGTAGTGAATGTCCACATGCGAAAAGGGAAAACATCCCGGGCCGGCACGCCGGCCCGGGGTCAGCGATTACTTGTCGAGATAGGCTTTTACGGCGGCAAGTCCTGGTTTGCCATCAAGGGTGGTGACTCCGGCGAGCCAGGTGTCGAGCACTTGCGGGTTCTTCTTCAGCCAGGCCTTGGCGGCGGCGTCGGGTTTCATCTTGTCGTCGAGGACGTTACCCATCAGGGTGCTTTCCATGTCCAGGGTGAACACCAGGTTTTTCAGCAACTGGCCCACGTTGCTGCATTCCTCGGAGTAGCCCTTGCGGGTGTTGGTGTAGATGGTGGCCTGGCCGTAGTTGGGGCCGAATGAATCGTCACCTCCGGTCAGGTATTTCATCTTGAAGCGGGTGTTCATCGGGTGTGGTTCCCAGCCCAGGAACACAATGGCCTGCCCACGTTTGGTAGCACGTTCCACTTGCGAGAGCATCCCGGCTTCACTGGACTCGACCACCTTGAAGCCTGCGTCTTTCAAGCCGAACTGATTCTTGTCGATCACGCTCTGGATGGTGCGGTTGCCGTCGTTGCCAGGCTCGATGCCGTAGATCTTGCCACCCAGCTCATCCTTGAACTTGGCGATATCGGCGAAGTCTTTCAGGCCCTTGTCGTACAGCGCTTGTGGCACTGCCAGGGTGTACTTGGCGTTTTCCAGGTTGGCGCGCACGGTTTCCACGGTGCCGGCATCACGGTACTGCTTGATGTCGTTTTCCATGGTCGGCATCCAGTTGCCGAGGAAGATGTCCATGTTCTTGCCGTCGGCCAGGGACTTGTAGGTCACGGGTACGGAAATCATCGTGGTCCGCGGCTTGTAGCCCAGGCCCTTGAGGATTTCGCTGGTGGTGGCGGTGGTGACGGTGATATCGGTCCAGCCGACATCGGAGAAGTTGACGGTACTGCACTGCTCAGGGTCAGCAGCGTGGGCCGCAAGGGGAAGACTCAGCATGGCGGCCAACAACAACGGGGGGGAACCTTTCATGGGTTTGGACTCCTGGTGTTTTTCCGGCGGTGCTTGACCGCGCTTATAAGTGTTGCAGTTGGGGCGTGCGAGCGATGCGCAGCCTCGATGCCTTGCAAACGAGTCGAGACTGATCATGTACCAGTGAAAATCTGACGCCTACAGGGTGGGTCGTATCCAGTACAGGGATGGTCGTATCCAGTGTCGGTGACGTCGCTTACAGGTTTTTCCACGGGCAAAACTGCACTTTTTCTCGATCTGCGCCGCAAAAAACGGCGATTGCGCCCCATTGCACGAGGACGACGCTGTTGAGCATGGGTGCGTCGGTGTGAGACGCCGGACGGCGCTATAAAAGCTTGATGATGCCGCCATCTGGGCGACTTGAGCGTAGCAGCTGTATCGCGCCTGGCCTGTGCTCATCGAGGAGTTTCGCGGCAATGGCTATCAGCGTTTTCGACCTGTTCAAAATCGGCATCGGGCCGTCCAGTTCCCATACCGTGGGCCCCATGCGGGCTGCCGCGCTGTTCGTTCAAGGCCTGCGTGAGCGTGGCCTGCTGGAGCAAGTGCAACGGGTCGAAGTCCAGCTGTATGGCTCGTTGTCCGCCACCGGCATCGGCCATGGCAGCGACAACGCAGTCATCATGGGATTGATGGGCGAGTGGCCGGATGCAATCGATCCGTCGCAGATCGGCCTGCGTATCGAGACCCTGCGTGAGACCAGTACGTTGTTGCTGGACAACCGTTTGCCTGTTCCCTTTCTGTGGTCGCGGGACATGCGCCTGATCGACGAAAACCTGCCGTTCCACCCCAATGCCATGACCCTGGTGGTGTACGGCGCCCAGACCGAGTTGCACCGCGATACCTACTATTCGGTGGGTGGCGGTTTTGTGGTGGATGAGGCCCAGGCCCGCAGTGGCGTTGCGGATATGGATCGCACCGAGCTGCCTTATGATTTTTCCAGCGCGGTGGAGTTGTTGCAGTTATGCAAGACTCACAACCTGCGCGTCGCCGACCTGATGCTGGCCAACGAAAAGGTCTGGCGCCCGGAAGAAGAAATCCGCAGTGGCCTGATGAAGCTCTGGCGTGCCATGCAGGATTGCGTCGAGCAGGGCCTCAAGCACGAGGGCATCCTGCCCGGCGGCTTGAATGTGCGGCGACGGGCCGCCAAGTTGCATCGCAGCCTGCAGGAGTTGGGCAAGCCGAATGTGATCGGCTCGACCTTGAGCGCCATGGAATGGGTCAACCTGTTCGCCCTGGCCGTCAACGAAGAAAACGCCGCCGGTGGGCGCATGGTCACGGCACCGACCAACGGCGCGGCGGGGATCATCCCGGCGGTGCTGCATTACTTCATGAAGTTCAGTGAGGTCGTCACCGAGGCCAATGTGGTGGACTACTTCCTCGGCGCGGCGGCAATCGGGATCCTGTGTAAAAAGAACGCCTCGATCTCCGGCGCCGAAGTCGGATGCCAGGGCGAAGTTGGCTCGGCCTGCGCCATGGCGGCGGCGGGGCTGGCAGAGATTCTGGGTGCCAGCCCGGAGCAGGTGTGCAACGCCGCAGAAATCGGCCTGGAACACAACCTGGGCCTGACCTGCGACCCGGTGGGCGGATTGGTGCAAGTGCCCTGCATCGAGCGCAACGCGATAGCGGCGGTCAAGGCGATCAATGCGGCGCAGATGGCCTTGCGTGGCGATGGCCAGCACTTTATTTCCCTGGACCGGGTGATCCGCACCATGCGTGATACCGGGGCGGATATGCATGACAAGTACAAGGAGACATCGCGGGGTGGGTTGGCGGTGAGTGCTGTGGAGTGTTGAGTCAGTGATACCGAGTTGCCTGTATTCGCGAGCAAGCCCGCTCCCACATTTGAATGTATTCACAGATCAAAATGTGGGAGCAAGCCTGCTCGCGATGACGGTAGACAGGTCACCGCTGCTCATAAAGTGAACACCCCAACCAAAAGCGCCACCTTTTAGCGCGTCGCAAACAGATAAGTAGCTGCCAAACGATATCCCTGCCTGCCACCCGTCACCCGTGCGTGCGGTGACACACGTTTCCTACGCCCTGAAAGCGCCTTCCCACAAGTGCTACCGATCTGCTCACAGAGCATGGGCGTAGGATTTTTCCGAGTCATATCCTCACGCCGGGCGTGGGCTTGTATAGACACCTCAATAGGTCGTTTTCAGGAGTTATTGAATGCCTATTCAACTTTAGGCATGGCAATTGCTCTATCAATTCAAAGCCTCTCTCCTGATGGACGAAGAGTGCAATAACAAGAGCCTCGCCTGAGGCCATCACCCGCTTTGTGTGAGGAGATACCGCGATGACGTCGTTCAACTCCGGGGCTCAACCCCAGAACCGTGCGCCTCAATCCATCGGCTTTTTGCTGCTGGACAATTTCACGCTGATTTCCCTGGCGTCCGCAGTCGAACCGCTGCGCATGGCCAACCAGTTGTCCGGTCGCGAGCTGTATCGCTGGAGCACCTTGAGCGTCGACGGCAATCAGGTTTGGGCCAGCGATGGCCTGCAAATCACCCCCGATTGCTCCATGCACAAAGCCCCGGCCCTGGACGTTGTGATTGTCTGCGGTGGCGTGGGTATCCAGCGCACTGTGACCCGCGAGCATGTGTCGTGGCTGCAAAGCCAGGCGCGCCAGTCCCGCCGTCTTGGCGCGGTGTGTACCGGCAGTTGGGCCCTGGCTTGCGCCGGCCTGCTCGACGGGTTTGATTGCAGCGTGCACTGGGAATGCCTGGCATCGATGCAGGAAGCCTTCCCGCGGGTGTCGATGAGCACGCGCCTGTTCACCCTCGACCGCAACCGCTTCACCAGTTCGGGCGGCACCGCACCGCTGGATATGATGCTGCACCTGATCAGTCGCGACCACGGTCGTGAACTGTCGGCGGCAATCTCCGAGATGTTCGTGTACGAGCGCATCCGCAACGAACAGGATCACCAGCGCGTGCCGCTCAAGCACATGCTCGGCACCAACCAGCCGAAGCTGCAGGAAATCGTCGCGCTGATGGAAGCCAACCTGGAAGAGCCGATCGACCTCGATGAGCTGGCGGTGTACGTCGCCGTCTCGCGGCGCCAGTTGGAGCGGCTGTTCCAGAAATACCTGCACTGCTCGCCGTCGCGCTACTACCTCAAGCTGCGCCTGATTCGCGCACGGCAGTTGCTCAAGCAGACGCCGATGTCGATCATCGAAGTGGCGTCGGTGTGCGGGTTTGTGTCCACGCCGCACTTCTCCAAGTGCTACCGCGAATACTTCGGCATTCCGCCACGGGATGAGCGCGTAGGCTCCAATACCACCCAGCAAGTGGCGATGATGCCGATTCCGCAGGCGTTGGTGTTGTCACCGTTGGCCGGGCCGATGTCGGCGTTGAGCCAGGCGCGCAATGAGTCGACGTTTGCCAGTGTAAGGCTGTAGATCGAGTCGCCTGTATTCGCGAGCAAGCCCGCTCCCACATTTGAAGGTATTCACACATCAAAATGTGGGCGCGGGCTTGCTCGCGAATGCGGTGTATCAGGCGCCTGAGTTCTGTTTGAACTGCACCAGGGCCGGCAACAACTGCTTATCAATCGCCTGGCGTACCGCCGGCAGAATCGTCGCGCTGCCGGTGTACATCTGCTCGACCATGCCCTTGAGTGCCTTGGCCCGCGCCTCACTCAAACCGCGTACCGCGCACTCACAGGCCTGCTCGGCGGTGGCACCGCTGGACACCTCGAAACCCAGCGAGCGCAGTTGGCTCAGCAGGTCATCCTGATCAATCAAATCGGCGTGCATCATGATGTTCATCCTGGTTAGGGGAGACTTCGATCAGGTTCGATTCTGGTGGGCCATCAACGGGTCGGCAAGACCTGAATGCCACAATGGCAGGAACGACTATGAGCATGTCGCTTTCGGGCCAGTTACCGGCAAGCGTTGCGGGCACACTGGTTTCAAGCAAGCGGATTGAAGGTTTGGTCACCCTCGGGACGCACGCTCACACAAAGCACTCTGCCTCGATCTTGTCACGGCTTGATCGGGGCTTTTTTATGGCTGTTTTTGCCGTTCTGTAGGAGCGAGCTTGCTCGCGAAAAACTCAAGGGCGTCGCGTTCTTCCTGGTGCCCCGCGTCTTCGTTAACGATTTTCGCGAGCGAGCTCGCTCCTACAGGGTTAGCGTTGGGGCAGGCCGATGACGCGACCGAGCAGGGCGGGCCGGGGCAGGTCGGCTTGTTCAGCACTGATAACCGCCAACCGCTGTGCAACCGCCGCGCTGAACGGTGCTGACCGTGGCCCGGCGAGGTCGACGTGCAGCAGCATCTGTTCATTGCCCGCCAGTTCCCGTGCTTCGCCGACCAGATGCAGGCTGTGATAGAGGTGCAGGCGTTTGCTGTCATGGGCGATCAGTTGGGTATGCACTTCAACGTCGGCGCCCAGTTTCACTTCGTGCAGGTAGTTCAGGTGCAGTTCCAGGGTGAACAGCGAATGGCCGCTGGCTTCGCGGTTGTCGCTGTCCAGGCCCAGAGTGTCCATCAACGCATCGGTGGCGTAGCTGAAGATCAGCAGGTAGAACGCATCGCGCAGGTGGCCGTTGTAATCGACCCAGTCGGGGATGATTTTGGTGGTGTAGGTGGTCAGCGTTGGCATTTGATAAATCCCTGATCCGTACTCGGTCAACTGTAGGAGCTGGCTTGCCTGCGATGGCGATTTTGGATTCACCACCGTCATCGCAGGCAAGCCAGCTCCCACAGAAATCAACAGCCGTTATTCGGTGAAGCTCATGCCATGTTTGGCCTTGGTGGTCTTCACCGCTTCCAGCACCGCCAGCAAACAATCATCACGATAGCGCTCCAGCGCCGAAATGCTATGGCTGCCCAACTGCTCGCGGGTGCCATCGACCACGTCATCAATCAGTTTGTCCGTCAGTTCCGGCGCCGGCAGGTAGGTCCACGGCAATTGCAGTGCCGGGCCGAACTGCGCCATGAAGTGCCGCATGCCAGCATCGCCGCCGGCCAGGGTGTAGGTCAGGAACGTGCCCATGAACGACCAGCGCAAGCCGGCGCCAAAGCGGATCGCATCGTCGATCTCGCCGGTGGTCGCCACACCGTCGTTGACCAGGTGCAGCGCCTCGCGCCACAGGGCTTCAAGCAAACGGTCGGCGATAAAACCGGGGACTTCCTTGCGCACATGCAAGGGGCGCATGCCGAGGGATTCGTACACTTTTATCGCCGCCTGGATGGCCTCGGGTGCGGTATGCCGGCCGCCGACCACTTCCACCAGCGGTAGCAAGTACACCGGGTTGAACGGGTGGCCGACCACGCAGCGTTGCGGGTGGGTGGCGCTTTCGTAGAACTCGCTGGGCAACAGGCCCGAGGTGCTGGAGCCGATCAGCGCATTGGGCTTGGCGGCCGCGCTGATCTTGCTGTGCAGTTCAAGTTTCAGCTCCAGGCGTTCCGGGGCGCTTTCCTGGATGAAGTCGGCGTCTTTCACGCATTCTTCGATGGTCGCGACAAAGCGCAGGCGCTCCTGGGAGGCGCCGGGGGCCAGGCCTTGTTTCTCCAGGGCGCCCCAGGCGTTGGCGACGCGTTTGCGCAACGCGGCTTCGGCGCCGGGCGCTGGGTCCCAGGCCACCACATCCAGGCCGTGGGCGAGGGCACGGGACACCCAGCCACTGCCGATGACACCACTGCCCAAGGCGGCGAAGGTTTTTATTTCGGTGATAAAGCTCATGGTGGCGTCCTAAAGAAGTTCGGTAATTTCCAGTGCTAAAGAGGCTCATTGTGGGAGCCGGTTTCGGCAGGGGGATTAGCTGCGTTTGGTCAGGCCCATTTTTGTGCGGCCTTCAGCAGGGGTCAGAATCCGCGCCCCCAGGCGGCTGAGGATTTCCCCGGCGCGTTCCACCAGTTGCCCATTGGTCGCCAGCACGCCTTTGTCCAACCACAGATTGTCTTCCAGCCCGACCCGCACATTGCCGCCCAGCAGCACCGCTTGTGCCGCCATCGGCATTTGCATGCGGCCAATGCCAAACCCGGCCCACACAGCATCAGCAGGCAGGTTGTCGACCATGGCTTTCATGGTGGTGGTGTCGGCCGGTGCGCCCCAGGGGATGCCCAGGCACAGTTGGAACAACGGGTTGTCGAGTAGCCCTTCCTTGATCATCTGCTTGGCGAACCACAGGTGGCCGGTGTCGAAAATCTCCAACTCGGCCTTCACCCCCAGCTCCTGGATACGCTTGGCGCCCGCACGCAGTTGGGCCGGGGTAGACACGTAAATGGTGTCGCCATCGCCGAAGTTCAGGGTGCCGCAGTCCAGGGTGCAGATTTCCGGCAGCAGTTCTTCGACGTGGGCCAGGCGGGTCAACGGGCCGACCAGGTCGGTGTTGGGGCCGAACTCCATGGGATGCTCGCCGCCACCGATTTCCAGGTCGCCGCCCATGCCGGCGGTGAGGTTGACGATGATGTCGATATCCGCCTCGCGGATGCGCTCCATCACTTCACGGTACAGCGCTACGTCGCGGCTGAATTTGCCGGTGTGCGGGTCGCGCACATGGCAGTGGACTACGGTGGCGCCGGCTTTGGCAGCCTCCACCGCCGCAGCGGCGATCTGTTTTGGAGTGACCGGCACGTGTGGGCTTCTGGCGCTCGTGTCGCCAGCACCGGTGAGTGCGCAGGTGATGATGACGTCGTAGTTCATGGGGCGGGTTCCTTACAGGCGTGAGGGTGCCGTTCGCGGCCGTTGATGGCCGCGAAACGGAATTCAGGAAAAATTACTTGCGGGTCAATTGCAGATTGGCGGCAGCCGGCTTGCCATCGAAGGTGGTCACGCCTTCCAGCCAGCGCTGCTGGTCCTGGGGGTGATCCTTGAGCCATTGTTTGGCCGATTCGAATGCGTCCTTGTGATCCAGCAGCGGCTGCATCATGCGGCTCTCGTCGGCGGCGGTGAAGGTCAGGTTGGTCAGCAGCTTGTGCACGTTCGGGCATTGCTCGGCGTAGGTCGGCGCGGTGACGGTCCAGACCGTGGCCATGCCTTCATTGGGCCCCAGCGCACCTTCGCTGCCGGACAGATAGGTCATCGCGACGTTGACGTTCATCGGGTGCGGCGCCCAGCCAAAGAACACCACGGCCTCCTTGCGACGCACGGCGCGGTCTACGGCGGCGAGCATGCCGGCCTCGCTGGACTCCACCAGTTGGAACTTGCCCAGGCCGAACTGGTTCTTGGCGATCATCGCCTTGATCTGGATATTGGCGCCCGAGCCGGGTTCTATGCCGTAGATCTTGCCGCCCAGCTCTTTCTGGAACCTGGCAATGTCGGCAAAGGTTTTCAGGCCCTTGTCTGCGAGGTAGGTCGGCACGGCGAGGGTGGCGCGCGCGTCCTTGAGGCTGGGCGCGTCGAGGACTTTCACTTGCCCTGCGTCGACGAAAGGCGTGATGGTTTGGGTCATCAGCGGGTTCCAGTAGCCGAGGAACAGGTCCAGGCGCTGGTCACGAATGCCGGCGAAGATGATTTGCTGGGAAGCGCTGGTTTGTTTGGTGGTGTAGCCGAGGCCGTCGAGCAGCACCTGGGTCATGGCGCTGGTGGCGATCACGTCGGTCCAGTTCACCACGCCCATGCGCACGTTTTTACAGGAGGCGGCTTCGGCGGCCCACAGGCTGGTGCTCAAGACGGCGCTGAGTGCGAGCACACAGCGGCTGATCAGTCGGTTCATGATGGATCCCTCGGCAGGTCGTTATTGTGGGTTCCGGCGTCTTTGTGCGCCGTGTCGCCAAGTTACTCACCTTGATACCCGGCAAAACGCACGGCGGCGACCTGCTCTTGCACTGTAGCGACCCGTACTCTTGAATGGGCGATTGAACTGGCGTATCACACAACACACGCTGCCCGCCTGACGAGAGCGCTTGTATGTCCCAGGACTTTTATTTTTTGCTGATGCCCGGCTTTTCCGCCATCGGTTTTATCTCGGCGATTGAACCGCTGCGCGTGGCCAACCGTTTTCGCGGCGAGCTGTATCGCTGGCACGTATTGAGTGCCGATGGCGGCGCGGTGTTGGCGAGCAATGGCATGTCGGTGAACGCTGACGAGGGGCTTGCACCACTGAAAAAAGGCGCGACGTTGCTGGTGGTGGCCGGCTTCGAGCCGCTGGAGTTCGTCACGCCAGCCCTGGAGCACTGGCTGCGCCGCCTCGATCATGACGGTGTGACCCTCGGCGCCATCGACACCGGCAGCTTCGTCCTGGCCCAGGCCGGTCTGCTCGATGGCTACCGCCTGACCCTGCACTGGGAAGCCATTGATGCCTTCAAGGAGTCCTATCCTGCACTGGCCGTGACCCAGGAGCTGTTCGAAATCGACCGCCGGCGCATCACCTGCGCCGGCGGCACCGCCTCCATCGACCTGATGCTCGACCTGATCAGCCAGGCCCATGGCCCGGAGCTGGCGATTCAGGTTTCGGAGCAGTTCGTACTGGGCCGTATCCGCCCGCGCAAAGACCACCAGCGCATGCAGATTGCCACGCGCTACGGCATCAATAACCAGAAGTTGGTGCAAGTGATTGGCGAGATGGAGCTACATACCGAACCGCCCCTGAGCACCCTGGCGCTGGCGGAGATGATCAAGGTCACACGGCGCCAGCTGGAGCGCCTGTTCCGCCTGCATCTGAACGAAACACCGAGCACCTTCTACCTCGGCTTGCGCCTGGAAAAGGCCCGGCAACTGCTGCGCCAGAGCGGCATGAGCGTGCTGGAGGTGAGCATTGCCTGCGGGTTTGAGTCACCGTCGTATTTCACCCGAAGCTACCGGGGGCGGTTTGCCAAGTGCCCGCGGGAGGATCGGCGGCGGGAGGTGGTGTAAGCCTATTGGGCACACGCCAACCAAATGTGGGAGCGGCGGTGCGACGGTTCGACTTGCTCGCGAATGCGGTGGGTCAGTCAATTAAGATGTTGACTGATACACCGCATTCGCGAGCAAGCCCGCTCCCACATTGGATGTGTGGGGTGGCTTATTTTTTTACCAAGGCCGAGCACGCGGTTTTAAACGCCTCATGCTGGTATTTGTTCAGCGTCGCCGGCAGTTCGAAGTTGTGCTTCTTGTGCTGCGCATTGATGGTTTGCGGCGATAGCAGCGTCACCTCAACGCCGTCCAGCAACTGCAACACGCCTTCGATCTTGAAGGTGGTCGGGCCGCCGGCGAATTCGCCTTTCTTGCTGCGCTTCTTGATCGCGATGCGGGTGATGCCGTTATCGCGCACAAACGCGGCCACTTGGCTGGCGAAGGCTTTGACGTTGGCGGCCTCGTCATCGTCCTCAAGGGCGATTTTCTTGGTGGCCATGGTGACGTGGGTCAGGTCCGGGGCGGCAACGGCGATGATCGCTTCGCTGCCTTTGATTTCGATGCCGCAGAGAGTCATGGGTGGCCTTGGTTCAGAGGAAAGGATGCGCGCGATTGTCGCTTATTCCTGGCCAATCGACTCCAAAAACTCCGACCGCTCATCACTCATCCGTGCCAGGCAGTCATTCTGCGCAATGGCGTAGGCCTTGGTGCCGGTCACGGCCGGGAAGGTGTCCACCGCGCAATCGGCATCCCGCAGTTTTTCCCACTTCTGCTGGGCATCCTTCAGACGAGCGGTGATGTCCGCCAACTGTGCCTTATCGCTGGCATAGGTAGACCCCATGCGTTCCAGCAGGCCCTGGTAGTTATCCTTGAGCAGCTCTTGGGCAGTGGTTTTGTTGTAGGAGGCGCATTCCAGGGTCTGTTTGTCGTTTTCGATGCCATCACACGGGGTGCTGTCGGTGTCTTCGGCTGCGTGGACGCCGGTGGCGAGGAGTGCCAAAGCCAGGAAAATCGGTTTCATTGCGCCTTCTCATATCGGTGGATGGGTCGAATTCTGGCTCAAGCGTAGGCCAAAGAACAGATGCAGGACAGACACGTCTTAGCACCCTTTGTCGTGGATTGACGCTTTCGGCAATTCCCCTGTCGTTTTTGCACCCGGCTCCACCGGCCCCTGGGCATATGCTGGCCCCAAAGCGCCGGCAGACGATTCGGCGCATGTATCGCCAATAAGGGGACGCCTGATGAGCCCAGCCGAACTACACGCCGACAGCATCGTTATCGATGGGCTGATCATTGCCAAGTGGAACCGCGACCTGTTCGAGGACATGCGCAAGGGTGGCCTGACGGCCGCCAACTGCACGGTGTCGGTGTGGGAAGGCTTCCAGGCCACGATCAATAATATCGTGGCCAGCCAGACCCTGATCCGCGAGAACAGCGACCTGGTGATCCCGGTGAAAACCACCGCCGATATCCGCCGCGCCAAGGAGCAGGGCAAGACCGGCATCATCTTCGGCTTCCAGAATGCCCATGCCTTTGAAGACCAGCTCGGCTACGTCGAGATCTTCAAGCAGCTCGGCGTCGGCGTGGTGCAGATGTGCTACAACACCCAGAACCTGGTGGGCACCGGCTGCTATGAGCGTGACGGCGGCCTGTCGGGCTTCGGACGCGAGATCGTCGGCGAGATGAACCGCGTCGGCATCATGTGCGACCTGTCTCACGTTGGCTCCAAGACCAGCGAAGAAGTCATCCTCGAATCGAAAAAACCGGTGTGCTACTCCCACTGCCTGCCGTCCGGCCTGAAAGAGCACCCGCGCAACAAGTCCGATGCAGAACTCAAGTTCATTGCCGACCACGGTGGGTTTGTCGGCGTGACCATGTTTGCGCCGTTCCTGGCCAAAGGTATCGATTCGACCATCGACGATTACGCCGAAGCCATCGAATACACCATGAACATCGTCGGCGAAGACGCCATCGGCATCGGCACCGACTTCACCCAGGGCCATGGCCAGGATTTCTTCGAAATGCTGACCCATGACAAGGGCTACGCCCGCCGCCTGACCAGCTTTGGCAAGATCATCAACCCGCTGGGCATCCGCACCGTGGGCGAGTTCCCCAACCTGACCGAGACCCTGCTCAAGCGCGGCCACAGCGAGCGCGTGGTGCGCAAGATCATGGGCGAGAACTGGGTCAACGTGTTGAAAGACGTCTGGGGCGAATAAGCCACCGTTTTTTCTCCCCCGGCCATTCGCGCCGGGGCATTACCAAGAATTTTCTGGAGTTGAGTTTCCATGGCCAAGATCGCCCCGCAATTGCCTATTGAAGTCGACAGCGAAACCGGTGTCTGGACTTCCGACGCCTTGCCGATGCTGTACGTGCCGCGCCATTTCTTCGTCAACAACCACATGGGCATCGAAGAGGTGCTGGGCGCGGATGCCTACGCTGAAATCCTCTACAAGGCCGGCTACAAATCCGCCTGGCATTGGTGTGAAAAAGAAGCTGAATGCCACGGCCTGGAAGGTGTCGCGGTGTTCGAACACTACATGAAGCGCCTGTCGCAGCGCGGCTGGGGCCTGTTCAAGATCCAGGACATCGACCTGGATAAAGGCACCGCCAGCGTCAAGCTCGAACACTCGGCATTTGTCTACGTGTACGGCAAGGTCGGGCGCAAGGTCGACTACATGTTCACTGGCTGGTTTGCCGGCGCCATGGACCAGATTCTGCAAGCGCGCGGCAGCAACATCCGCACTGTCGCCGAACAAGTCTACGGAGGCTCCGAAGAGGGCCACGATGATGGCCTGTTCACCGTCAAGCCGTTGTAAGCCGAGGACCGTGCCATGGCTTTCGAAGCAATGTTTGCGCCGATCCAGATCGGCAAACTGACCATCCGCAACCGTGTGCTCAGTACCGCCCACGCCGAGGTGTATGCCACCGACGGCGGGATGACTACCGAGCGCTACATCAGGTATTACGAAGAGAAAGCCAAGGGCGGCATTGGCCTGGCAATCTGTGGCGGCTCCTCCGTGGTGGCGATCGACAGCCCGCAGGAATGGTGGAGTTCGGTGAACCTGTCCACCGACCGCATCATCCCGCACTTCCAGAACCTGGCTGACGCGATGCACAAGCATGGCGCCAAGATCATGATCCAGATTACCCACATGGGCCGTCGCTCGCGCTGGGACGGCTTCAACTGGCCGACCCTAATGTCGCCCTCCGGCGTACGTGAGCCGGTACACCGCGCTACGTGCAAGACCATCGAGCCGGAAGAAATCTGGCGCGTGATCGGCAACTACGCCAGCGCCGCAGGCCGGGCCAAGGCCGGTGGCCTGGACGGCGTGGAGCTATCGGCGGTGCACCAGCACATGATCGACCAGTTCTGGAGCCCGCGGGTCAACAAACGTACTGATGAGTGGGGCGGCAGTTTCGAAAACCGCATGCGTTTCGGCCTGGAAGTGCTCAAGGCTGTGCGCGCCGAAGTCGGCCCGGATTTTTGCGTGGGCATCCGTTTGTGCGGGGATGAATTCCATCCGGACGGCTTGTCCCACGAGGACATGAAACAGATCGCCAAGTACTACGACGACACCGGCATGCTCGATTTTATCGGGGTGGTCGGCTCGGGATGTGACACCCACAACACCCTGGCCAACGTGATCCCGAACATGAGTTACCCGCCGGAGCCGTTCCTGCACCTGGCGGCCGGCATCAAGGAAGTGGTCAAGTCCCCGGTGCTGCACGCGCAGAACATCAAGGACCCGAACCAGGCCACGCGCATCCTCGAAGGCGGCTATGTGGACATGGTCGGCATGACCCGCGCGCACATGGCCGACCCGCACCTGATCGCCAAGATCAAGATGGGCCAGATCGACCAGATCAAGCAGTGCGTCGGCGCCAACTATTGCATCGACCGCCAGTACCAGGGCCTGGACGTGCTGTGCATCCAGAACGCTGCGACCTCCCGGGAATACATGGGTGTGCCGCACATCATCGAGAAATCCACCGGGCCCAAACGCAAAGTGGTCGTGGTCGGTGCCGGCCCGGCCGGGATGGAGGCCGCTCGGGTCGCTGCAGAACGTGGCCACGATGTGACCCTGTTCGAGAAAAAAGACTTTATCGGTGGGCAGATCACCACCGCGTCCAAGGCACCGCAGCGCGACCAGATCGCCGGTATCACCCGCTGGTTCCAGCTGGAACTGGCACGGCTCAACGTCGACCTGCGCCTGGGCGTGGCGGCGGATGCCGCGACCATCCTCGACCTACGCCCTGATGTGGTGGTACTGGCGGTGGGCGGGCATCCGTTCCTCGAACAGAACGAACACTGGGGCGCAGCCGAAGGCCTGGTGGTCAGCAGTTGGGATGTGCTCGACGGCAAGGTGGCGCCGGGCAAGAACGTGCTGGTGTACGACACCATCTGTGAATTCACCGGCATGTCAGTGGCCGACTTTCTGGCCGACAAGGGCTGCCAGGTCGAGATCGTCACCGACGACATCAAGCCTGGCGTGGCTATCGGCGGTACGTCGTTCCCCACCTACTACCGCAGCATGTACCCCAAGGAAGTGATCATGACCGGCGACATGATGCTGGAGAAGGTCTACCGCGAGGGCGACAAGCTGATCGCAGTGCTGGAGAACGAATACACCGGGGCCAAGGAAGAGCGGGTGGTGGACCAGGTGGTGGTGGAAAACGGCGTGCGCCCGGATGAAGAGATCTATTACGCCCTCAAGCAAGGGGCGCGCAACAAGGGGCAGATGGACGTCGAGGCGCTGTTCGCGATCAAGCCGCAACCGTGCCTGAGCGAACCGGGGGAGGGGTATTTGCTGTTCCGCATCGGCGACTGTGTGGCGCAGCGCAATACCCACGCCGCGATCTATGACGCCCTGCGTTTGTGCAAGGATTTCTGACCCAACACCGAACCAATGTGGACTCGGTCAAAAATGTGGGAGCGGGCTTGCTCGCGAAAGCGGTGTGTCAGTCGATACATCCGGTGGCTGATGCACCGCCTTCGCGAGCAAGCCCGCTCCCACATTAGAGCTGTGTGGTCTGTGGGAGCTTCACCATGTTGAACACCCTTCTTCCGATTCTCCTGTTTGCAGCCCTGGGCCTCGCTGTCCTCGGCGCTTTGCGTCGGGTGAACATGTGGCGCCGTGGCCGTGCCGCCAAGGTCGACCTGCTGGGCGGCCTATTGGCCATGCCCAAACGCTACATGGTCGATCTGCACCACGTGGTCGCCCGTGACAAATACATCGCCAACACCCACGTTGCTACCGCGCTGGGCTTTGTGTTGTCGGCGTTGCTGGCGATTCTGGTGCACGGTTTCGGCCTGCAGAATCGCATCCTCGGCTACGCCTTGCTGCTGGCCTCGGTTTTGATGTTTGTCGGCGCCACTTTCGTCTATCTGCGTCGACGCAACCCACCCGCGCGCCTGTCGAAAGGCCCGTGGATGCGCCTGCCGAAAAGCCTGATGGTGTTCTCGGTCAGTTTCTTCCTGGTGACTTTGCCGGTGGCCGGGATCCTGCCCGCCGACTTCGGGGGCTGGCTGCTGGCTGCGCTGCTCGGTGTGGGCGTGCTGTGGGGCGTGTCGGAGATGTTCTTCGGCATGACCTGGGGCGGGCCGATGAAGCACGCGTTTGCCGGTGCCCTGCACCTGGCCTGGCACCGTCGCGCCGAACGTTTTGGCGGTGGCCGTTCCACGGGCCTCAAGCCGCTGGACCTGAGCGACAAAAGCGCGCCATTGGGCGTGGAAAAACCCAAGGATTTCACCTGGAATCAACTGCTCGGTTTCGACGCCTGCGTGCAGTGCGGCAAGTGCGAAGCCGCGTGCCCGGCCTTCGCTGCCGGCCAGCCGTTGAACCCGAAAAAGTTGATCCAGGACATGGTGGTCGGCCTGGCCGGTGGCACCGATGCCAAGTTCGCTGGCAGCCCGTATCCGGGCAAGGCCATTGGCGAGCACAGTGGCAACCCCCATCAACCGATCGTCAACGGCCTGGTGGACGCCGAGACCTTGTGGTCGTGCACCACCTGCCGCGCCTGCGTCGAAGAGTGCCCGATGATGATCGAGCACGTGGACGCCATCGTCGATATGCGCCGCCACTTGACCCTGGAAAAAGGCGCGACGCCGAACAAGGGTGCCGAAGTCCTGGAGAACTTGATCGCCACCGACAACCCCGGTGGATTTGCCCCGGGCGGGCGGATGAACTGGGCGGCGGATTTGAACCTGCCGTTGCTCGGCGATAAGCACACCACCGACGTACTGTTCTGGGTCGGTGACGGTGCCTTCGACATGCGTAACCAGCGGACCTTGCGCGCCTTCGTCAAAGTGCTGAAGGCGGCCAAGGTCGACTTCGCTGTGCTGGGCCTGGAGGAGCGCGACAGTGGCGACGTGGCCCGGCGCCTGGGCGATGAGGCCACCTTTCAACTGTTGGCCGCACGCAATATCCAGACCCTGGCCAAGTACAGTTTCAAGCGCATCGTGACCTGTGACCCTCACAGTTTCCACGTGCTGAAAAACGAATATGGCGCCTTCGACGGCAATTACCGGGTGCAGCACCACAGCACCTACATGGCCGAACTGATCGACGCTGGCGCGCTGAACCTGGGTCAGCACAAAGGCAACAGCGTGACCTATCACGACCCGTGCTACCTGGGCCGTTACAACGGCGAGTACGAGGCACCGCGCCAAGTGCTGCGGGCGTTGGGGATCGAGGTCAAGGAGATGCAGCGTTCGGGCTTTCGCTCCCGTTGCTGTGGCGGCGGGGGCGGCGCGCCGATCACCGATATTCCTGGCAAGCAGCGCATTCCCGACATGCGCATGGAAGACATCCGCGAGACCGGCGCCGAACTGGTGGCCGTCGGTTGTCCACAGTGCACGGCGATGCTCGAAGGGGTGGTCGAGCCACGCCCACTGATCAAAGACATTGCCGAGTTGGTGGCGGATGCCTTGCTCGAAGAGCCTGCACCGGCCAAGACCCCGAATTCGCGTGAACCTGCGGAGGTGCACTGATGAGCGACATTATCCGCCGCGACCCACGGGCCGAATGGATCGCCCGCAACCGCCTGCACCCGCTGCATGCGGCGATGCAACCGGAGCAGCACAGTTGGATGGGGCCTAACGGCATCCTCCGCAAGAATGTGCACGGCATTGGTTTTATCGGCCCCAACGGCATCAAGCGTATCGACCGCAGCGGCGCCCAGCAGGGTGGCGCCACCAAGCGCACGGCAGCCGTGCAAGTACAGTTGCCGCTGCACCAGGTGCCAGCCCCGGCGTTCTACATCAACGTGGTGCCGGATATGGTCGGCGGCCGCCTGAGCAGCCACGACCGCGACTTGCTGGGCCTGGCGCGGCAACTCGCCGGCAGCGACGGTGCAGTGCTGGCGGTGGTGTTTGGCGAGCATAAGGAAAGCGCGTTCGACACCGCCGGGGTGGACCGCCTGTTGGTGCTGGACGGCCACGAGTTTGACGGTTATTCACCGGAGCAACGGGTCCATGGCCTGCGGGCTGTGGATAACCAGTTCAACCCGCGTCATTGGCTGCTGCCCGACAGCCGCAACGGTGGCGGTGAGCTGGGACGGCGTTTTGCGGCGAGCCTCAAGGAACGCCCGGCAACCCGGGTGTGGCAGATCAAGGGCAACGAGTGCATCGGCCGTGCCGGTGCGGGCCGGGAAGACCTGGCGCGAGCGCTGCCAAGGCTGATCCTGGCGGCGGTGGAGTGTGCCGATCCGGTCAGCGATACGCGCCACGAAGTATTGCCAGTGGAGTTATCCACAACCCTGGCGCGCAGCTTGCCGCGTATCGAGGATTTGGGCGCGGTGGCGGTGGATCCCGGTGCGATTCCCATGGCCGAGGCCGAGTTTATTTTCTCCGGCGGCAACGGGGTCAAGGATTGGGAGCTGTTCCACCAGACCGCTGCCGCCCTGGGGGCTACCGAAGGTGCGTCGCGGGTGGCCGTGGACGATGGCTTCATGGCCCGTGATCGCCAGGTCGGCGCCAGTGGTATTTGGGTCACCGCACGGGTGTATGTGGCCGTGGGGATCTCCGGGGCGATCCAGCACCTGCAAGGCATCGGTGCCTGCGACAAGGTGGTGGCAATCAACCTGGACCCGGGTTGCGACATGATCAAGCGTGCCGACTTGTCGGTGATCGGTGACAGCGCTGAAATTCTCCGGGCCTTGATCGCTGCGGTCCAGGCCCACCGCAACGGCGCCAAGCGCGATGCGGCATAAGCAAAGGATATGGCCATGACGACCCATGTAATCAGCCTGGTATCCATCGGCGCCCACCCGACCTCCGGCCGGCCACGCCGCGCCGAGCAGGATGCGCGCGCCGTCGAGCTGGGGCTGCAACTGGCTGGGGATAACCTGCAAGTGCTGCATGCCGGCGACATCGCCGAACCGACCCTGCGCGCCTACCTGGGCATGGGGCTTGCGCAGTTGCATGTGCTGGAGCAACCGGCCGGCGCGGATGCCTTGCCGGTACTCGGCGACTATCTACGGGACGCTGGCGCCCAGGTGGTGCTTACCGGCAGCCAGGCGGAAACCGGCGAAGGCTCGGGCATGTTGCCCTTCCTGTTAGCCGAGCAATTGGGCTGGCCACTGATTGTCGGGCTGGCCCAGGTAGAGTCCATCGACAGCGGTGTGGCCCATGTGCTGCAAGCCTTGCCGCGTGGGCAGCGGCGGCGCCTGAAGGTGCGCCTGCCGTTCCTGGCCACGGTGGATAACGCCGGGCCCAAGCCTCGGCAAAGCGCCTATGGCCCGGCCCAGCGTGGCCTCCTACAGGAGCATGACGTGCAGGTGGTGGACGATGAGTTATTCACCGGCGCCGTGCTGCAACCGGCCAAGCCTCGACCCAAGCGTCTCAAGGTGATCAAGGCCAAGAGCGGCGCCGACCGCATGAAGGCTGCGACGGCCAAGGCCAGTGGCGGCGGTGGGCAGGTGCTCAAGGGCATCGGTCCTGAGGCGGGTGCGGACGCGATTCTCAAATTGCTGATTGAGGAAGGCGTGGTTCGATAGGGCCGAAATAATCACTCATACATGCGATTGCCGGTGATCTTGCCGGCACCATGGAGGGCGACTAAACAAAGAACTTTCAACTAAAGGAATCAGCCCTATGCCCATCCTGTTTCGTCCGGCATTACCTGCTGATGCACGTGATATTGCCCGCTTGTTTCTGATTTCTTCAGAGGGGATCGCCGCTTACATCTGGAGCCAACTGGCAGAGCCGGGCCAGGACCTTGTGGACGTTGGTACCCGTCGTTATGCACGTTCGGGGGTGGATTTCTCCTATGAGAATTGCCTGATCGCCGAATCGGAAGGCGCGGTGGTGGGCATGATGCACAGCTATGTCATGCGCCATGACCCGGATGCAGAGCCGGTTACCGATCCCGTCCTTGCGCCCTACGCGGACCTGGAAATCCCCGATACCTTATATATTTCCAGCCTGGCGCTGTACGAAGGTTGGCGTAACCAAGGCCTGGGCGTGCAATTTCTTGCCCATGCCCGAGAGCGGGCCGACCGCCTGGGGCTTATTGGCTTGAGTCTGATTGACTATGCGGCCAATACGGGGGCCCTGAGGTTTTACACGCGCCATGGTTTTCGTATTGTCGGCAGTTGTCAGATAACCCCACACCCGATGCTGGCTGTGACTGGTGAAGCCTATTTGATGCAGTATCCGTAATCTTTGATTGCGGTTACCCACAATCCTTGTTGACCCATCTGTGGATAAGGGAGACGCCCGATCCAGAGTTGCCCCCAGCCTTGCGTCACTCCCTTGCGCGACGGCTGTGATTTATTGGATGTGATCGGGCGCAGACTGCAAGCGTTGTCAGCCGGATTTCCAACCTGCGTAGTCCACTTCTGAATCCGTCATAACAGCCCCTTCCTCGTCTTACACCTGCTGTGGTGCCTACTTATAGTCGGACGCTACAGTCCGGGGAGGTGCAGGCAATGCAGGGACCTTATGCATTTATCAACGAACGACCACAACCCTATTCATTGCTCAAACTAAGCTTGTCGCTTGATCCTCATATCCATACCAAGTTCGACACCCTCAACCCACATATCCGCAACACCGTGGTATTACCTGGGCAACTGGTGATTATCGAGGACAGACGTACAGCCTCCTGCACGGCTGAAGAGGCGCAGTTGATGCAGTCGGCAGAAAATGTAAAACGTGCGCTTTTGGCTCACTCCGCGGCTGATCAATTCTTGATCGAAAACTACGATCAATTGAAAAGCATCATGGCCGATGCCTCCATTGGAATCGGCAGTGCCAGCAGTGCCTGGAGCAAGCATTTGGAGGGTATCGAAAATACCCTGAAGGATATCGACGGCTTACATAAGCAGTACTTGAGCAAGGGCACTTTGGGCGCAAAGGATGAGTTCTTGGTAAAGCGTAGAGCCTTGTTCATTCGTCTCGACAACCAACTCCGGGGAATGGCCCGTTTTGGCTCCGGGCTCAAAAATGCAGGCTCGATCAAAAGGATGTTAGGGATCTCCAGTAAAAGCTATTTGCATCAGGGAGAAATTCGCGGGTATGAGCAAACCGTTAAGCGGGTAGCCAGGGCTTCGGAGTTGTTGAAAAAAGGTACTTATATTGGCTTGGCGTTGGATGTTGGGGTGAGTGCGCTGGGCGTTAGGGAGGCGTGTTCGTTGGGGCGTGAGGAGGAGTGTACGCAGGCGAAGTATGTGGAGGGTGGGAAGCTCGTGTTTGGGGTTGCTGGTGCATACGGTGGAGGTAAAGCAGGAGCCCTAGCAGGAGTGATAGCGTGTGCAGTTGTTTTTGGTATTCCCACGGGAGGTGCTGGAGCACTAGTCTGTGCCATTGTTGGTGGCGCATCTGGAGGTTTGGCTGCGGGTGCTTTGGGAACAAGTGTTGGAGAGTTTTCAGGTACGCGACTGTATGAAGCGTCACGAGGTCCCGAATGATCCTAGAAGTTACTGGAATAATCGCAGCCATCTGCATGCTGCTAGTAATGCCTTTGGATGTGTATCTAGCACATACAAAGCTTGAAATTGCAGAGAGTTATTTTGAAAAAAGCATCTTTATTAATGACACCAAGAACATGCTTCGCAACCAACACTTTAAAGGCGCTCCTGTCCGGTTAATGGCGATAGCTGCTGTGTTATTGATGCCTCAGATGTTCTATTGGCGAAAACTTGTTCTTCCTGAAGAAGTGAAGAGCGTACCTGGGAATCTAAAACTCTGGATGGTCGCCCCTTTACTATTCACCCTGTTCACGCTAGCCATTCTGGTCATAGCGTGGTTGGGCGGAGCCTATGAACTATAAAAGTGTCGGCCGCCTCAAGGAGGAAGGTTCATATAGTCGAATCGGCTTACCCACAATCCCTGTTAACCCACCTGTGGATAACCTGTTCGCGGCTGTCCACATCCCAATAGAATCAAGCCCTACAGCCCTCTGTACGAAAAACAACCAACCTAAGCGACGGTTTTTACTGGGCTTTTTCTGTGGATAAGGAAAAACTCCGACCCAGAGTTGCCCCCAAAGTCTGTTGGTGCTTCTGTGGATAAGATGTTCGCTACCCGCTACAGGCCTTATAGATAAAGGCTTGTAGTGGTCTGGTTGAAATATGATCAATATTGCCATTTCAGCTTGAATCTTCGCGCAAAGCCTCGATTTTGCTCGGTTTCAGATGGTTTTCCACAGATAGGCCAAAGTTGCCCCCAAAGTCTGTTGGCGCTTCTGTGGATAAGGTGTTTGCGTTCTGCTGTAGGCCATGTAAAACGTGGCCTGTACGCTTATGGTTGAAATATGATCAATATAGGGTGAAACCCGCTTATTTGAATAAGTCACGGATTTTCTTGGTTTTATTTCGAGGGGAGAGAGCAGTTGCCCACAATTGCTGTGGGTGGGTTTGTGGATAAGTTGTTGGGCGATGGCTGGAGGGCAGGGTAACAGCGGGCTGGCGGCGCGATGATCAATTTCTGACCAAGTGGAGAGCCAAACTGTGGGAGCTGGCTTGCCCTAATGCCAGTCAGTTAAGCGGATTCTGCTTTCTGTAGGAGCGAGCTTGCTCGCGAAGGACGTCAACGATAACGCGTGTTTGCTAGGTAAACGCGGCGCTCTCAAGTTCTTCGCGAGCAAGAACTAGGCGTCCCCCTCGCTCCTACAAAAAGGCTTAACTGACTGGCGCTCCCACAGTTTGATGCTCGGTGGGTCAGTTACTCGTGTGCGGCAACGCCCTTGAGGTATGGCGCCGGTGCCGCTCCCAGGTTGTTGAGCATGCGTTCGCTGTACCAGTCCACAAAGTTCACCACGCCAAATTCATAGGTCTTGGAATACGGCCCTGGCTGGTAAGCGGTGGAGTTGATCCCACGCTGGTTCTCTTCGGCCAGGCGACGGTCCTGGTCATTGGTCGCGTCCCACACCTGGCGCATGCGCTCGACGTCGTAGTCCACACCTTCCACGGCGTCCTTGTGTACCAGCCACTTGGTGGTGACCATGGTTTCCTGGGCGCTGATCGGCCACACCGTGAAGACGATGATGTGATCGCCCATGCAGTGGTTCCACGAGTGGGGCAGGTGCAGGATGCGCATCGAGCCCAGGTCCGGGTTCTGGATCCGGCCCATCAATTTTTTGCAGCCCTGTTTGCCATCCAGGGTCATGGAGACGGTGCCCTTGAGCAGCGGCATGCGCACGATGCGGTTACGCAGGCCGAAGCTGGCGTGGGCGTAAGGGATTTTCTCGGCGTCCCAGGCGGCAGCAGAGGCAGCGACGTGGTCCTTGAAGGCCTGGTCGGCCCGAGGGTCGGTGACGTCGTCCCATTCCAGCAGGGTTTTCAGCAACTCGGGGTGCGAGGCGTTGCAGTGGTAGCACTCGCGGTTGTTTTCCAGCACCAGTTTCCAGTTGGCTTTTTCGAACAAGGTGGTCTGGATCGCCACCTTGGTGTTTTCCATGTCGTAGGGTTCCATGTAGTGGTTCAGCGTCGACAGAAAGTCATCGATGGCCGGCGGGTTCTCGGCCAGGCTGATAAAGATGTAGCCGCCGGCGGTCTTCACGTTCACTGGCTTGAGGCCGTATTGCTTCATGTCGAAGTCGGTGCCCATCTCGGTGCCGGCGAACAGCAGGCGCCCGTCGAGTTCGTAGGTCCACTGGTGGTAGTGGCAAACCAGCTTGGCGACCTTGCCCTTGTCGCTGGTACACAAGCGCGAACCGCGATGGCGGCAGACGTTGTGAAAGGCATGCACCACGCCTTCGGCACCACGAATCACGATGATCGGGTTTTTGCCGATCTGCAGGGTCAGGTAGTTGCCCTTGGTGGGGATTTCGCAAGTCATGCCGGCGATCAACCATTCCTTCTGGAAGATCTCCTGCATGTCGATATCGAACAGTCGCTGGTCAGAGTAAAACGGCTGCGGCAGCGAGAACGTGCGCTCGCGTTCTTGCAGCATTTGTGCGGTGGCCTTGCGTGCGGGTTCCAGCGGATCGCCCAAGCTCAGGGTTGCGGTGACGTCCATCGTGTGTGTCCTCAAGGCCATTCTGTGTGGCCGCGATAAGTGGCTAATCAGGTTTGCAGCAAGGCGTAAAGAAAGCGTCGTTGTTGGCTGCGAGTGTGGGCCCGGCGCTGCCCGCAACCTTATCCATTAACGACATGGCCCACTCTGTTCCCGACGCGCAACCCCAGTGGTATGGGGGCTGGTCGCGATAAGTATGCGAATGTCGCAGATAGGTAAATGGCAGGTAGCGGCCTTACGCAGAATCGCCAGCATCAAGCCGAACTACGGCCGTGGAGAACAGCATGTCCAACAGCTTCCTGAATCCTGTCACCACCCAGACCTGGGCCAATGGTCGACACATTGTCCGTTGCGTCAAAGTCATCCAGGAAACCTGGGACGTGCGCACCTTCTGCTTTATGGCTGACCAGCCGATCCTGTTCTTTTTCAAGCCGGGGCAGTTCGTCACCCTGGAGTTGGAAATCGAAGGTCAGCCGATCATGCGCTCCTACACCATTTCCAGTTCGCCGTCGGTGCCCTACAGCTTTTCGGTGACGATCAAGCGCGTACCGGGCGGACGGGTTTCCAACTGGCTGCACGACACCCTGCATGAGGGGCAAGAGCTGGCGGTACACGGCCCGGTGGGGTTGTTCAATGCCATCGACTTCCCGAGCCCGAAGGTGTTGTACCTGAGCGGTGGCGTGGGGATCACGCCGGTGATGTCCATGGCCCGTTGGTTCTATGACACCAACGCGAATGTCGATATGACGTTTATCCACAGCGCGCGCTCGCCCAAAGACATCATCTACCACCGTGAGCTGGAACACATGGCCTCGCGGATCGACAACTTCAGCCTGCACCTGATCTGCGAGAAGCACGGTCTGGGTGAACCCTGGGCCGGGTATCGCGGGTACCTGAACCACAAGATGCTGGAACTGATGGTGCCGGATTTTCTTGAGCGCGAAGTGTTCTGCTGCGGCCCCACGCCCTACATGAATGCGGTCAAGCGCTTGCTGGAAGTGGCCGGTTTCGACATGGCGCGTTATCACGAGGAGTCTTTCGGCGCCACGCCGCCGGAAGCCCGTGCCGACGCGGTGGAGCAAGCCGAACAAGCAGCGGACGCGCCGGAAGTTGACCAGGCGGACCTGCACCAGGTGGAGTTCATTGCGTCTGGGAAAAGCATTCGTGTGGCGCCGGGCGAAACAGTCCATGCGGCGGCGGCCAAGCTCGGCCTGCTGATCCCCAAGGCCTGCGGTATGGGGATTTGCGGGACCTGCAAGGTCATGAAGCTGGGCGGCGAAGTGGAAATGGAGCACAACGGCGGCATCACCGAGGAAGACGAAGCCGAGGGTTACATCCTGTCGTGCTGCAGCGTGCCCAAGGGGGATGTGCGCATCGAGTTCTAATCCCCCGCTGATCGTTCCCCCGCGAAGGTGGGAACGATCAGGCGGTAGGATTAACGTGCGTAGATGTGGATCGTGAATTGCTCGCCAGAAGCTGTCGGTTCGAAGACTTTTTCAGTGATTCTCAACGTCCTGCCAGGTTCCTGGATGATGTCACCGACTTGCGCCAGTTTCCTGAAGTCATCCCAGCCGACAAGGGTGGTTGATAGTTGAGTGTCATTTTGCAGGATGTTGCCGAAGTTTTGATTTTCCATGGTGTAGCCCTCTGCTGGATTTCCGTTTCCGGCCGATTGTTCGGCAGGCAGTCTGGCCCAAAAGGCGGCCTCTGCAGCGGCCTTTTCCTTGCGGGTCCCAAGAGGCTAGTCCATGAAAAACGGGTTTGTTGCTGTCAGAAATATCAAAAAACAGTCTCGGCAATCCGCCAGCATCCATGGCCGATTCAGTACAACCCTGGCCGCCGGTCTTGATGCACGTGGTTGTGCTCGCTGATGAATTTGTCCCTGGCCTGGGCCAGTGGCAGGTCAGCCACCAGACGCTGCTCTTTCTGATGTGAGACTGCACCTGCCAAAGGGTAGCCGTCAGCGTCGACAATGACGGATCCCCCCACCCAATTGACACCCCGTTCTTCGCCATGGCGGTCGCAAGCGGCGATGAACATGCGGTTGACTGCGGCGTTGGCCTGGACCCGGACGATTTCTGCCGGCCTCTCGCCGGCCGGACGCGGGCCGTCCGGCCAGTTCACGGGGGCACAGAGCAGGTCGGCCCCGGCCAGTGCCGCCAGGCGTACCCACTCGGGCAATTCCAGGTCGTAGCAGATCATCATGGCGATGCGCCCGACAGCGGTTTCGACCAGCGGTGGGGGCTCGTTGCCGGGGGTGAAGATCAATTTTTCGCGATTCCACAAGTGCGTCTTGCGGTACACCGTCAGCCTGGCGTCGGGTTCGATCAGCGCGGCGCTGTTGGCCACACGGTCTGCCGCCAGCCGCTCACAAAAACCAGCCACGACAATGATGCCCAGTTCGCTCGCCAGGGTTTTCCACAGGGTGAGTGTTGGGCCATCCAGCTCCTCGGACACCCCCAGGGCTTCCTGCCGGTCGTTGAACATATAGCCGCTTTGCATCAATTCCGGCAACACCACCACCTGCGCGCCCAGCGCTGCTGCGCCGCGAATGGCCTCAGCGCTGAGGGCGCGGTTGTAGTCGGCATCAGCGATCCGGGGTGCCAGTTGATGGCAGACGACACGTATGGGATTCATGGTGTATTGCCTCCAGTATGGCCTCGCTGGCGACAATGGCGCGGCGCTCGGCGGGGTGGTCAAGGTTGCGGTTCATGAAGCAGTAAACGCTCGCGGAAACGGCCAGGCCGATCACGAACGCGATGTCGGCCCCACCCAGCGCCACGGTGACTGGCCCCTCATAGAAGCTCAGCGACATGAACGGGATCATCGACACGATGCCCAGGCAATAGGCGACCAGGCCTGCCTTGCCCCATTGGCCATAGATGCCGGCGGGGTTGAAGATGTCGCTGATGGCGTATTGGCCTTTACGCACCAGGTAGAAGTCCGCGAGGTTGACAGCGGTCCACGGCACCAAGAAGTACAACATTAGCAGCACAAATGTGTTGAAGCTGGCCAGGTAGCTGTCAGGAATGCTCAAGGCAATCAGGAAAATGATCACCGCTACCAGGCCGATGCCGATGACACGGCTCTTGAGGCGCGGCTGGATCTTCACGAAGCCGTCGATGGCACTGATACCGGTCAGCATCGCGCCATAGCAGTTGACTGCCATGATGCCAACCAGCGCTGGCACCGCGATCAGCACGGTAAAGGTGCCGAAGCCGGGAATCACTTGGTTGCCCACGGTGCGCACGCTGCCGATGGCATCGGGCGAAGGCAGGGCCGAGGCCAGGAACGCGCCCAGGGACATCAGCCACAGGGCCGAGCCGGCAGCGCCCAGGTATGTCCAGAAAATCACCCGGCGCGACGGGGTTTGGTGAGGCAGATAGCGCGAGTAATCCGAGACATAGACGGCGTAGCTGATCTGATAACCGGCGGCGGCGCTGAGCTGGATCAGGAACGCTGACCAGGAGAAATGCGCCTCGGCCACCGCCGCATCGGCTGACAGGCTCATCAAGGCGGCGACGGTCAGCACCGCGAACACGCTGATCATCACGTAGGTCAGCCAACGTTGCACGGTGTGCAGCAAGTCATGGCCGATCACCGCAATCACCACCGCAAGGATGATCATCAGCGCATACCACGGCGCCCGGCTGCCCGGCAGGACCGTGTTGATGGCATCGGTGGCGAGAATCACGTTGAACACGTTGAAGCCGATGTACACAAAGATCACGGCAATGAACGGCACGATCGCCCCGCGCAGGCCGAACTGGGCCCGCGACTGGATCATCTGCGGCAAGCCCATGCGCGGGCCCTGGTTGGCGTGGAAGGCCATGGCGAAAGTGCCCAGGCCCACGCCGATGACAATCGCCAGGATTGCATAGACCAGGCCCAAGCCCAGCGCAGCACCGGTGAACCCGGTGACCATGGTGGTGAGGACGAAATTGCCGGTGAACCAAAAGGGACCTTGGTGCCAGACTTTGCCGTGCCGTTCGTTGCGCGGCACATAGTCAATGGAACGGGTCTCGATTTTCAGGCCGGGTGTGACGGGAGGAGCCGTCTTGTCAGATAGGGTGGTCATAGATTCACGGCTTGTTTTTATAGTGAGTGCCGCAGCATCGGATAACTGATGAGCCAATTGAATCGTGATCTATAAATAATCACTTCAGACTTTTCGTAAGTAATGGGTTTTCGTTAATGGCGATGGAGCCCCGCAGTCTTATTGCAAAGCCATATAACTGCAGCCTAGAAGATCTTCTAGGCTGATCCTCAGTCCCGTCGCAGTCACCTTTAGCCTTGTAGTAGAGGGTGGACAATCACCCAACCAACCTGCAAGGAAGCAATCATGTCTGCAATTCCCTCCCGTTCCCAAGGTGCCCAACGGCTGCTGAACAACAACGTTACGGCGCTGATTCCTGATTTCCCTTTTCATTACGCCTGGTATTTATTGCGGGCGGCCATGCTTAAGCAGCCTCTGGGTCGCGTCCCCGAGGAGCAACTGGGGGCCCAGGTGCTGATTGTCGGTGCCGGCGTATCCGGGTTGGTTGCTGCCTATGAGGCCATGCGCATGGGCCTGCATCCGATTGTGGTAGAGGCCTCTGGCCGTATCGGTGGGCGGCTCTACTCCCACGTGGTAGGTGATCGCAACGACCCCCAGAACCGGGTGATTTGTGAGTTGGGAGCCATGCGCTTTCCCAAATCCGGCAAGGCGTTGATGCACTACTTTGATAAGGTTGGGATGAGCACCAATTCGGCGGACTTTCCCAACCCTGGTTCACCTGCTGCGCCCAGTACCGTTGTCGACTATAAGAATGAGCAGACTTATTACGAGCGCGATAATCTCCCGGATAAATACAGAAGAATCGAGGACATGTTCTTCGACGATTTTCTGGCGCAGGACCCGATCCGTTTCGCTGACATGGAAGCTGCGATGAGTGAGGGGCAGGTGAATCAGGACGAAATCAAGGCCATCTGGAACACGATCCTGAGGGCGGGATGGGATGGCCTCAGTTTCTATGCCGCCATGGTCGAACAGGCCAAGTGGAGCCGTGAAGACATCGACCTGTTTGGCCAGATCGGCTTCGGCACTGGCGGCTGGAACACGGACTATCCAAACTGTTTCCTGGAAGTGCTGCGGGTGCTTTATACCGGCCTGGATACCAACCATACCTTGATGTACGACGGCTCCAGCGAACTGCCCCAGCGCTTATGGAGCGGCACGCCGGCTTCGTTCGGCGACGCTCTGGTCCATTGGCCGGCGGACACGACTGTGGAGAGTCTGACGCGTCGGGAAATCACCGATCCTCTCAACCAGGAGGTCCGGCAGATCATTCGCCTGAAAAATGGCACGTTCGATGTGTACCTGCATGACAACAAGTTGGACAGCGACACCCTGCGCAACTTTAAAAGTGTGGTCTATACGCCACACGTGCGGATACTCGACAAGTTCCGCTATATGGATGGCAAGGAACGTTTTACCTCAATGAACAATTTGCTGCCCCAGGCTACCTGGGAGGCGGTCATGTATACCCACTACATGCAGTCGGCGAAAATCTTCGCCACCACCCGCCGGCCGTTTTGGAGTGATCTCGAGGGTGGTCGCTACAAGATGAGCGTGACCTTGTCGGATCGCCTGACCCGTGGCACATACCTGTTGGACTACGGCCCAGGTAACGGGGTGAACAAGGGCAGCGGGATGTTTCTTTCATATACCTGGAACGATGACAGTCTGAAGTTTCTGGGAGACCGTAGCGCGCCGTTGCCGTCCCATGTCCAGTTGTGCACAACCTTGCTGGATACCGTGTACGCCAACACGCAACTGAACCTGGCCGCCGAGTTCGGCATGGTTGACCCCTTTGTCGAGATCAACTGGGAAGACGAGCCGTTTTACCTGTGTGCCTTCAAGATGAACCTGCCGGGGCAGTATGAGTATCAGCGACTGCTGTTTTCCCAGTTCATGAGCGGTGTGAAGGAGGGCGAGCCGGACGGTTTCATTCTGTCGGGAGATGACATCTCCTGGACCGGTGGCTGGGCCGAGGGCGCTGTGACCACAGCCTTGAATGCGGTGAACAAACTGGCGGTGACATTTGGCGGTGGGGCGTTCGAAAACAATCCCGGGCCTATTGACCAGTGGGATGCCTTGCAACCCCTCCAGTTGTAGAAATCGGCTTGCCGGCGGTGGCGGTCTTGAGGGCGCCATCGCCGACAAGTCTGAGATCAGGCGCCCATCACTTCGCGAATATCCGCCGCGAGTTCACGTACGCGCTCTTCCTCGGTATCCCACGCACACATGAAGCGCGCGCCGCCCTTGCCGATAAAGGTGTAGAAGCGCCAGCCCTTGGCTGTCAGCGCGGCAATGGCCGGCTCTGACAGTTGCAGGAACACGCCGTTGGCCTGCACCGGGAACATCAACTCCACACCGGGAATGTCCGCCACCAGGCTGCTGAGCAACTGCGCGCAGTGGTTGGCGTGACGCGCATGCTTGAGCCAGGCATCGTTTTCCAGCAGGCCGACCCACGGCGCGGAAAGGAATCGCATCTTCGACGCCAGTTGACCGGCCTGTTTGCAGCGGTAGTCGAAGTCTTCGGCCAGCTTATGGTTGAAGAACAGGATGGCTTCGCCCACCGCCATGCCGTTCTTGGTGCCGCCAAAGCACAACACGTCCACGCCGGCTTTCCAGGTCAGGTCCGCGGGTGAGCAGCCGAGGAAGGCGCAGGCGTTGGAAAAGCGTGCGCCGTCCATGTGCAGGTTCAGCCCCAGTTCCTTGCAGGTGGCGCTGATGGCGCGGATTTCATCCGGGGTGTACACGCTGCCCACTTCGGTGGCCTGGGTCAGGGTCACGACGCGGGGCTTGGGGTAGTGGATATCCTGGCGCTTGAGCGCGATCTCGCGGATCGATTCCGGGGTCAGCTTGCCGTTTTCGGTACGGGCGGTGAGCAGCTTGGAGCCGTTGGAAAAAAACTCCGGTGCGCCACATTCGTCGGTCTCGACGTGGGCGGTTTCCGAGCAAATCACGCTATGGTAGCTCTGGCACAAGGACGACAGGGCCAGTGAGTTGGCGGCGGTGCCGTTGAAGGCGAAGAACACTTCGCAGTCGGTTTCAAACAGTTTGCGGAAACCGTCGGCGGCACGGTGGGTCCATTCATCGTCGCCATAGGCGCGTTGATGGCCCTGGTTGGCGAGTTCCATGGCGGCCCAGGCTTCCGGGCAGATACCGGAATAGTTGTCGCTGGCGAATTGTTGGCTCTTGTCGGTCATGGCCCGTTCCTGTGGTCGATGTTGGTGCGCACTTTAACCAAGAATATCCGGCGGGCGCACGCACTGTTAATGCAAAGTCTCTGGGGAATTATGCACGGTACTGAAACGATTCCTGTAGGACGCGTGCGCGATGGCGCCCTCGACCTGCTCAAATGGCTGGCCCTGCTGTGCATGGTGCTCGATCACTTGCGTTATGTCGGTTTGAACCTCGACGGCCTTTACGTACCGGGGCGCCTGGCGTTCCCGTGGTTTTGCCTGGCGATTGCGGCGAACCTGCACCGGGTCAAGGATGGACCTGCGACCTTTCAATGGCGTTACCTGGGTTGGTTGCTGCTGTTCAGTGCGATCAGCGAGGTGCCGTATCGGATGTTTATCGAGGATGCCGATACATTGAATGTGCTGCCAACCCTGGCACTGGGTTTGCTGGTTGCCCGGGGATGGCTGCAGAAGGCGCTTTTTGATCGTGGATTGGCGCTGATCGCCTTGTTATTGGCGGCGGTATTTTCGTCGAGCCTGATGTTCGGTTTTTTTGGTGTATTGCTGCCGTTGGCGATGCTGCTGGTGTTCAGTCGCCCCTGGTATTTCAGCGTGGTGCCGGGGTTGGTGTGTGTGGCTGCCAATCAGTGGCAGGTTTTGTTGGATAGCGGCAACGGTGTGGCGCTGTCGGGATTGGCGATGTGCCTGATTGCGCCATTGGCCGGATTGGTCTTGTTGCGACATGCCAAAAATGCCTCGCCTGCGGCCATGCGCCGCTGGGCCTACATCCTCTATCCCTTGCATTTTCTCCTGCTATTACTCCTCCGTCAGATCATCGCCTAACCCCCTGTAGGAGCGAGCTTGCTCGCGAAAAACGTCAACGATAACGCGGGCGGCCAGATTGAACGCAGCGCCCTCAGGTTTTTCGCGAGCAAGCTCGCTCCTACAGTTTGTCGGCCTCCAGTTAGCATTTGCCCAGGCCATGTCGTAAACGCACCTTTGCGTGGCGTGCGCAGGCATTTGGTCTGTTTGCGCCGGCCCTACCATCGCATCAAAGGGCCCTGCACGGGCCTCAACAATACGAAAGGCTGGGAGAGACGCGATGTTCAGCAAACAAGACCAGATCCAGGGATATGACGACGCACTGCTGGCGGCCATGAATGCCGAGGAGCAGCGTCAGGAAGATCATATCGAGCTGATCGCGTCGGAGAACTACACCAGCAAGCGCGTAATGCAGGCCCAGGGCAGCGGCCTGACCAACAAATACGCCGAAGGCTATCCAGGCAAGCGCTACTACGGTGGCTGCGAGCATGTGGATAAAGTCGAGGCCCTGGCCATCGAGCGCGCCAAGCAGCTGTTCGGCGCCGATTATGCCAACGTGCAACCGCACTCCGGCTCGTCCGCCAACAGCGCGGTGTACCTGGCGCTGATCAATGCCGGCGACACCATCCTCGGCATGAGCCTGGCCCACGGCGGTCACCTGACCCACGGCGCCAAGGTGTCGTCCTCGGGCAAGCTGTACAACGCGGTGCAGTACGGCATCAACACCGACACCGGGCTGATCGACTACGACGAAGTCGAGCGCCTGGCCGTCGAGCACAAGCCAAAAATGGTCGTGGCCGGTTTTTCTGCCTACTCCAAGACCCTGGATTTCCCGCGCTTCCGCCAGATCGCAGACAAAGTGGGTGCGCTGCTGTTCGTCGACATGGCTCACGTCGCAGGCTTGGTTGCCGCCGGCCTGTACCCGAACCCGCTGCCTTACGCTGATGTGGTTACCACCACCACGCACAAAACCTTGCGCGGTCCACGTGGCGGTTTGATCCTGGCCAAATCCAACGAAGAGATTGAGAAAAAACTCAACTCCGCCGTGTTCCCGGGCGCACAGGGCGGCCCGCTGATGCACGTGATCGCGGGCAAGGCTGTGTGCTTCAAGGAGGCGATGGAGCCAGGCTTCAAGGCTTATCAACAGCAGGTGATCGACAACGCCCAGGCCATGGCCAGCGTGTTTATCAAGCGTGGCTACGATGTGGTGTCCGGCGGCACCGATAACCACCTGTTCCTGGTCAGCCTGATCCGCCAGGGCCTCACCGGCAAGGACGCAGACGCAGCCCTCGGTCGCGCCCACATCACCGTCAACAAGAACGCGGTGCCCAACGACCCGCAGTCGCCGTTCGTGACCTCGGGCCTGCGTATCGGTACCCCGGCGGTGACCACGCGCGGTTTCAAAGTGGCGCAGTGCGTCGAGTTGGCCGGCTGGATCTGCGACATCCTCGACAACCTCGGCGATGCCGATGTCGAGGCCAACGTGGCCAAGCACGTGTCTGCCCTGTGCGCTGATTTCCCGGTTTATCGCTGAGCGCGGTTTTGGAGTAATGACTATGCAACGCTACTCGGGCTTCGGCCTCTTCAAGCACTCCCTCAGCCATCACGAAAACTGGCAGAAGATGTGGCGCACGCCGACCCCGAAAAAGGTCTACGACGTGGTCATCGTCGGCGGCGGCGGGCATGGTCTGGCGACGGCCTACTACTTGGCCAAGGAACACGGCATCACCAATGTGGCCGTGGTCGAGAAAGGCTGGCTGGGCGGCGGTAACACCGCGCGCAACACCACCATCGTGCGGTCCAACTACCTGTGGGACGAGTCGGCCCACCTTTATGAACATGCGATGAAGTTGTGGGAAGGCCTGTCCCAGGACTTGAACTACAACGTGATGTTCTCCCAGCGCGGCGTCTACAACCTGTGCCACACCTTGCAGGACATCCGTGATTCCGAGCGTCGTGTCAGTGCCAACCGCCTCAACGGTGTGGACGGTGAGCTGCTCAACGCCAAGCAGGTCGAGGACGAAATCCCTTACCTCGACTGCTCAAAAAACACTCGATATCCGGTACTCGGCGCCACCGTGCAACGGCGCGGCGGCGTGGCCCGTCACGATGCCGTGGCCTGGGGTTTTGCCCGCGCCGCCGACGCCTTGGGCGTAGACCTGATCCAGCAGACCGAAGTCATCGGTTTCCGTAAGGAAAACGGCGTGTGCATCGGCGTGGAAACCAACAAAGGCTTTATCGGTGCCAAGCGCGTCGGTGTGGTCACGGCCGGTAACTCCGGGCATATGGCTTCGCTCGCCGGTTTTCGCCTGCCGATCGAATCCCACCCGCTGCAAGCGTTGGTGTCGGAGCCGATCAAGCCGATTATCGACAGCGTGATCATGTCCAACGCCGTACACGGTTATATCAGCCAGTCCGACAAGGGCGACCTGGTGATCGGCGCCGGTATCGACGGCTACAACGGCTACGGCCAGCGTGGTTCGTACCCGGTGATCGAACACACCATCCAGGCCATCGTCGAGATGTTCCCGGTGCTGTCGCGGGTGCGCATGAACCGCCAGTGGGGCGGCATCGTCGACACCACGCCGGACGCGTGCCCGATCATCTCCAAGACCCCGGTCCCGAACATGTTTTTCAACTGCGGTTGGGGCACTGGTGGCTTCAAGGCCACCCCCGGCTCAGGCAACGTATTTGCCGCGAGCCTGGCCAAGGGTGAAATGCACCCGTTGGCGGCACCTTTCTCCATCGACCGTTTCCACAACGGTGCGCTGATCGACGAACACGGCGCTGCGGCCGTCGCCCACTAACAGGAGAAATTCCCTATGTTGCATATCTTCTGTCCTCACTGTGGCGAACTGCGCTCCGAAGAGGAATTCCACGCCTCCGGCCAAGCGCATATCCCGCGCCCGCTGGACCCCAATGCCTGCACCGACGAAGAGTGGGGCGACTACATGTTCTTTCGCGATAACCCCCGTGGGCTGCATCACGAACTGTGGATCCATGCCGCCGGTTGCCGTCAGTACTTCAACGCCACCCGCGACACCCTGACCTACGAAATTCTTGAAACCTACAAGATCGGCGAGAAGCCGCAATTCACCGCCAAGGCCTCTGGAGAGAAGGTATGAGCCAGATCAATCGCCTGTCCAACGGTGGCCGGATCGACCGTAATAAAGCCCTGACCTTCACCTTCAACGGCCAGAGCTACAAGGGCTTTGAAGGCGATACCCTGGCCGCCGCCCTGCTGGCCAACGGTGTTGACATCATCGGCCGCAGCTTCAAGTACTCGCGCCCGCGCGGCATCTTTGCCGCCGGCGCCGAAGAACCGAACGCGGTGCTGCAGATTGGTGCCACCGAAGCCACGCAGATTCCCAACGTACGCGCCACGCAACAGGCGCTGTATCAAGGTTTGGTCGCTACCAGCACCAACGGCTGGCCGAGCGTGAACAACGACATGATGGGCATCCTCGGCAAGGTCGGCGGCAAGCTGATGCCGCCGGGCTTCTACTACAAAACCTTCATGTACCCGCAATCGTTCTGGATGACCTACGAGAAGTACATCCGCAAGGCCGCAGGCCTGGGTCGCTCGCCGACCGAGAACGATCCGGACACCTACGACAACATGAACCATCACTGCGATGTGCTGATCGTCGGTGCTGGCCCTGCGGGTCTGGCTGCGGCATTGGCCGCTGCGCGCAGCGGCGCACGGGTGATTATCGCCGATGAACAGGAAGAGTTCGGCGGCACCTTGCTCGACTCCCGTGAAAGCCTGGACGGCAAGCCAGCGGTGGAGTGGGTCGCCAGTGTGATCGCCGAGCTGCAAGCGCTGCCGGGTGTGCTGCTGTTGCCGCGCGCCACCGTCAACGGCTACCACGACCATAATTTCCTGACCATTCATGAGCGCCTTACCGACCACCTCGGCGATCGTGCGCCGATTGGCCAGGTACGCCAGCGCATGCACCGCGTTCGCGCCAAGCGCGTGGTGCTGGCGACCGGTGCTTGCGAGCGGCCGCTGGTGTACGGCAATAACGATGTGCCGGGCAATATGCTGGCTGGCGCGGTCTCCACCTATGTGCGTCGTTATGGCGTCGCACCGGGCAAGAAGTTGCTGCTGTCGACCAACAACGACCACGCTTACCGTGTTGCGCTGGACTGGTTCGATGCGGGCCTCTCAGTGGTCGCCGTGGCCGATGCGCGTCACAACCCACGCGGCGCGCTGGTTGAAGAGGCTCGCGCCAAAGGCATTCGCATCCTCACCGGCAGTGCGGTGATCGAGACCCGTGGCAGCAAGCATGTGACCGCTGCCCGCGTGGCGGCCATTGATGTGAAAGCCCATAAAGTCACCAGCCCCGGCGAGTGGCTGGACTGTGACCTGGTGGCCAGTTCAGGCGGCTACAGCCCGGTGGTGCACCTGGCTTCGCACCTGGGCGGCAAGCCGACCTGGCGTGAAGATATCCTCGGTTTCGTCCCCGGCGAAGCGCCGCAAAAACGTGTGTGCGTGGGGGGCATCAACGGTGTCTACGGCCTGGGTGACTCCCTGGCCGATGGTTTTGAAGGCGGCGTACGCGCGGCCAGCGAAGCCGGGTTTGCCCCGGTGGAAGGCACCTTGCCAAAAGCCCTGACGCGTCTGGAAGAGCCAACCCTGGCGCTGTTCCAGGTGCCCCACGAGAAAGCCACTGCACGGGCGCCGAAGCAATTTGTCGACCTGCAGAACGACGTCACCGCCGCCGCCATCGAACTGGCCACCCGCGAAGGCTTCGAGTCGGTGGAACACGTCAAGCGTTACACCGCACTGGGCTTCGGCACCGACCAGGGCAAGCTGGGCAACGTCAACGGCCTGGCGATTGCCGCCCGTTCGCTGAACGTGACCATCCCGCAGATGGGCACCACCATGTTCCGTCCCAACTACACGCCGGTCACCTTCGGCGCGGTCGCGGGCCGGCACTGTGGGCATATCTTCGAGCCGGTGCGCTACACCGCGCTGCAAGCCTGGCACGTGAAGAACGGCGCCGAGTTTGAAGATGTCGGCCAGTGGAAACGCCCTTGGTATTTCCCGCGCAACGGTGAAGACCTGCATGCCGCGGTCAAACGCGAATGCCTGGCCGTGCGCGACAGCGTGGGCCTGCTGGATGCGTCCACCCTCGGCAAGATCGACATCCAGGGCCCGGATGCCCGCGAGTTTCTCAACCGTATCTACAGCAACGCCTGGACCAAGCTCGACGTGGGCAAGGCGCGCTACGGCCTGATGTGCAAGGAAGACGGCATGGTCTTCGACGACGGCGTGACCGCCTGCCTTGCTGACAACCACTTCCTGATGACCACCACCACTGGCGGCGCGGCGCGTGTGTTGCAGTGGCTGGAAATCTACCAGCAGACCGAATGGCCGGACCTCAAGGTGTACTTCACTTCGGTCACCGACCACTGGGCGACCATGACCCTGTCCGGTCCCAACAGCCGCAAGCTGCTGGCCGAAGTCACTGATATCGACCTGGACAAGGACGGTTTCCCGTTCATGACCTGGAAAGAAGGCTTGGTCGGCGGTGTGCCGGCGCGGGTGTTCCGCATCTCGTTCACCGGCGAGCTGTCGTATGAAGTCAACGTGCAGGCCGACTACGCCATGGGCGTGCTGGAGCAGATCGTCGAGGCCGGCAAACAGTACAACCTGACCCCGTATGGCACCGAGACCATGCACGTGCTGCGGGCCGAGAAGGGCTTCATCATCGTAGGGCAAGATACCGACGGCTCGATGACCCCGGACGACCTGAACATGGGCTGGTGCGTAGGCCGTACCAAACCGTTCTCGTGGATCGGCTGGCGTGGGATGAACCGTGAAGACTGCGTGCGCGAAGAGCGCAAGCAACTGGTGGGCTTGAAGCCGATTGATCCGAAGGTGTGGCTGCCGGAAGGCGCGCAGTTGGTGTTCGATCCCAAGCAGACGATCCCGATGAAGATGGTCGGTCACGTCACCTCAAGTTATGCCCACAACTCCCTCGGCTATTCATTTGCGATGGCGGTGGTCAAGGGCGGCTTGAAGCGTATGGGTGAGCGGGTGTTCTCGCCCCAGGCCGATGGCAGCGTGATCGAGGCCGAGATTGTGTCTTCGGTGTTCTTTGATCCGAAGGGTGATCGCCAGAACATCTGATAGACCGAGTCGCCTGCATCGCAGGCAAGCCAGCTCCCACAGGGGAATGCATTCCAAATGTGGGAGCGGGCTTGCTCGCGAAGGCGCCAGTAGATCCACCACAGAATTCAAGAAAGGTGCTTTATGACCGCAGCCAATGTTTACCAACAACGCCCCACCACCAGGGCCAAGGCCGAGTCGTCGCTGCACCATGCCGACCTCGCCAGCCAGGTGGGCAAGGGTCGCAAGAACGCCGGCGTGACCGTGCGTGAAAAGAAACTGCTCGGCCACCTGACCATCCGTGGCGATGGCCATGACGCCGCGTTTGCCGCCGGCGTACACAAGGCCTTGGGCATCGAGTTGCCCGGCGCCCTGACGGTGATCGTCAAGGGTGAAGCCAGCCTGCAATGGCTCGGCCCGGATGAGTGGCTGTTGATCGTGCCAAGCGGCGAAGAATTCGCCGCCGAGCAAAGCCTGCGCACGGCCCTGGGTGAGTTGCATATCCAGGTCGTCAACGTCAGTGGCGGCCAGCAGATCCTCGAACTCAGCGGCCCGAACGTGCGCGATGTGCTGATGAAATCCACCAGCTACGACGTGCATCCCGACAACTTCCCGGTGGGCAAGGCCGTGGGCACGGTGTTCGCCAAGTCGCAACTGGTGATTCGTCATACTGGCGAAGACACCTGGGAACTGCTGATCCGTCGCAGCTTCTCGGATTACTGGTGGTTGTGGTTGCAGGATGCGGCGGCCGAATATGGCCTGAACGTCCAAGCCTGATATGACCCTGTAGGAGCGAGCTTGCTCGCGAAAAACGTCAACGATAACGCACGCATCCTGAATGAGCGCGGCGCCCTTGGATTTTTCGCGAGCAAGCTCGCTCCTACAGTAAGCCGCATCGCTGTATGAGGAGTTAACTGTAATGAGCCGCGCACCTGATACATGGATTTTGACCGCCGATTGCCCCAGCGTGCTCGGCACGGTGGACGCGGTCACCCGCTATCTGTTCGAGCAAGGCTGCTACGTCACCGAGCACCATTCGTTCGATGACCGCCTCTCGGGCCGCTTTTTTATCCGCGTGGAATTCCGCCAGCCCGATGGTTTTGACGAGCAAGGCTTCCGTGATGGCCTGGCCACGCGCGGCGAAGCCTTTGGCATGATCTTCGAGCTGACGGCACCGAACTATCGGCCCAAAGTGGTGATCATGGTCTCCAAGGCCGACCACTGCCTCAACGACCTGCTGTACCGCCAGCGTATCGGTCAACTGTCGATGGATGTGGTCGCGGTGGTCTCCAACCACCCCGACCTCAAGCCCCTGGCCGACTGGCACCAGATTCCCTACTACCATTTCCCCCTCGACCCCAACGACAAACCGTCCCAGGAGCGTCAGGTGTGGCAAGTGATTGAAGAGGCGGGCGCCGAACTGGTGATCCTTGCGCGCTACATGCAAGTGCTGTCGCCAGAGTTGTGTCGCAAGCTCGATGGCAAGGCGATCAATATCCATCACTCGTTGCTGCCGGGGTTCAAGGGCGCCAAGCCTTATCACCAGGCGTACAACAAAGGGGTGAAGCTGGTCGGCGCCACTGCGCATTACATCAATAACGACCTGGACGAGGGCCCGATCATCGCCCAGGGCGTGGAGGTGGTGGACCACAGTCATTATCCCGAGGATTTGATTGCCAAGGGGCGGGATATTGAAGGCCTGACCCTGGCGCGGGCGGTGGGGTATCACATTGAGCGACGGGTATTCTTGAACGCCAATCGCACCGTCGTTCTTTAGATTGCTATCGCAGGCAAGCCAGCTCCCACACAAATGTGGGAGCTGGCTTGCCCGCGAAGAGGCCATCAGCAACAACACAAGAAACAGCATCTGTACCCGAGCACTTAAACGCGCCGCCCACCCAAAGGGGCCGCGCAGTTCCATAAAAACAACAGCGAGGTGAAAGCATGTCTGGTAATCGTGGTGTCGTATATCTGGGCAACGGCCAGGTCGAAGTACAGAAAATCGACTATCCCAAAATGCAGGATCCCCGTGGCAGGAAGATCGAACACGGCGTCATCCTGCGCGTGGTCTCCACCAACATCTGCGGCTCCGACCAACACATGGTGCGCGGCCGTACCACCGCCCAGACCGGCCTGGTACTGGGTCACGAAATCACCGGTGAGGTGATCGAGAAAGGCAGCGACGTCGAGAACCTGAAGCTTGGCGACCTGGTATCGGTGCCGTTCAACGTTGCGTGCGGGCGCTGCCGTTCCTGCAAAGAGCAACACACCGGTGTGTGCCTGACCGTCAACCCCGCCCGTGCCGGTGGTGCCTACGGTTATGTGGATATGGGGGACTGGACGGGTGGGCAAGCGGAATACGTGCTGGTGCCGTATGCCGACTTCAACCTGCTCAAGCTGCCGGATCGCGACAAGGCCATGGAGAAGATCCGCGACCTGACGTGCCTCTCCGACATCCTGCCGACCGGCTATCACGGAGCGGTCACCGCAGGCGTTGGCCCTGGCAGTACCGTCTACATTGCTGGCGCCGGCCCGGTTGGCCTGGCCGCTGCGGCCTCTGCTCGCCTGCTGGGTGCGGCGGTGGTGATCATCGGCGACGTCAACCCGATCCGCCTGGCCCATGCCAAGGCCCAGGGTTTTGAAATCGCCGACCTGTCCACTGACACTCCGCTGCACGAACAAATCGCTGCGTTGCTCGGCGAGCCGGAAGTGGACAGCGCCGTCGACTGTGTGGGCTTTGAAGCACGCGGCCACGGCCACGACGGCGTCAAGGCGGAAGCCCCGGCCACGGTGCTCAACTCACTGATGGGCGTGGTACGAGTGGCGGGCAAGATCGGCATCCCCGGCCTGTACGTCACCGAAGATCCGGGTGCGGTGGACGCTGCCGCGAAAATGGGCAGCCTGAGCATTCGCTTTGGCCTGGGTTGGGCCAAGTCCCACAGCTTCCACACCGGCCAGACCCCGGTGATGAAGTACAACCGCCAGTTGATGCAGGCGATCATGTGGGACCGTATCAACATCGCCGAAATCGTGGGCGTACAGGTGATCAGCCTGGACGACGCGCCACGCGGTTATGGCGAGTTCGATGCCGGTGTGCCGAAGAAGTTTGTGATTGACCCGCACAAGTTGTTCAGCGCGGCGTAATCACCGCCACCAATAGCCAATGTGGGAGCTGGCTCCCACATTGGTTTTGTGGTGTTTGAGCGTCAGCGGATTGCCAGCGCGCCCTGGTACACCGTCGGGCCGGTAGGCTGCTTGCTCACCGAGCCACCCTTGGTTTCCGAACTGACCATCAACTCTACCGGCTGGCTGATGGTTTCCTGTTGGCGCGGATTAAGGCCAATGATGCCTTTGCCATCCTCCGGCAACAGGCCCAGGGACACCGGTGTGCCGCCAGCGGGCAGGGCCCACAGTTCAAGGCTGCGATCCGGCTCCGGCGCAGTGCTGGCGATCGGTTGGACTTCCAGGTAATCCTTGTGCGCCATGATTTGCGCAGCCGGTTGTTGCGTAGTGCTCACCAGCGTTGCAGCGGCTTTTACGCTGTCCTGGGTGTAGAGCGCGCCGCCAATGCCGGCAACCACCACCACACAGGCGCCGATGAACAGGCGTGAGCGGGTCCAGAATGAGGGCTTGTGCTCGATCACTGGAGGTTGGGACGCAGTCATAAGGCTCTTCCTGACAAATTTTGTAGTGTCTTGATTGACCCTATGAGCGGTGATGGGTTCCTAGTGGCAATTTGATTGCGTCGGTTTTTGTCGCCTATCTGAACAAATCTGCGCGGCGGAACAACCTACGGGATGCTGAGTCCAACGGCTGCTTTAGCTCCTAATTTTAGAGGTTGTCCCCATGAAGATTTCACGCGGTTTTGCCCTGTCCTGCCTCCTGACCGTGGCTGCCAGCCCGGTATTCGCAGCAGGCTTCAGCCTGGGCGATGTGGCCAACGCCGTGTCCGGCGCGCAAGGTACCAACAAGGCCGCCGCTGCCGCACCGACTTCAGAAACCGCCGGTTTGCTGGGGGCGTTGACCAAGCAGTTGAATATCACCCCGGAGCAGGCGGTCGGTGGTACCGGCGCTATGTTGGGCCTGGCCAAGAACCAGTTGGGCGGCAGTGATTACTCGCAGTTGAGCAAGAGCGTACCGGGCCTGGACAAGCTGTCGGGCAACAATGCGTTGGGCAGCCTCGGCGCCTTGAGCGGCATGCTCGGCCAGACCGGCGGCAGCAAGACCAGCGGCCTCGATGGCCTGCTGGGTAACGTCAAAGACACCAACGACCTGAACACCGCCTTCAGCGCCCTGGGCATGGACAGCGGCATGATCGGCCAGTTTGCCCCGGTGATCCTGCAGTATCTGGGTGGCCAGGGTGCAAGCACTTCTGTACTGGGCAAGCTCGCCGGCATCTGGGGGGCGGGGAGCTGAGAAACATCTCGCTGTGAAGTTGTCCTGGGAACTGAGCGGTCGGTCTGTACCACTGATCAACACTCGCTTGGAACCCGGCTTCTTCTTATTCCTGTGAGGGAGTGCCAGGACGGGTGTCATTACCTTCATGGAGATCTTTCAATGAGTGAATCAACAATATCGCGCAACCCAGTCTCGTCATTCGTGCAACCCCAGGGCGCCAACGAAAAAATGACCAAGGAGGAGTTTGAGAAGGCCAGCGGTATGAAGTTCATGTCTTTCTCTGAAATGACAAACGGTAACAAACCTGAGTCGGGAGCGGGTAATGCCTCCGGTGGTGCGCACGCCTCGGGGAGCGTTGGCGGTATTGGTTTCAGTGCAGGAAGCAGTGCTTCGGTCGAGTTTTAAACGAGTGAGTTTGTCTGGGGGTAATCGCTGTCGGCAACGAGTTACCTGGCAAGCTCATCAATGCGCACATCCTTCTCCATCCAGAGCTGGTTGACCCAGTTCTGGACGGTCTGGCGAAACGCCGGATCGTTCTCGTAATCGCCCTGCCACAGCGCTGGATCCAGCTCGCGGGTGCGGATATCAACAATCACGCGGGGCACTGCGCCGCTGATCAAGTCCCAGAAGCCCGGGATCCTGTCTTGTGGATAAACCACCGTGACGTCGAGGATCGCGTCCAGCTGTTCGCCCATGGCCGCCAGCACAAACGCCACGCCACCGGCCTTGGGCTTGAGCAGGTGGGTGAAGGGTGAATCCTGTTGTGCCCGCTTGGCTTGGGTGAACCGCGTGCCTTCCAGGTAGTTGACCACCGTCACCGGCTGGCGCTTGAACAGCTCGCAGGCCTGTTGGGTGATCTTCAGGTCCTGGCCCGCCAGTTCCGGGTGCTTGGCCAGAAACGCCTTGCTGTAGCGTTTCATGAACGGGTAGTCCAGGGCCCACCAGGCAAGGCCCAGGAACGGTACCCAGATCAGTTCCTTTTTCAGGAAGAACTTGAAGAACGGCGTGCGCCGGTTGAGGGTCTGGATCAGCGCCGGGATATCGACCCAGGATTGGTGGTTGCTGATCACCAGGTAGGACGTGTCGCCACGCAAGCCGGTATCGCCGCGAATGTCCCATTGGGTGGGAATGCACCAGGCGAATATCAGCTTGTCGATCTCGGCCCAGGTCTCGGCGATCCACATGACTGCGGCGGAGGCGTAGTCCCGTGAACGACCGGGCGCCACCAGCTTGAGCAGGGCGAATACCAACAGGGGGCCGATCAGGATCAGCGTGTTGAGTAACAGCAGCAGTGTGACAAAACAGCCGGTGAGCAGGCGGCGCATAAGGAACTCTTGCAAGCGGGTGGACGTGCCATCATAAGCAGCTTGAGTCTAGAGGCCAAATCGCAAATCGCCTGACGAATGTTTCACTTTGTGTTGTGTATGGTAAGTAATGATCCAACTTCGGGCTGTATTTGCAGTCTAGTATTGGCCTACTTACTTCAAGGAACCCTCCGACGTGAAATCTCTCCTTGCTCTGTTAGCCCTGGCTGCCCTGCCGGTGATGGCCGCCGAGCCGACCCTGTACGGGCGCTACGAATACATCCAGTTGCCGGAGATCGGCGAAACCTTCAAGGCCAAGATGGACACCGGCGCGCTGACGGCTTCGCTGTCGGCCCGTGACATCGAGACCTTCACCCGCGATGGTGAGGATTGGGTGCGCTTCCGTCTCAGTGGCAAGGATGTGAGCAACAAGGTCTACGAACACAAAGTGGCGCGCATCAGCAAGATCAAGAACCGTGCTGACGAAGATGAAGACGGCGAAGAAACCAGCGTCGCCAAGCGCCCGGTGGTGGACCTGGAAATGTGCCTGGGCAACGTCAAGCGCACCGTCGAGGTCAACCTGACCGATCGCAGCAGCTTCAACTACCCGCTGCTGATCGGTGCCAAGGCCCTGCGTGAATTCGGCGCCGCCGTGAACCCGGCCCGCCGCTATACCGCCGACAAACCCGACTGCTGATTGACGCCGCACAAGGCATGGGGCACCGTTCACCTTTCGCTCCCTGTGCTCGGACGCCATGCCTCATATCCTGATTGTCGAAGACGAAGCGGCGATAGCCGACACGCTGATTTTTGCCCTGCAGGGCGAAGGTTTCACCACCACCTGGCTGACCCTCGGCCAGGCGGCGCTGGAGCATCAACGGCAGACCCCGGCAGATATGCTGATCCTCGACATCGGCCTGCCGGACATCAGCGGCTTTGAAACCTGCAAGCAACTGCGCCGCTTCAGTGAAGTGCCGGTGATGTTCCTCAGTGCCCGCGACGGTGAGATCGATCGCGTGGTGGGCCTGGAGATCGGTGCCGATGATTATGTGGTCAAGCCCTTCAGCCCCCGGGAAGTGGCGGCGCGGGTCAAGGCGATCCTCAAGCGGGTGATGCCGGTCGTGGCGCCGCCCAGCAGCGAACTGTTCCAGGTCGATCACGAGCGGGTACAGATCCACTACCGTGGCCTGCCCTTGAACCTCACCCGTCATGAATTTCGTCTGCTCAACTGCCTGCTGGAGCAGCCCGAGCGGGTGTTCAGCCGCGAGCAACTGCTGGATGCTGTCGGTGTGGCCGCCGATGCCGGCTACGAGCGCAATATCGACAGCCATATCAAAAGCCTGCGCAGCAAGCTACGCAGTGTGGCGGCCGATGCCGAGCCGATCCAGACCCATCGCGGCCTGGGTTACAGCTACAGCCCGAGCCACGCCTGATGCGCATGGGGCTGCGGATTTTCCTGGTGTATGCGCTGTTTATCGGCCTGACTGGCTACTTTGTGCTCAACACGGTGATGAAGGAAATCCGCCCCGGCGTGCGCCAGTCCACCGAGGAAACCCTGGTGGACACCGCCAACCTGCTGGCGGAAATCCTGCGTGAGGATGTGAAGAACGGCACCCTGGGCCAAAGCCACTGGCCGACGGTGCTCAAGGCCTATGGCGAGCGCCAGCCCGGCGCGACGATCTGGGGGCTGGCGAAGAACCAGGTCAACCACCGTATCTATGTCACCGACGCCAAGGGCATTGTGCTGCTGGACTCTACCGGTGAAGCCGTGGGCCAGGACTACTCGAAATGGAACGACGTGTACCTGACCCTGCGCGGCGAATATGGCGCCCGTTCGACCCGCAGTGATGCCGATGACCCGGCCTCGTCGGTGATGCACGTCGGCGCGCCGATCCGCGATAACGGGCAGATCATCGGCGCGGTTACCGTGGCCAAGCCCAACAGTTCGCTGCAACCCTATGTCGACCGTACCGAGCGCCGTTTACTGTGGTACGGCGCGGGCCTGGTGGCGCTGGGTTTATTGCTGGGGGCGCTGTTGTCGTGGTGGCTGAGTGCTGCGCTGCGGCGCCTGACCACCTATGCCCAGGCCGTCAGCGAAGGGCGGCGCGCCGAGTTGCCGCATTATCGCGGCGGTGAGCTGGAACAGCTGTCCACGGCGGTGGAGCACATGCGTACACAACTGGAAGGCAAGGCCTACGTCGAGCGTTATGTACACACCTTGACCCATGAACTGAAAAGCCCGCTGGCGGCGATCCGTGGTGCGGCGGAGTTGTTGCAGGGTGAAATGACAGCGGTCCAGCAGCAACGGTTTGTCGGCAATATCGCCAGCGAAAGCGCGCGGTTGCAGCAGTTGATCGAGCGCCTGTTGAACCTGGCTCAGGTCGAACAACGCCAGGGCCTGGAGCAGCAATCGGCGGTGCCGTTGGCGGCGTTGGTGGATGAGGTGCTCAAGGCGCAATGTGCGCGGATCGAACAGGCGGGGTTGCAGGTCGAGCGCCTGATCGAAGCCGACGTGAAGCTGTATGGCGAGCCGTTCCTGCTGCGCCAGGCCCTGGGCAATCTGCTGGAAAACGCCCTGGATTTCACCCCGCCCGGCGGCATCCTGCGCTTCAGTGCCCAGGTGCACAATGAGGATGTGCATGTGCGCCTGTTCAACCAGGCCGAGCCAATCCCCGAGTATGCCTTGCCACGCTTGAGCGAGCGTTTCTACTCCTTGCCACGCCCGGCCAGCGGGCGCAAAAGCACCGGCCTGGGCCTGAATTTTGTCGAGGAAGTGATGAAGCTGCATGGCGGCTCATTGCAGATCGGCAATGTGCCCGGTGGTGTGCAAGTGGTGCTGCATCTCCACACAGTCTCCACATTGCCCTCATAAATCCCCCACACGCCACCACCAGACTCTCCCCATCCAAACAGGGAGAGACCCATGAACCGCAGCCTGCTATTCAAACTGGGCGCCATTGCGCTGCTGATCCTGCTATTGCTGATTCCGTTGCTGATGATCGACGGCATCATTAACGACCGCCAGGAGATGCGCGACGGCGTATTGATGGACATTGCCCGCAGCTCCAGCTACAGCCAGCAGGTGAGTGGGCCGTTGATGGTGGTGCCGTATCGCAAGACCGTGCGTGAATGGAAGCTCAATGAAAAGCTCAACAAACGCTATGAAGTGCTCAGCGAAGAACACGGGCGCCTGTACTTCCTGCCGGAGCATTTCGAACTCGACGGCAAGGTGCAGACCGAACTGCGGGCGCGGGGGATTTACCAGGCGCGGCTGTTCCATGCCGACAACCGTATCAGCGGTCGGTTTGTGCTGCCGGCGCAGATGGGGATCAAGGAAAACTTTGCCGATTACACGTTTGAGCAGGCGTTCCTGGCGGTCGGCATCAGCGACATCCGTGGGATTGAAAACGCCCTGAAGCTGGAGTTGGGCAGCCAACGCCTGGAGTTTGCCCCGGGCACCCAGGTCAGCTTCCTCGGTGCCGGCGTGCATGTACCGCTGCCGGCCCAAGACAGCAAGAACCCCGCACCGCTGGATTTCGCCTTCGACCTGCGCCTGCAAGGTACCGAGCAACTGCAAGTGCTGCCGGTGGGCAAGACCAGCGTGGTCAAGTTGGCCTCCAACTGGCCCCATCCGAGTTTTGTCGGCAACTTCCTGCCGGTGCAGCGCGAGGTCACTGACCAGGGGTTTACCGCCAATTGGCAGACGTCGTTTTTCTCCACCAACCTTGAGGAGGCGCTGTACGGCTGCGTGGTTAGCAGTCGCTGTGATGACTTCAACGAACGCAGCTTTGGCGTGAACTTTATCGACCCGGTGGACCAGTACCTCAAGAGTGATCGCGCGATCAAATATGCGCTGCTGTTTATCACCCTGACGTTCGCCGGTTTCTTTCTGTTCGAAGTGCTCAAGAGCCTGGCGGTGCACCCGATCCAATATGCGTTGGTGGGGGTGGCCCTGGCGTTTTTCTACCTGCTGCTGCTGTCGCTGTCCGAGCATATCGGCTTTGCCCTGGCGTACCTGATCTCGGCCAGTGCTTGTGTGTTGTTGATCGGTTTTTATGTGTGCCATGTGCTGCGCAGCGTGGCCCACGGCCTGGGGTTCTCGGCGGGGTTGGCGGCGCTGTACGGCTTGCTGTACGGGCTGCTGAGTGCCGAGGATTACGCGCTGTTGATGGGCTCGTTGTTGCTGTTCGGGCTGTTGGGCACGGTGATGGTGCTGACACGCAAACTGGACTGGTATGGCGTGGGCAAGCGCAAGGCGGCCGAGCCGTTGGCGTTTGACCTGGAGGCGGTGCAATGATCGGGCTGCGTGAGGATCAGCAGGTGAGGGGAGAGTTGGTGGCGATGATCATCGCCTTGCTCCCCGCCCCTTGTAGGAGCGAGTTTGCTCGCGCAAAAGGTACATCCACCTCGGCAATGCGCCTGCAATACCTTCGCGAGCAAGCTCGCTCCTACAGGGGGGACGCCGGTCAGGCCGGAGGCTGAGTCGCCAGCATCGAAGGCCGTTGGCTGACCTCGGCGTACCAGGCTGCCAGTTTTGGATTGCTGGAGCGCCACTGCAGGCCCGGGTGGCGGAAATCCACATAACCCAAGGCGCAGGCGACGCTGATTGAGGCGATGTCGAAATGGCAGGCCAACTCAGCGATAGCGTCCCGCTCCAGCTCGGCCAGGGCGCGGCGGATCTTGTTGCGCTGCTCTTGCAGCCAACTGTCCCACTGCTTGTCGGCCGGGCGCAGGGCGGTTTCGTAGCGCATCAGTACGGCCGCATCCATGACCGCGTCAGCCATCGAGGCCAGGGTCAGGCGCCGCCAGCGGGCCGAGCCATCACGGGGGATCAGCGGGTTGCCGACATGCTGGTGGTCGAAGTAGTCGAGGATCACCCGGCTGTCGTGCAACACATTGCCATCGGCCAGGCGCAGGGCCGGGATCTTGCCCACCGGGTTGCCTTCGTTCAGCGCCGGGACCGGGCTGATCGGCGTGACCTGCACGGTCTCCAGCGCGACCCGGTCTTGCTGGCCGGTTTCGTGGAGCAGGACCAGGACTTTGCGGACAAATGGCGAAGCGGGATGTTGGAACAACGTCATGCTAGGCGCGGACATGGGCAATCCTCGGAAAAGGTCGGCCATAGACTAGACAGTTGTTGGGTGGCTGGCGAGGATATTGAGGTGTTTTTGCGGGCCTCATCGCGAGCAAGCCCCCACATTTAGATCTGGGGATATCACTGGGTCGTGAGCTCCTCCTTGACACCTTTTTCGGACAAAATCGCGGGTTCAAGATCAACGACTTGGCGACGGGCATGTTTAATAAGCCCAGCTGCGCCGACAGCTTCCAGGCGGGGCTACACCTCTTGGACTGGTGATCGCTCACACAATCATCCAGCCCGGCAGCCCCGTTTCTTCAGGGGGAATTTCAGATTAAGTTGAGACTTTTATCGTTTTTATGTCATTGGTTGATGCAGCTGCATTTGCTCCATCAAGTTCACCATCGTCAGGTCGGCCTGAACGGTTACACCGTAATCGGTGGAGGGGATTGGCGATAATGTGCTGTCTTGAGCAAACAGTTGTGCATCAAACTCCAGGACCGGTACGGAGAATCCGCTGCTGACTTCAGGTGCTGCTGTGACAAAGAAGTCTTTACTGGTGTCGCTCATGACATCGCACAGGGTCAGCCCCAACGGATTGTTCAACCCCGTCAGAGGGGTAACTGTCAGCTCGAATGTATTGCTGATCACGCCATTGGTGCTTATCGCGCTAATGCTGTGATCACCTTCACTCAGAGGCTGTGCCGGTGTGAACCGCCATTGGCCGTCAGCGGAGGCTTGAGCCGAGCCGATGACTTGGTCGTCGCTGTAGAAAGTGATCAGGCTATCAGGTATGCCGCTGCCAGTGAACGTAGGCGTAGCGTCATCGGTAGCGTCTCCATCACCAAAGTAACCCGTTTCGATACCAACGTTGTCGATAAAGTAGCTGATAAAGGGGGCCTGAGGTTCTACCGTCAGCGAGAAGGTCTCGCTACGTTCGCCAGCACTGTCGACAGCTACGAAATGGTGATCACCCAAGGACAGTTCGGTACGTGGGCTGAAGTACCAATCACCTCCAGTGTTACTGATTGTCGAGCCGATCTCCTGCTCACCGTCATAGATCGTGATAACCGAGTTAGGTCGGCCTTCCCCATACAGGCCTGGGCGAGCGTCATCGGTGCTGGCGCCATTGGTGAGAAATGCCTGTTCACCACCGACATTGTCTTGGGCCGATCCAATACTTGGATTTGGCGCGGGCGGGGTTATGACATTCAGCTCGAAGGGTTGGCTGCTCTGTCCGGCAGCATTCACCACGGTGAAGCTGTGAGTCCCGTCACTCAAATCCTTGAAGGTGCTGAGTGACCAGTTGCCGCCATTGTCGACTTTGACCGAGTTCAGGTAGATGCCGTTATCGAAGATATGCAGCTCGCTATTGGGGGAGCCTTTCCCTAGCAACTGAGGGCGCAGGTCGTCGGTGCTGGCGCCGCTGGCCAGGCTGCCTTGGCTGTAGCCGACATTATCAAAGACCGACTCAATACTCGGCTCGGGCGGGGCTATGACATTCAGCTCGAAGGGTTGGCTGCTCTGTCCGGCAGCATTCACCACGGTGAAGCTGTGAGTCCCGTCACTCAAATCCTTGAAGGTGCTGAGTGACCAGTTGCCGCCATTGTCGACTTTGACCGAGTTCAGGTAGATGCCGTTATCGAAGATATGCAGCTCGCTATTGGGGGAGCCTTTCCCTAGCAACTGAGGGCGCAGGTCGTCGGTGCTGGCGCCGCTGGCCAGGCTGCCTTGGCTGTAGCCGACATTATCAAAGACCGATTCAATGTTTGGCGGCTGAGGTAACGCTGGCAAGGATTCAATATGTAAGTTGAAGTCCGCGCTGACCAAGCCGTCGGTGATATCCTCCACAGTGAGGATCTGATTACCCTCGAGTAGTGGTTGGCTGAAGCTGAAGGACCAGTTGCCGCTGGCATCAACGTTAGCCACCCCCTGATAAGTGCCATTGGCATATACATTGAGTACGCTGTTGGGCTTGCCGTGGCCGGACAATACCGGAAAGTTGTCATCAGTGCTGGCGCCGTTACCGAGGTTACCTTGACTTGAACCTACATTATCAACGGCCCAACTGATGCGAGGTGTTGGATCCGGCGCTTGCGTCGGGTCTTGGATCTGTACGTTGAAGACGTCGCTATGCTGACCGCTGGCATCGATCACCGTGAAACTATGAGCGCCAACACTTAGGTCATTGGTTGGTGTGAATTGCCATTTACCCTTGGCATCAGCCTGAGCTGAACCGATGACCTGATCACCCTCATATATCGTGACGATGGCCTTGGGCTGAGCAACTCCACCGAAGGTAGGGCGGGCATCGTCGGTGCTGGTGTTATTGGGGAAGTACCCCTGTTGTACGCCGGTATCATCGAAATAGTACGTGATGCCGACTTCGGGCGCAGCTTCTCCCGGTCCCAGAATACGTAACACGAACACTTCGCTCTGGCCAAAAGAGTCGCTGACACGCAGATTGTAGTCACCTGGGCTCAGGTCGATGGCGGGAGTGAAACTCCACTCGCCGGAGGCATTGACCTGGGCTGTCCCGAGTAATACACCGTTGTCACGGACAGTCACCAAGCTATTGGGTTCGGCGATGCCTTGGAAGGTAGGCCGAGTGTCATCTGTGCTGCTGCTACTGCCACGCAAGCCTACGCTTTCTCCGACGTTGTCGAATACCCTCGTGATGGCGGGGGTGGAAGTGATGTCTGTGGACGAAGTGACGCTATCTTCGCTCAAGGTAGGGGTAACACCAGGTGTCATCGAAGCAGCATCTTGAAGCTGGGATATATCCGAGTTCACTGTGGCAGTCTCGATGATGCGTTTTTTTGTAGGCATGCTTAGTTACTCCTAGGAGGATGGCGGAACCTGCAGGTTTAGAGGGGAATTGAAACGACCCTGCTGATAGGAGAGTTTGAAAATGGGGAAAAATTACACGGCTGTAACGATATAACTTTGATTGAACTCCGTAATGGGCACTGACTTGAAAGATATTTGAGGAGTGTCTTGTTTTTCTGTCGTTACGTATGTGCTTGCCCTCGTCTTGTGCAGGGGGCATGAGTGTCGGATTGAGCTCCATTTATCGGCTAAGGCGTTCTGCTGAATTGAGTTAAGACAGATCTTATGTGACGGCCCAGACCCGATAAATATCATGGCGCTCCAGCTAGTTTAAATTTCCTTATGGTGTGCATCGTGGTAAAGCTTGGGCCGTTAACTCTACTGATTAGTTATTTGTTCTCAGATTATCTGTTCGCTTCGGCAAAGCAGAGCACTTTTCTAAAAACGGAACATACAAGTAATACTTCAAGCAACGCTCCTGATAAGTAAGCGTACGGTAAACATACCTTGCGAATCTTTCGCCCCCTCCGGTTTCGATAGCAGCTTGCTTCGCTTATGCTTCTCGACTCACGTGTAAGGATGATCTAAATAGGTGTGACGGCATGTAAGCAGATAAATCTTGTCCTGTAGTTCTGATATGCCGTGAACACTGTCGAATGTGGGAGCGGGCTTGCTCGCGAAAGCGTCCTCAAGGCCGCCGCACCAACCCCCATACACCGATTACCGCCGGGATCCCCAACCCAATCCAGCTAAGGGAGTCCCAAACTCCATCCCCCAACAGCGCCGCAAACAACCCCGCACCACTGAGCAACCCGATCCCCAGCGGCACCCCAAACACCTTCCAGAAGTTCGACTGTCGCGGCCTCATGGCTTGGCCGCCTTGCGCCGCACCCGCCACAGGTACACACCGCTGCCCAGCACGATGATGGTCAACACATCCATCACCGCCCAGAGGATTTTCATCGGCATGCCGCCGTAGTCGCCAAAGTGCAGGGGCTGGGACATGCCCATGGCGTCCATGTACCACGGCCGCCCGGCCACGGCGGTGACGCTCAGGTCGCTGGCGTCGATCAGTACCGGCGTCAGCAGGTGCGAGGTCAGGTGTGTGCTGCCTTTCATGAACACTGCGTAATGGTGCTCGCTGGAAAATCGCGTACCGGGAAACGCAATAAAGTCTGGCGTCATGCCCGGCGCGACCTGTTCGGCGATCTTCAGCAGGTCGGTCGCCGGCGCACGCAAGGTCAGCGGCGGCGCGTTCTTATAGGGTTCGATCATCGCGGTGAGGCTGTCATTGCGCCAGGCGGCGATGATCAGGTCGGCACAGGCGCTGATCACCCCGGTGACGCCCACCACCAGCACCCAGGTCAGGGTGACGACGCCGATCAGGTTATGCAGGTCGAGCCAGCGCAGGCGTGTGGACTTGTCCTGGCGCACGGTGGCGAATTTCAAACGGCGCATGAACGGCAGGTACAGCACCGTGCCGGAGATGATCGCGACCACAAACAGTATGCCCATGAACGCCAGCAGCAACTTGCCCGGCAACCCGGCGAACATATCCACATGCAGGCGTAGCAGGAACATCGTCAGCCCGCCATTGGCCGAGGGCATCTCCACACTGTCCCCGGTTCGGGCGTCGAGCATGAAAGTGTGGGACGCGTTCGGCTCGGTGCCGGCGGTGGCCGCCATGATCGCGATCACGCCGTTCTTGTCGTCTTCATCCCAGGCCAGGTACTGCATGGCTTCGCCAGGGCGATGGGCCTGGGCCTTGGCCACCAGTTGCTCAAGGTTGAGCTGCGGGGTATCGGCTGGCATCTGCTGGAGTTCGGGCTCGTTGCCCAGCAGGTGATCGATCTCATGGTGAAAGATCAACGGCAGGCCGGTCAGCGCCAGCATCAGCAGGAACACGGTGCAGATCAGGCTGGTCCAGGTGTGGATGAAGGACCAGCGGCGGATGGTTGTGCTTTTCATCACGGCTCCAAAAGGCAAAAGGGCCGCAATTGGGGCGGCCCTTCATCTGCGGTTTTTAACCGTCTTAGAATTTGTAATTCACGCTGGCGACGACGTTACGCTGGTCGCCGTAGTAGCAGTAGAAACCATCACAGGTGGCTAGGTAGTCCTTGTTGAAGATGTTCTTGGCATCGACCGCCACGGTGACTCCTTTCAGGGTGCTGCTTACGCGGCCAAGATCGTAGTGGGCCGAGGCGTCGTACACCGTGTAGGAGCCTACATGACCCCAGTCGGTGTTGGCAGCATTGCCGTAGGTGTCGCCGACATAGCGCACGCCCGCACCAACGCCAAAGCCATCCAGTGGGCCGCTGTGCCAGGTGTAGTCGGCCCAGGCGGTGGCCTGGTTGCGAGGTACCTGATTCATGCGGTTGCCTTTTTCTTCGGCAGTGCCCTTGGTGATTTCGCTGTCGTTATAGGTGTACGAACCCACGAGCTTGAGGCTTTCGGTAACGTCAGCACTGGCTTCCAACTCCAGGCCACGCACTCGTACCTCGCCCACTTGGCGAGTAATGCCGCCTTCTGTCACCGAGGTGTTGGTCTGAGTCAGATCGAACACAGCGGCGGTCAGCAACGCCTTGGTGCCAGGTGGTTGGTACTTGATACCGGCTTCGTATTGCTTGCCCTCGGTAGGCTTGAATGCACCTGTGCTGAGCACTTGCGTACCGGAGCCCGCCTGGAATGATTCGGCGTAAGACAGGTAGGGAGTGATGCCATTGTCGAACACATAGCTGAGCGCCGCGTTACCGCTGAAGCTCTTGTCGCGCTGGGTGTTGGTGGCGTCGTTCTGATTGTGGAAGGTAGTCCCGGTGTGTACCCAGTCCTCACGCCCGCCAAGCGTCAGGCGCCAGTTGTCGAGGGCCATCTGGTCCTGGATGTAGAGGCCGGTCTGCTGAGTTTTCTGAGTGTAGTCATACATGGTGAAGTATTGGACTTTGGAGAAGTCCTGGCCGTACACCGGTCGATTGAAGTTGATGGTAGGAACACCGGCAGAACCCCACAGCCAACGAGCATCGGCATCAGAGCGCTGGTGGTCCAGGCCCAGCAGCAAGGTGTGGCTTACAGCCCCCGTCTGGAAGTCGGCCTGGAAGTTGTTGTCGACGGCAAACTGCCCGATGTTTTCATCGACTTTGCCGGCTGAGCGGCTCACATTGCCATCGGCGTCTACAGCCAACTCTGGCCCGTTTGGCCAAAAACTCCCACCTGCAGTAATGCCTTGGAATGACAGGTCATTTTTGGTGTAGCGCAGGTTTTGACGGAACTGCCAGGTATCGTTCAGACGAGTTTCAAACGCATAACCGAGCGCGTAGTAAGTACGGTCGTAGAATTCCCAGTCAGGATCACCCAGATTTTTGTGGTGGGAAATTTTGCCAGCCGGCGAAGACAATTTGGTGCCTTGCAGCGGCAAGAACTGGCCAGTGATCCCGGTGTCGTCGCGGGTGAACTGCGAGAGCAAGGTCAGTTTGGTGTCGTCGTTGATATTCCAAGTCAGGCTGGGCGCGACGTTGTAGCGTTTGTCGGGGATGTGATCGACCGCTGTATCGCTGTCACGCACTACGCCACCAATGCGGTAAAGGAATTGACCTTCGTCATCGATTTTTCCGGTGCTGTCGAAGCTGATCTGCTTGTGATTATTGGTGCCGGTCTGTACCTCGACCTCGTTACTGCTTTCAGCTTGTGGACGACGGCTGACCATATCTAGCAAGCCGCCGGGAGGCGTCTGGCCGTAGACAGACGAAGCCGGACCGCGCAGTACGGCGATACGCTCCAGGCTCCAAGTATCGATTTTTGGCGTGGCATAGTTGCCCTTTGGCAAAGGCAGGCCATCGAGGAATTGGGTCGGTACAAAACCGCGCACCAGCAACCAATCGCTGCGCGAGTCAGAACCATAGCCGCTGCTCTGCACCCCAGCGGTATAGCGCAGGGCGTCATTGAGGTTGAGAACAGAGCGGTCTTCCATTTGTTTACGGGTGATTACCGTCACGGAACGCGGTAATTCGGCAATTGGTGTATCCGTCTTGCTCCCCGCCGCCGTACGCGTAGCCACATACCCCTCCACCGGCCCCCAGGCGCTTTCATAATTGCCCTGGCCAATGATGCTGGTCTCTGGCAGTGCAACCACACCCTCCGGGACCGGCACCAGGCTGAACGTGCCGGCGCTGCTCTGCTCCAACTGCAGACCACTGCCGCGCAAGGCTTCACGCAGGGCGCCCTGGGCGTCGAACTGGCCCTTGACCGGGGCCGAGGTCTTGCCCGCTGCCAGCGCGGGGTTGAGGGTCAGGGCCAGGCCGGCCTGGCTGGCGATCTGGTTCAGGGTGCTGGCCAGGGGGGCGGCCGGCAGGTTATAGGCACGTACGCTAGACGCCTGTTCGGCAGCGATCAGCGCAGTGCTGGCCAGCGGGGCGCTGAGGGCAATGGCCACGGCTAACAGGCTGGGGCGCAACAAGGTGTCTAGCGTGCGGGACATAGGGCGGCTCCTGAATGGAAATATTTCTCAATTGCCTGTGTGCCGAGCGAGAATCAAAAAGTGATAGGGCTGGGGGGAAATATTTTTGTCTGGGAGGAAATGGGGGGGGGCAGAGCCCTATCGCAGGCTTGCCTGCGATAGGGCCCTAAGGGTTACCCGCGACCTTTGGCACTACCGTCACCCACCACGGCGTACGCTGCTGGATCTGCACTGGCAAGGTCGGCAGCAGCGCATTCAAGGCCAGGTCGGTGTCCTGCAGCGGAAAGCTGCCGGTGATGCGCAGGTCGGCCACGTTTTTATCCACACCCAGGTAGCCGCTGCGGTAGCGGCCGAGTTCTTCGACCACATCCCCCAGCCGCGCGTTGTCGACCACCAGCATGCCGCGGGTCCAGGCATCGGAGCCGGGAGTGACCGTCAGCAGTGGACCGAGGCCGTCATGGCGCATCAGGACCTGCTGGCCTTGCTTGAACACCTGCTCCTGCTGCAACGCCTCAGGCTGCGCTGCCACGGCCGACTGCAAAACGCTGAGCCGCGTACCGTTGTCCTCGCGTTTGACGATAAACCGCGTGCCCAGGGCGCGCAGGCTGCCGTCGCGGGTCTCGACGACAAAGGGGCGTGCATCGTTGTGACCGGTCTCGACGAGGATCTCGCCGTCCTGCAGCACAATCACCCGGCGCTTTTCGTCAAAGCGCACGTCAATGGCGCTGTGGGTGTTGAGGTTGATCAGCGTGCCATCCGCCAGTTTCAGCGTGCGTTGTTCGCCGGTGGCGGTGCGTTGGTCGGCCAGCCAATAGTTGATGGGCACGTAGCGCTGGCCGGCGAACAGCGCCAGGCCGCAGACCAGCACCACACTGGCCAGGCCACTGCCGAGCTTGCGCACCCGTCGCCGGATACTTTCACGCGATTGCAGCAGCGCCGCCCGCGCCGGGCCGCTGGCCACGCAAAAGCGCTGATCGAGCATGCCCAGTTGGCGCCAGGCGCGAGCATGTTCTTCGTTGCTGGCCAGCCATTTATTGAATTCTTCATGCTCCACGGCGCTGCCATCCCCGGAATCCAGGGACAGTTGCCAGGCAATCGCGGCATCCAGCACTCGCGCAGAAACCGGTTTTGAACTGATCTGACTCACAGCGGCTCGCCATACAGTGCGATGTAGCACTGGCGAATCCCCTGGGCCAGATACTGCCGCACCCGTGGCACGGAAACCCCCAGGCGCTGGGCAATTTCGGCGTGGCCCAGGCCATCCAGGCGGTTGTAGAGGAAGGCGGCGCGAGCCTTGCTGGAGAGCTTGCCCAGCAGACGGTCGATGGCCTTGAGGTCTTCGAGGATCAGGTGCTGTTCTTCCGGGGACGGGTGTTCGCTTTCCGGGATCAGCATCAGTTCGCTGAGGTAGGCCTGTTCCAGCGCGGCGCGGCGGAAATAGTCAAACAGCAGGCCCTTGGCGACGGCCACCAGGAACGCCCGCGGTTCACGGGGCGCACGCAGTTCTTCACGGCCCAGCAGGCGCATGAAGGTGTCCTGGCTCAGGTCTTCGGCCCGACTGGGGCAGGCCACGTTGCGCCGCAGCCATGCCAGCAGCCAGCCGCGATGGTCACGGTACAACGTGCCAACAAGCTCACTGTGGGGACTTTGGGCTGACGACAAGGCATCACCAATCGAGAAGTTTAAACTAACGAGAATTATTCGCGATTGTGGCAGAGGCGCGGAATGGGCGCAATTGGCGTTGGTCGGGTGATGGCACCACAACCCATTGCAGGAGCCGGTTGCGGTGTTTAGAAGGAAGGGGCTTGCTTGCGACGTTTCCACTGGTTCAGGCGTTGCTGCAACGCAGCGGGGCTGTCCAGCCCTTGCTGGCGGGCACGGCTGAACAGAATCAACATCAACTCAGCGGTGGCCAGGGCATCGGCGCTGGCGTGATGGCGCTCACCGACCTGCAGGTTGAAGTGGGCGATCCAGTCATCCAGGCCGGCTTCGCGGATATGCGCTTGCGGGCACAGCAGCGGCGCCAGGTCCGCCACGTCGAGGAATGGATGGGCCAGGCGATAACCCAGGCTGTCCTTGAGCGCGCGGCCGAGCATGTGTTGGTCGAACGGTGCATGGAACGCCAACAGTGGGCTGTCGCCGACAAAGTCCATGAAGTCCAGCAACGCCTCGGCTGGTTCGCAACCAGCGGCGATCGCACTGGGGCCGAGGCCGTGGATCAGTACGCTGGGGCTGAGTTTGGTTTGCGCCCGTTGCAGGGTGCGCTCGAACTGCTGGGAAAAATCGACGGCACCGTCTTCGATCACCACCGCGCCAATCGACAGTACCTGATCGCGATTGAGGTTCAGGCCGCTGGTTTCCAGGTCCAGGACGACCCAGCGCTGGTCGCGCAGGGTCGTTTCGCCGAGCACTGCGGGCGCTGCTGGCAATTGCTGCAGGCGTGCTTGTTGATGCTCATCCAGTCCCGGACGGGAAGGGCGCAGCCAACTGAACAGGCTCACAGCTGATACCTCAGGGCCAGGCTGCTTTGCAGGCGCTGGGCCTGGCGCAAGGATTCACGCAGGATGCGCCGATCCAGGTGGTTGAGGCTGTCGGGATCGACCCGGTTGGAATACGGCTGGTTCTCGCGGGTCTGCAACTGGTGCTGCTGCATGCGGGTTTGCTGGATAAAGTGGTAGGCCTCTTCGTAGGCTGCGCCGTCCAGGCGTTCGATCACCTCCTTGTCCACCAGTTGCTGCAAGCGTTCCAGAGTGTTGTTGGCGGCGATCCCATTGGCCAGGGCCAGCAGGCGGGCGCCATCGACGAAGGGTGTCAAACCCTGCACCTTGAGGTCGAGCGTGGCCTTGTCCGCGCCTTTGCGCGTCAGCACGAAATCACGGAAACGCCCCACCGGCGGGCGCTGGCGCAAGGCGTTCTCGGCCATCATCCGTTGGAACAGGCGATTGTCCGCGACCTGCTCAAGCAGGTCCTGGCGCAATTGCTCACAGCCCTGTTCATCGCCCCAGACCACCCGCAGGTCGAAGTAGATACTGGATTTGAGCAGGTTCTCCGGCGTCGCCTCGCGGATAAACGCCGCAAAGCGCCGGGCCCATTCGGCACGGGACAGGCACAGCTCGGGGTTGCCGGCCATGATATTGCCCTTGCACAGGGTAAAGCCGCACAGCGCCAGGCTCTGATTGATCTGCTGCGCCAGCGGCAACAGCAGGCCGCGAATCTCGGCGGCGTGGGCGGCGTCCCTGGCGTCGAACAGAATGCCGTTGTCCTGGTCGGTATGCAGCGTCTGCTCGCGGCGGCCTTCGCTGCCGAAACACAGCCAACTGAAGGGCACGCCGGGGTCGCCTTTCTCGGCGAGGGTCAACTCGATCACCCGGCACACCGTGTGATCGTTGAGCAACGTAATAATCTGAGTGATCTGGGTGGACGACGCACCGTGGGCCAGCATGCGTTCGACCAATTGGCCGATCTCCCCGCGAATCGCCACCAGGTTCTCCACCCGTGGCGCATTGCGGATGGTGCGCGCCAGGTGCACCAGGTCGACCCGTTGCAGGGAGAACAGATCGCGCTCGGACACCACGCCGCACAGGCGCCGGTCCTTGACCAGGCACACATGGGCGATGTGCCGTTCGGTCATGGCAATCGCCGCGTCGAAGGCGCTGTGATCGGGGCTTAAAAAGAACGGCGCCTGGGTCATATGGCGCTCGATGGCCTGGGTGAAATCGCTGATGCCGTCGGCCACCACATGACGCAGGTCGCGCAGGGTGAAAATCCCCAGGGGCGTCTTGTGCTCATCCACCACCACGATGCTGCCGACCTGCTGCTCATGCATCAATGTGACCGCTTCACGCAGCGGCGTCAGCGGGCTGCACGTCACCGGGTGGCGCATGGCCAACTCGCCCAGGCGGGTATTCAATGAATACTGGGTGCCAAGATTTTCTACGGCTTTTTGCTGGACTTGCTGGTTGACCTGATCCAACAGGCTGCTGACCCCGCGCAAGGAAAAATCGCGGAACGGTCCGGAGAGGGCAAACAGCTTGATAAACGCCGGCTTGTTCAGTTGCAGGCAAAAGGTGTCTTCGGCGGCCTTGTGCTCCGTGCGGGTGGCCCGTTCCCCCAGCAGGGCGGCCAGGGGGAAGCATTCTCCGGTGGTGATTTCGAAGGTGGTTTCGGCCGAGTCCGGGCGTTCGCCAACCACACGCCCCTGCTTGACGATATAGAAGTGCTCCACCGGGCCTGCCGACGGCTTGAGGATGCTCTCGCCGGGGCCGTAGAAGCGCAATTGGCACTGCTCCACCAGAAACGCCAGGTGGGCGTTTTCCATCTGGTTGAAGGGCGGGAACCGTTGCAGGAATTGCAGGGTGCCGTGAATGTTCTGCAACACCGCAGTTTTCCCTGCCTGGGTGAAAGCATCAGCTTTACTCATAACCATGACCGCAGTTTTTTTGTCGTTATCGTGCCTCATGGTCGACCCCCACGCGACGGGTGCCCATTGGACGTAAGTCTAGGTAGCTATAAGGCCTTCAATGACTAAGGAAAAACCTTACATGAATATCGTCCAGACCCGTAGAACGCCCACTAGGAAAACTATCCGACGAAGTGCACATTGTTCGCCCTTCCGGTGATGTCTGACTTCTGTGCTGGGAGATTGAGTTGAACTGCCGAGAAACCTATGCCCGACCAAGATATTTTGAGTGATGCCGAGCGCGAGGCGCTGAGCGCCGTGATGCTGGAGCCTGATCTACCGCCGCAACGGGTGCTGATCGTTGATGACGATAAAGACGCCCGTGAATTACTGGCCGAAATCCTTGGGCTGGACGGCATTCGTTGCATGACGGCGGACAGTGGCGAGGCGGCGTGGCAGCTCCTCAACTCCAACACGTCCATCGGGTTATTGATCACCGATCTGCGCATGGCTCCCAGCAACGGCCTGGAATTGATCCGACGGGTGCGCGAGTCCACCCGGGCGGCGTTGCCGATCATCATCATGTCCGGGGATGCCGAGGCACCGGATGTGATTGATGCGATGCACTTGAGCGTGGTGGACTTTCTGCTCAAGCCGATTGATAGCGTGAAGTTGGCGAAGATGGTCAAGCGCGAGTTGGGGATGGCGCAGTAGGCGGGGTTGGGCCGTTGGTCGGGACTGTCAGATTTCACAGTATCGGCGTTTTGAGGGGGGCCTGTTTAATCGTTGGGAGGGTGCTGGCTTGGGATCGGCGCCCCTCAATGCTGCGAACAGGAGTTCACCATGAGTAATGTATGTAATAGCACCACCACGGTCGAAGCAAACATCTCGGTGCGTATCGATGGGCAAGATCAAGGCTTTTTCCCGAATCAATTTTCTGGCAGTTCGTCTGGGGTCAAGCTGGTCGCTAGCAGTGATACCACGCACCTGGAGATTGACTATGGCCAGTCCCTGGGACAGGGGACTCACAATTTAACGCATACGCAATTTCAGATAGATTATCTGGACCCTGCTGGGCGCACCTTTACACACCCGGTTGCAGGCACCATCCAGGTGAAGGTTGTCGGTAACGTGCATATGGGCACATTGACCGGTGTAAAAGTTGACGGAACGGGTTCTGGGGCTGGGGCTCAGGCTCTGCTTTCGGGGACCTACGTCATTATTGTCAGTTAAATCTTTCTACACGCTATATAAAAAGCCCCGGCCATATGGCCGGGGCTTCTTTATTTCAGTTGTCAGTTACAGGCCATTCCTGGCCTTGAACTCCCTACGCCTGCGATGCAACACCGGCTCGGTATAACCATTGGGCTGCTGGGTCCCTTCAATCACCAGCTCAATCGCGGCTTGAAACGCGATATTGCTGTCAAAATCCGGAGCCAACGGACGGTACAGCGCATCCCCGGCATTCTGCCGATCCACCACCGGCGCCATGCGCTTGAGGCTTTCCATGACCTGGGTTTGGCTGACCACGCCATGGCGCAGCCAGTTGGCGATGTGCTGGCTGGAGATACGCAGGGTGGCGCGGTCTTCCATCAGGCCCACATCGTTGATATCCGGCACTTTCGAGCAACCCACGCCCTGGTCGATCCAGCGCACCACGTAACCGAGGATGCCCTGGGCGTTGTTGTCCAGTTCGTTGCGGATTTCTTCCTCGGACCAGTCGGTATTCTGCGCCAGGGGAATGGTCAGGATGTCGTCCACCGAAGCACGCTCGCGCTTGGCCAGTTCGGCCTGGCGGGCAAATACGTCGACCTTGTGGTAATGCAGTGCGTGCAGCGCCGCGGCGGTAGGTGATGGGACCCAAGCGGTGTTGGCGCCGGCCAGTGGGTGCGCGATCTTCTGCTCCAGCATGGCAGCCATCAGGTCGGGCATCGCCCACATGCCTTTACCGATTTGCGCACGACCTTGCAGGCCGGTACTCAAGCCAATATCGACGTTCCAGTTTTCGTAGGCGCTGATCCATTTTTCCGCCTTCATCGCGGCCTTGCGCACCATCGCGCCGGCTTCCATGGAGGTGTGGATTTCGTCGCCGGTACGGTCGAGGAAGCCGGTGTTGATAAACACCACGCGCTCGCTGGCCGCCTTGATGCAGGCCTTGAGGTTGACCGTGGTGCGGCGCTCCTCGTCCATGATCCCGACCTTGAGCGTGTTGCGCGGCAGGGTCAGTACCTCTTCGATACGGCCGAACAGCTCGTTGGTAAACGCGGCTTCTTCCGGGCCGTGCATCTTCGGCTTGACGATATACACCGAGCCCGTGCGGCTGTTCTTGCGGCTGTTGTTGCCATTGAGGCTATGGACCGCTGCCAGGCTGGTGATCAGACCGTCGAGGATGCCTTCGGGCACTTCATTGCCCTGGGCGTCGAGGATCGCGTCGATGGTCATCAGGTGGCCAACGTTACGCACGAACAGCAGCGAGCGACCATGCAAGGTCACGGCATTGCCGTCGATGCCGGTGTAGCTGCGGTCGGCATTCATGGTGCGGGTGAAAGTCTTGCCGCCCTTGGCCACTTCTTCGGCCAGGTCGCCCTTCATCAGGCCGAGCCAGTTACGGTAGATCACCACTTTGTCGTCGGCATCGACGGCGGCGACGGAGTCTTCGCAGTCCATGATGGTGGTCAGCGCGGCTTCCATCAGGATGTCTTTGACGCCGGCGGCGTCGGTCTGGCCGACCGGGGTGCTGGCGTCGATCTGGATTTCGAAATGCAAGCCGTGGTTTTTCAGGAGGATCGCGATTGGCTGGGCCGCATCGCCCTGGTAGCCGATCAGTTGCGCATCGTCGCGCAGGCCGCTGTTGCTGCCGCCCTTGAGGCTGACAATCAGCTTGCCATCGACAATCTTGTAGCCGGTGGAGTCAACGTGGCTGCCGGCGGTAAGCGGTGCGGCTTCGTCGAGGAAGGCGCGGGCGAAGGCGATGACCTTGTCGCCACGCACCTTGTTGTAGCCCGGGCCTTTCTCGGCGCCGTCGGCTTCGCTGATGGCGTCGGTGCCATACAGCGCGTCGTACAGCGAGCCCCAGCGGGCATTGGAGGCGTTGAGGGCGAACCGCGCATTCATCACCGGCACCACCAACTGGGGGCCGGCCATGCGGGCGATTTCGTCATCGACGTTTTGTGTGGTCGCCTGGAAGTCCGCCGCTTCTGGCAGCAGGTAGCCAATATCTTGCAGGAAGGCCTTGTAGGCCACCGCGTCATGGGCCTGGCCGGCGTGGGTCTGGTGCCAGGCATCGATCCGCGCTTGGAAATCGTCGCGTTTGGCGAGTAGGGCTTTGTTCTTCGGTGCCAGGTCGTGAATGACCTTGTCGGCACCGGCCCAGAACTGGTCGGCGGTCAGGCCGGTACCGGGAATGGCTTCGTTGTTTACGAAGTCGAACAGGACTTTGGCGACCTGCAGGCCACCGACTTGAACGTGTTCAGTCATTGCTTGCCTCACTCTGCGGAGCTAATTCGCTTTTCAGCTTTTCAATTTACCAATGAAGCCTTCGGCCATTTAAACCACAAACCCAAGGCACCAGTACATGCCATCAACGGCGGCTGGGTGGTTCCAATCAACGGCGCAAGGCTTGCTGACGGGGTGTTCGGGGTTACGACGGCGCCTGGGCAGACATCGACCTAACGTTATGTAGTGCGCGCCGAGGCATACTACATGATGAGTTGCGGTTGTGAAAATTAGACTAAATACGTCGTTTAGCGACCCACTTTGGTTGTACGGTCACAGCGGGGTATGGGATGTTCTCAAAAAACTAATGGATTGTTCCAGATAAATATAAAAATGGTACACGATTTGTTTTTCGCTTAGCCAAATCCCCTGTAGGAGCGAGCTTGCTCGCGAAAAACTCAAGTGCGCCGCGTACATCCAGGATGCCCGCGTCATCGCTAGCGATTTTCGCGAGCAAGCTCGCTCCTACAGGCAGGTGCCTATAATCGAGTATTCATCACCAGAGGACTGTTGCCATGGACCATCTCGTACTCACCGTCATCGCCGCCGACAAACCCGGTGTGGTCGAACGTGTTGCCCACTGCATTGCCGAACGCGGTGGCAACTGGCTGGAAAGCCGCATGGCCCATATGGCCGGGCAATTTGCCGGGATCCTGCGGGTCAGTGTGCCGATGGAAAACCGCAGCGAATTGGTCAGCGCCCTGGAGGACCTATCCACCCATGGCATTCGGGTGCTGGTGGGTGAGGGCAGTGGCGGGCAGGCGAGCGCGAGCAAGCCGATCCTGATGACCCTGGTGGGCAATGATCGGCCAGGCATCGTGCGCGAAATCACCGCGCTGTTGAGCAAGCAAGGAGTCAACCTGGAACGCCTGAGCACCGACGTGCGTCCGGCGCCAATGAGCAGCGACCCGTTGTTTCACGCCGAAGCTGCGCTGGCGGTGCCCTCCACCCTGGCATTGGATGAGTTGCAGGCTGCGCTGGAAACCCTGGCCGACGATTTGATGGTGGAATTGCAACTGCGCAGCGAGGAATAACCGTCCACAGGGTTGTTCATGGAAATCTTGCATGGGCCTGTGGATAAGCTGTAGAGACCCGGCGCCAGGCCACGCCGGCCGGGGCTCTCCGTGCGCTGAGCAAAAAACGAGCAATTTCAACGGCTTGTGCACAAACACCGGGGATCAGGCTGTGGATAACCTTGGGGTGAAAGCCTGCAAGCCACGCCGGCTGTGGCATGCAGGGGTTTGTACGTTATTTGATCAGCGTTTGCGCAGGCTCAGCCATGCATCAACGCTGTAGACCGCCAGCCCGGCCCAGATAAACACGAACGCCACCAGGCTGGCGGGGGTCATGTGTTCGCCGAACAGCAATACGGCTTGCAGCAGCACCAGGGTCGGCGCCAGGTACTGCAGGAATCCCAGGGTGGTGTACGGCAAATGCCGCGCAGCGGCGTTGAAGCAGACCAACGGGATCAAGGTCACCGGGCCTGCGGCTACCAGCCACCAGGCCTCGGAGGTGCTCCAGAACGCCATATTCGCGCTGTGGGCTGTCGGATTGAGCAGCAACCACGCTAGGGCAATCGGCACCAGCATCCAGGTTTCCACCACCAACCCCGGCAGCGCCTTGACCGGCGCCTGCTTGCGGATCAAGCCATAGAAGCCAAAGGTCAGCGCCAGTACCAGCGACACCCACGGCAAGCTGCCGACCTGCCACACCTGTTGCGCCACACCCACGGCGGCCAGCCCGACGGCCACCCATTGCAGGCGGCGCAGGCGTTCGCCGAGGATCAGCATGCCCAGCAGCACGTTGACCAGCGGGTTGATGTAGTAACCCAGGCTGGCTTCGAGCATGCGCCCACTGTTGACTGACCACACATAGGTCAGCCAGTTGCCCGCGATCAACGAGCCGCTCAGCGCCAGGATCGCCAGACGCTTGGGGTTGTCCCGCAGTTCACGCCACCAGCCGGGGTGTTTCCACACCAGCAACAGCAAACCGCCGAACAGCGCCGACCACAGCACGCGGTGGACGATGATTTCGGCAGCCGGCACGCTGGCGATGGCTTTGAAGTAGAGCGGGAACAGGCCCCAGATGATGTAGGCACTCAGGCCCAGGATGTACCCGCGACGCGGGTTGGCGGCTTGCATGCAGAATCCTTGCATAGGCAGCTAACAAAGCCGTGATTGTAAGGAAATTTGTCTATCGATGGGTTGGCTTTTTGTAGGAGCGAGCTTGCTCGCGAAAAACCTGAGGGCACCGCTGGGTGTCAGGTTTCCCGCGTTATCGTTAACGACCTTCGTCGGAACGCCGCCCGGAGACAAGCACGCTCCTACATGCTGAGCGCGCGTGATTTCATTTAAAACAACTTCAACGGTTCTTCGTTAAGCGCCGACAATTGCTCGCGCAGCGCCAGCACCTGGTCGCCCCAATACCGCTCGCTGCCAAACCACGGGAAGCTGTGGGGGAACGCCGGGTCATCCCAGCGCCGTGCCAGCCACGCGCTGTAATGCATCAGGCGCAAGGCGCGCAAGGGTTCGATCAGCGCCAGCTCGCGAGGGTCGAAATCGTGGAACTCCTGGTAGCCGTCCATCAGTTCCGACAGTTGCCCCAGGCATTCCTGGCGATCACCGGCGAGCATCATCCACAAATCCTGCACCGCCGGGCCCATGCGGCAGTCGTCGAGGTCGACGATATGGAACATCTCGTCGCGGCACATCATGTTGCCGGGGTGGCAGTCGCCGTGCATGCGGATGTTCTTGTGCGGCGTGGCGCTGTACACGTCTTCCACGCGCTTGAGTAGGTCGCGGGCTACGGACTCGTAGGCGGGCAACAGGCTCTTGGGAATGAAATTGCCTTCGAGCAGGGTGTTCAGGGAGTCATGGCCGAAGTTCTTCACGCCCAGGGCTTCGCGGTGTTCGAAGGGACGGGTGGCACCGACCGCATGCAAGCGTCCGAGCAACTGCCCGAGGCGGTACAACTGATCAAGATTGCCCGGCTCCGGCGCCCGGCCACCACGGCGGGGAAACAGGGTGAAACGAAAACCCGCGTGTTCGAACAGGCTTTCGCCGTTATGGATCATCGGGGCCACGACCGGCACTTCGCACTCGGCCAGTTCGAAGGTGAAGCGGTGTTCTTCGAGGATCGCCTCGTTGGTCCAGCGCTGGGGCCGGTAGAACTTGGCGATCAGCGGTTCGCTGTCTTCGATGCCGACCTGATAGACGCGGTTTTCGTAGCTGTTGAGCGCCAATACGCGGGCGTCGCTGAGGAAGCCGATGCTTTCGACAGCGTCAAGAACCAGGTCGGGGGTCAATGTTTCAAACGGGTGGGCCATGCGAACTCCTGCGCGCAGCAGGTCGCCGCGTCCGGCCGGGTATGGTAGCGCACCGGGCTGGAGATAGGTGGTGTGTGTACTATCGCCTTCGCGAGCAAGCCCGCTCCCACAATGTTTCTGTGTACACCGGTCAAATGTGGGAGCAGGCTTGCCCGCGATGAGGCCCTAAAGATCACCTAAACCGGCGTGCCCAACAGCACATTGCTCGGCGCAAACTGCACCTGTACCCGCGTGCCTTCACCCGCCCCCAGCGCCTTGAGCTGCTCGGGCGCCGCCAGTGCACACAGCACCAGCCCATTCGGCAAGACAATGCGCACCTCACTGGGACCATCATCGGCATCAAGAATGGCCTCGACCACGCCGCCCATGCAGTTAAATCCAGGCTCAGGTGCCAGGTCCGCCGCGATCAACTCCAGCCAGCCGGCCTTGATCAGCGCGACCACCTCAGTGCCAATTTCCAGCTCCAGGCGCAGGGTGCTGTCATGGGTGATCTGTGCATCGAGGGTCAGGCCACCGGCCAGTTCCAGGCGCACCCGATCATTACGGCCATGGCTATCGATGGCGATCACCTGGCCATGCAATTGGTTACGCGCGCTGGTGCGCAGCATCAGGCGGCCCAGCAGGTTGAAGTCGCTGGCGTCTTCAGCGGCCTCCAGTACCTGGGCTTGCAGGGTTTGCAGGCGCTGATACAGGCGCAACACCCGCTCACCCTCTGCCGAGAGCCGCGCACCGCCGCCGCCCTTACCGCCGACGCTGCGTTCGACCAGGGGTTTTTGCGCCAGGTTGTTCAATTCATCGATGGCATCCCACGCGGCCTTGTAGCTTAAACCGGCGCTTTTCGCGGCGCGGGTAATGGAGCCCTGTTCGGCGATATGTTGCAGCAAGGCGATGCGCTGCGGGCGACGGACGATATGTTGGCTCAACAGAGACGGTAAAGGCATGGCGAACGGCTGCACACTGGCTTGGAATGCACAGGACGTTGCGGGCAGGCGTCGCCAGAGTCAAGTCATGTGCCGGGCTTGGGTGTGCGCGCCAGGCAATACACGTCGACCTGGCGCGCGCCGGCGTCCATCAGCAAGCGCGCCAGGCTGTGGGCGGTGGCGCCGGTGGTCAGCACATCATCCACCAGCGCCAGATGTTGGCCCTGGACCCGCGCGCCGGGTGCCAGGGCAAAGGCCTTGAGCAGGTTGCGCTGGCGCTGCTTGGCGTCCAGTTGCTGCTGGGCGATGGTGTCATGGGGGCGTAGCAGCGCCTGTTCATCCAGGGGCAGGTCGAGGTCCTGGCTCAGCCAGCGGGCGAGCATGGCGGCCTGGTTGTAACCGCGTTGGCGCAAGCGTTTGGTGGCCATCGGCACCACCAGCAAGCGCTCGGGCCGTGACAGTTCGGCATTGTCGAAGCGGTGTTGCAGGCATTCTCCCAACAGGCTCGCCAGCAAATGCCCCAGGGGCCATTTGCCCTGGTGCTTGAAGCGGCTGATCAGGCTGTCCACGGGAAAGTGGTAGGTCCACGGCGCCACCACTTGGTTGAACGCGGGCGGTGACCGCTGGCATTGGCCGCAGATCAGCCCGCTGGCTGGCAAGGGCAGGGCACACACCTGGCAGCCCTGTGTCAGCCACGGCAGGTCGATTTCGCAGGCGTTGCACAACGTCGCGGCCGAGTCAGTGGCTTCATCACAGATCAAACAGATTTGATTGCTTTTTAACCAGATGTAAACCTTGTGTTTGTAGTCAGGTTGACAGTGCATGAATCTTCCTTAAATATGCCGAGCATCCGTGTCGTGCCTGTGGGTATTGCCCTTCCCACAGCGCTTGCCCAAGCATAAACAAGGAATCGCCCATGAGCGCCAGCCTCACTGCCACCTTGCGTCACGACTGGTCTTTGGCCGAAGTCAAAGCCCTGTTCGTCCAGCCGTTCAATGACCTGCTGTTCCAGGCGCAGACCGTGCACCGCGCGCATTTCGATGCCAATCGGGTGCAGGTTTCCACGTTGCTGTCGATCAAGACCGGTGCCTGCCCGGAAGATTGCAAATATTGTCCGCAGTCGGGCCACTACAACACCGGCCTGGAAAAAGAAAAGCTGATGGAAGTGCAGAAAGTCCTCGAAGAGGCGGCACGTGCCAAGGCTATCGGCTCGACCCGCTTCTGCATGGGCGCCGCCTGGAAGCATCCATCGGCCAAAGACATGCCCTATGTGTTGCAGATGGTCAAAGGCGTGAAGGCCATGGGCCTGGAAACCTGCATGACCCTGGGTCGTCTGGACCAGGACCAGACCGAGGCCCTGGCCCAGGCAGGCCTGGACTACTACAACCACAACCTGGATACGTCGCCGGAGTTCTACGGCTCGATCATCACCACCCGCACCTATAGCGAGCGCCTGCAAACCCTGGCGTATGTGCGTGATTCGGGGATGAAGATCTGCTCGGGCGGCATCCTCGGCATGGGCGAATCCCTGGACGACCGCGCCAACCTGCTGATCCAGTTGGCCAACCTGCCGGAGCATCCGGAATCGGTGCCGATCAACATGCTGGTGAAGGTGGCGGGTACGCCGCTGGAGAATGCCGAGGATATCGATCCGTTCGACTTTATCCGCATGCTCGCCGTGGCGCGCATCCTGATGCCGCAATCCCATGTGCGCCTGTCCGCCGGCCGTGAAGCGATGAACGAGCAGATGCAGGCCCTGGCGTTCTTTGCCGGTGCCAACTCGATTTTCTACGGCGACAAATTGCTGACCACCGCCAACCCGCAGGCGGACAAGGACATGCAGCTGTTCTCACGCCTGGGCATCTTGCCGGAAGCCCGTGAAGAGCACGCCGATGAGGTCCACCAGGCGGCGATTGAGCAGGCGTTGGTCGAGCAGAAGAGCAGCGAGCAGTTCTACAACGCTGTCGTCTGATTGAAACGCCATCCAAATGTGGGAGCGGGCTTGCCCGCGATCAGGGAGAGTCAGTCAAGACATTAGCTGACTGACACACCGTAATCGCGGGCAAGCCCGCTCCCACATTTTTGATCGAGTTCAATCCCTTGAATATGAGGCCAGCATGTCTTTCGATCTCGCCGCGCGCCTCGCTGCCCGCCGTACCGATAATCTCTATCGCCAACGCCCGCTGTTGCAAAGCCCGCAAGGCCCGCAGGTGGTGGTGGACGGCCAGCCGTTATTGGCCTTTTGCAATAACGATTACCTGGGCCTGGCCAATCACCCACAAGTGATCGAAGCCTGGCAGGCTGGTGCTGCCCGTTGGGGCGTGGGCGGTGGCGCCTCACACTTGGTGGTCGGCCACAGCACGCCGCACCATGCGTTGGAGGAGGCATTGGCCGAATTCACCGGGCGCCCGCGTGCCTTGCTGTTCACCACCGGTTATATGGCCAACCTCGGCACCGTCACCGCGCTGGTGGGGCAGGGTGATACGGTGCTGGAAGACCGGCTCAACCACGCGTCCCTGCTGGACGCGGGTTTGCTGTCTAGTGCGCGGTTCAATCGTTATTTGCACAACGATGCGGCCAGCCTGGCCACACGCCTGGAAAAAGCCTGCGGCAATACCCTGGTGGTTACCGACGGCGTGTTCAGCATGGACGGTGACCTTGCCGACTTGCCGACCCTGGCCCGCGAAACACGGGCTAGGGGCGCCTGGCTGATGGTTGATGATGCCCACGGCTTCGGCCCGCTGGGCGCCAAGGGTGGTGGGATCGTCGAACATTTCGGCCTGAGCCAGGAAGATGTGCCGGTATTGGTCGGCACCCTGGGTAAGGCGTTCGGTACCGCGGGGGCGTTTGTTGCCGGCAGCGAGGAACTGATCGAAAGCCTGATCCAGTTTGCCCGCCCCTACATCTACACCACCAGCCAGCCGCCGGCGCTGGCCTGCGCCACCCTCAAAAGCCTGGAGTTGCTGCGCAGCGAACACTGGCGGCGTGAGCATTTGAATGCGTTGATCCGCCAGTTCCGCGAGGGTGCCGAGCAGATCGGCTTGGAGTTGATGGACAGCTTCACACCGATCCAGCCGATCATGATTGGCGACAGTGCTCGGGCGGTGCGTCTGTCGCAGATGCTGCGTGAGCGCGGGATCATGGTCACGGCAATCCGCCCGCCCACTGTGCCGGCTGGCAGTGCCCGTTTGCGCGTGACCTTGAGTGCCGCCCACAACGAGGCGCAGGTGCGACTATTGTTAGACGCACTGGACGAGTGTTTCCGCTTGTCAGGCCGGGAGTCCGACCATGCGTGACCGACTGATATTACTTCCCGGTTGGGGCCTGGGCGTATCGCCACTGGAACCCCTGGCTGCTGCCCTGCGTGGTCTGGATGAGCATCTGCGGGTGGATATCGAGCCGTTGCCAGCGCTCGCCGGCAGCGATCTTGATGAATGGCTCGACGAACTCGACGCCACCTTGCCAGATAACGTCTGGCTGGGCGGCTGGTCCCTGGGCGGGATGCTCGCGTCCGAGTTGGCGGCACGGCGCGGTGAACGCTGCTGCGGCTTGCTGACCTTGGCCAGCAACCCCTGTTTTGTTGCCCATGAGGGCTGGCCCAGCGCAATGCCGGCTGAGACCTTTGATGCGTTCCTGGCCGGTTGCCATGCCGACTCGCAAGTCACCCTCAAACGCTTCGGCTTGCTGTGTGCCAAGGGCACGCAAGACCCACGGGGCATTGCGCGCTTGCTGGTCAGCAGCGCGCCGGCTACCCCGTCCAGCATGTTGATGACCGGCCTTGAACTGCTCGCACAACTGGACACCCGCGAGGCCTTGCAGGCTTTTCGTGGTCCGCAGTTGCATCTGTTTGCCGGCCTGGACGAGCTGGTGCCCTGTGAGGCGGCAACCGAGTTGCTGAAGTTGTTACCTGATGTTGAGATCGGCCTGATTGAACAAGCCGGCCACGCTTTCCTACTGGATAACCCCCATGGAGTGGCGGGGGCGATCCAGGCTTTCTTGCATGAGTGCGGTGATGACTGATTTGTCCCATCCTCCACTGCCGGGCGCCTTGCCCGACAAGCGCCAGGTCGCGGCGTCGTTTTCCAGGGCGGCGGCCAGTTATGACAGCGTTGCCCAGTTGCAGCGTGACGTCGGCGGCGAGTTGCTCAGGCGCTTGCCGTCGTCGCTACTGCCTGGGCGCTGGCTGGACCTGGGCTGCGGCACCGGGTATTTCAGTCGCGCATTGAATGGGGCGTTTCCCCAGAGCCAGGGCCTGGCGCTGGATATCGCCGAAGGTATGCTCCATCACGCGCGACCCTTGGGCGGTGCCGAGCATTTTATCGCCGGGGATGCCGAACGCTTGCCGTTACAGGATGGCCGTTGTGAGTTGATCTTCTCCAGCCTGGCGGTGCAGTGGTGCGCGGACTTCACCGCGGTGCTCAGTGAAGCCCGACGCGTATTGCAGCCTGGCGGGGTGCTGGCGTTTGCCAGCCTGTGCGTCGGTACGCTGGATGAGCTGCGCGAAAGCTGGCGGGCGGCGGACGGCCTGGTGCACGTCAATCGCTTTCGCCCGTTCAGTGCTTATCAACAGCTGTGCGCCGCCAGTGGTTTGCGCGTGGTGAGCCTGGAACAGTGCCCCCACGTGCTGCATTACCCGGATGTGCGCAGACTGACCCACGAATTGAAAGCATTGGGGGCGCACAATCTGAACCCGGGGCGCCCCGGTGGCTTGACGGGCCGGGCGCGGATTGTTGCACTGGTGCAGGCCTATGAGCAGTTCCGCCAGGCCCGGGGCCTGCCGGCAACCTATCAAGTTGTGTACGCCGTACTGGAGAAACCATTATGAGCGCTGCCTATTTCATCACTGGCACTGACACCGATGTCGGCAAGACCACCGTCGCCGCCGGCCTGCTGCACGCCGCCCGACAGGCCGGCAAGAGCACCGCCGCCGGCAAGCCTGTGGCCTCTGGGTGCGAAGTGACCAGCCGTGGCTTGCGCAACGCCGATGCCCTGGCCTTGCTGGCCGAGTGCTCGTTGCCGCTTACCTACGCCGAAGTCAATCCACTGGCCTTTGAACCCGCCATTGCGCCGCACCTGGCGGCCCGTGAAGCCGGTGTGGCGCTGACTGTGCAAGCCTTGCTCAAGCCGATGCAACATATCCTCGGCAAGCAAGCAGACTTCACCTTGATCGAAGGCGCAGGCGGCTGGCGCGTGCCGCTGGCCGACCAGGACAACCTGTCAGACTTGGCGAAGGCGCTCAAGCTGCCGGTGATTCTGGTGGTGGGCGTACGCCTGGGTTGCATCAGCCATGCCTTGTTGACCGCCGAAGCCATCGCCCGGGACGGTTTACCGTTGGCAGGATGGGTGGCCAATATCATCGACCCGAAGACCTCCCGTCTGGAAGAAAACCTCGCCACCTTGGCCGAACGCCTGCCCGCGCCATGCCTGGGGCGGGTGCCGAGGCTCAAGCAGCCCACGGCCGAAGCGGTGGCCGAGTACCTGCAATTGGACTTGCTTGATTAGTTTTTCCTAGCGATAAGGCATTATGCCATTAGTGTTATTGACGGGCCTTTTGCCAGATTGTCTGCTTCAATAAGGATTCACGATTTATTGCAAGGCAGGTTCACGCCATGGAAATCTCTGGAAGCAGTGCGTTTTATTCAGGCCTGAGCACGATTCAGGCTGGGCAAAACCGCGTCGACCAGGCCGCCGGCAAAATCGCCAGTGCTGCCACCAGCCAGCCTTCGGATGCGCAGAATGACCGCTTGCAGGCGGTCAATCGCGGCCAGCCGACCAGCTCCGCAAGCAATATGGTGGAACTGGCTGAAGGCAAGCTTCAAGTGGAGCTGGGTGCGAAAGTCGCCAAGGCTTCCGACGAAATGCTCGGCACGTTGATCGACACCTACGCCTGATCCCCCCGATTCTCCTGTAGGAGCCGGCTTGCCGGCGATTGCGGCGTGCCAGATACGCCGCTATCGCCGGCAAGCCGGCTCCTACATTTATCTCCCGTTGAAATTCTGTGCGGCATCACGCTGCAGGCCTCGTCGCGCCTGGCGTTGACCTGCGTCATGACAAACGGCATCTGCTGGGCGCTTGACAAGGATTGGTCGTAAACGTATGTTTCAAACAGCTGTTTGACCGCTACAACAAATCCACGCGGTTGTTCATTCCAGGATTCATCAGCAGAGGTTTATCGCTATGCCTGACTACAAGGCCCCCTTGCGTGATATTCGCTTCGTTCGTGACGAACTGCTCGGCTACGAAGCGCACTATCAGAGTCTGCCGGCTTGCCAGGACGCTACCCCAGACATGGTTGACGCCATTCTCGAAGAAGGCGCCAAGTTTTGTGAGCAAGTGCTGGCCCCGTTGAACCGCGTCGGTGACATCGAAGGGTGCACCTGGAGCGAGTCAGGCGTTAAAACCCCTACTGGTTTCAAAGAAGCCTACAAGCAATTCGTCGAAGGCGGCTGGCCGAGCCTGGCCCACGACGTGGCGCACGGCGGCCAAGGCCTGCCGGAATCCCTGGGCCTGGCTGTCAGCGAGATGGTCGGTGAAGCCAACTGGTCGTGGGGCATGTACCCAGGCCTGTCCCATGGCGCGATGAACACCATTTCCGAGCACGGTACCCCCGAGCAGCAAGACGCCTACCTGACCAAACTGGTCTCGGGCGAGTGGACCGGCACCATGTGCCTGACCGAACCGCACTGCGGCACCGACCTGGGCATGCTGCGCACCAAGGCCGAGCCTCAGGCCGACGGTTCCTACAAAGTCTCCGGGACCAAGATCTTCATCTCGGCCGGTGAGCACGACATGGCCGACAACATCGTCCACATCGTACTGGCCCGCCTGCCGGATGCTCCGGCTGGCACCAAAGGTATTTCGCTGTTTATCGTGCCTAAGTTCCTGCCCAACGCCGATGGTTCGGTGGGTGAGCGCAACGCGGTGTCCTGTGGCTCCCTGGAACACAAGATGGGCATCCACGGCAACGCCACCTGCGTGATGAACTTCGACGCGGCCACCGGTTACCTGATCGGCCCGGCGAACAAAGGCCTGAACTGCATGTTCACCTTTATGAACACCGCTCGCCTGGGTACCGCGCTGCAAGGCCTGTCCCATGCCGAGATCGGTTTCCAGGGTGGCCTGAAATATGCGCGTGACCGCCTGCAGATGCGTTCCCTGACTGGCCCGAAAGCGCCGGACAAGGCCGCTGACCCGATCATCGTCCACCCGGACGTGCGTCGTATGCTGCTGACCATGAAAGCCTTCGCCGAAGGCAACCGTGCGATGGTGTACTTCACTGCCAAGCAAGTAGACATCGTCAAGTACGGCACCGACGACGAAGCCAAGAAACAGGCTGATGGCCTGCTGGCGTTCATGACTCCAATCGCCAAGGCGTTCATGACCGAAGTCGGTTTTGAATCCGCCAACCACGGCGTACAGATCTACGGTGGCCACGGCTTCATCGCCGAGTGGGGCATGGAGCAGAACGTTCGCGACAGCCGCATCTCGATGCTGTACGAAGGCACCACCGGCATCCAGGCGCTGGACCTGCTCGGCCGTAAAGTGCTGATGACCCAGGGCGAAGCGCTCAAGGGCTTCACCAAGATCGTGCACAAGTTCTGCCAGGCCAACGAAGGCAATGCAGCGGTCAGCGAGTTCGTCGCACCGCTGGCGGCACTGAACAAGGAATGGGGCGAGTTGACCATGAAGGTCGGCATGGCTGCCATGAAGGACCGTGAAGAAGTCGGTGCCGCCTCCGTGGACTACCTGATGTACTCCGGTTATGCCTGCCTGGCTTACTTCTGGGCCGACATGGCGCGCCTGGCTGCCGAAAAACTGGCTGCCGGCACCAGCGAAGAAGGCTTCTACACCGCCAAGCTGCAGACTGCGCGCTTCTACTTCCAGCGCATCCTGCCGCGTACCCGCACCCACGTAGCAACCATGCTGTCGGGTGCCAACAACCTGATGGACATGAAAGAAGAGAACTTCGACCTGGGCTACTAAGCCCCGGCGGGTTCACTGCCAAGCCGCCGCTCTTTCGGGAGCGGCGGCTTTTTTGTGGACGGGTGAAAAAACCTGAGTGGCGCGCTCAGGGATTACGCCTTGCTGCCGTTACAGTGATGGCAATGTGATGCAGGTCACATTGAATGTGCTTAACTGTGAACAGTGAAGGCACTGTGCCATCTTTTTTGTGGGTCGGAGCTTTACCCTTGTCGCGCGCGTCTGCTGTACGTTTCAGTCATTTCCTACCATCGTTGCTGTTATTGCTGGCGGGGTTGTCGGCTGCTTACGTCAAGGACCTCAACGTCTTCTTCACCTCCTTGTTCAACGTCCTGCCGACCCTGGTGTTGCTGCTGGGCGGTGCCTATTGCGCGGTGTACCGCAGGCAGCGTGAGCTGTTCCTGATGATTACCGTGTACGTCGCCTACTTCTTGCTGGATACCCAGACGGATTTCTACCGCGACCATGGCCGCGTGCGTGAAGACGCCGCCGTGGTGTTTCATCTGGTGTGCCTGCTCCTGCCGATGTTGTTCAGCATCTATGCACTCTGGCAGGAGAAGACTCACTTGTTCCGCGACTTTGTCGCACGCTGCGCGGTGCTGCTTGCCGTAGGCAGCGTGGCCTTGGGCCTGGAGCAGAGTTATCCGGGGCCGTTGCTCAACTGGCTGGCGGAGATTCGCTGGCCTGCGTTGCATGGCGCGTGGATGAGTCTGATCCAGCTGTCGTACCCGATGTTCCTGCTGGGTTTTGTCGCACTGGCAGCCCAGTACTGGCGTGAGCCTCGGCCGTTGCATGCCGCGCAGTTGGTGGGGTTGCTGGGGATGTTCTGGATGTTGCCGCAGACTTTTATCCTGCCGTTCACCCTGAACATCATGTGCAGCCAGGTGATGTTGATGATCGCCGCGGGTGTGGCCCATGAGGCCTATCAGATGGCCTTTCGCGATGAACTCACCGGCCTGCCGGGGCGCCGGGCCCTCAACGAGCGCATGCAGCGCCTGGGGCGCAACTATGTGCTGGCGATGAGCGACGTCGATCACTTCAAGCGTTTCAACGACACCCACGGCCACGACGTTGGCGACCAGGTGCTACGGCTGGTGGCCAGCAAGCTGTCGAAAGTCAGCGGCGGTGGCCGGGCCTATCGGTATGGCGGCGAAGAGTTTGCCGTGGTGTTTGCCGGCAAGACCCTGGATGAATGCCTGCCGCACCTGGAAGAAATTCGCGAGATCATCGCCAATTACCACATCAAGTTGCGCAACCAGGACAACCGCCCCCAGGACGATCACCAGGGGCGTCAGCGCCGTTCGGGTGGCGGTGATTCCAGCGTGTCGGTGACCGTGAGCATCGGCGTCGCCGAGCGCCAGGCCGAGCAACGCACCCCGGAAGAAGTGCTCAAGTCCGCGGACCAGGCGCTGTACAACGCCAAGGGCGCCGGGCGTAACTGCGTGGTGGCCGCCGGCCAGAACCGCCGTGGCGCGGTGCGTATGCAGGGCGCTGCCGGTTGAGTGATGGCGGTGTATTCAGCGCCTGTACAGTGATTGTCCAGGGCCATCGGCAGCAGTAGGTTGAAGCCATCTGCCGCCGGAGACATCACCATGCCTGCCTATAAAGCTCCCCTGCGCGACATGCGCTTTCTGATCGATCACGTGTTTGACTTCCCTGCTCATTACGCTGCCCTGGGGGCCACCGAGGCCAGCCCGGATATGGTCAGCGCGATCCTCGAAGAGGGCGCCCGGTTCTGCGAAAACGTGCTGGCCCCGTTGAACCGTCCAGGTGATGAAGAGGGCTGCCATTTTGACAACGGCGTGGTGACCGCACCCAAAGGTTTCAAGGAAGCCTTCGCGCAATACGTCGAGGGCGGCTGGCATGGCCTGGCAGCGGATCCGGCCTACGGCGGCCAAGGTCTGCCGTCTTCCCTGGGCTTGGTGCTCAGCGAGATGATCGGCTCCAGCAACACCTCCTGGGGCATGTACCCTGGCCTGACCCACGGTGCCATGACGGCGATTCACGCCCACGGCACCGCAGAGCAGAAAGACACCTACCTGAGCAAACTCACCGCCGGACAGTGGACGGGCACCATGTGCCTGACCGAAGCCCACTGTGGCACCGACCTTGGCATCATCAAGACCCGCGCTGTGCCCCAGGCCAACGGCAGCTATGCGGTGACCGGTAGCAAGATCTTCATCTCTGCCGGCGAGCACGACATGAGTGAAAACATCATCCACCTGGTGTTGGCCAAGTTGCCGGACGCGCCTGCTGGCACCAAGGGGATTTCGCTGTTTATCGTGCCCAAGTTCCTCGCCGATTCCGGCGCGCGCAATGGGGTCAGTTGCGGCTCCATCGAGCACAAGATGGGGATCAAGGCCTCGGCCACCTGCGTGCTGAATTTCGATGGTGCCGAGGGCTACCTGATCGGTGAGGCCAACAAGGGCCTGAACTGCATGTTCACCATGATGAACCATGCGCGCCTGGGCACGGGCATGCAGGGGTTGTGCCTGGGTGAAGCGAGCTTCCAGGGCGCGATCAAGTACGCCAACGACCGTCTGCAGATGCGCGCCCTGACCGGCGCCAAGGCCCCGGAAAAACCGGCGGACCCGATCATCGTGCATCCCGATGTGCGGCGCATGTTGCTGACCATGAAGGCCTTCAATGAAGGTAACCGCGCCCTGACGTACTTCACCGCACAACTGCTGGATACCGCGCACTTGAGCGACGACCCGCAGCAGCGCCAGCAGGCTGAGGATCTGTTGGCGTTCCTCACCCCGATCTGCAAAGCCTTTATGACGGAAACCGGCCTGGAGGTGACCAACCACGGCATGCAGGTGTTTGGCGGCCACGGGTTTATCCGCGAATGGGGCATGGAACAGTTGGTGCGCGACTGTCGGATCGCACCGATCTATGAAGGCACCAACGGCATCCAGGCCCTGGATTTGCTGGGGCGCAAGGTGCTGGGCAGCCAAGGCAAGCTGCTGCGCGGCTTTACCAAAATCGTGCATAAGTTTTGTGCGGCGAATGCCGAGCATCCACAACTCAAGGCCCAGGTCGCGCAGCTCAATGAGTTGAACCAGCAATGGGGCGAGTTGACGACCAAGGTCGGCATGGCCGCGATGAAAAACCCCGATGAAGTCGGTGCTGCGGCCCTGGATTACTTGATGTACAGCGGCTACATCATCCATGCCTACCTGTGGTTGCGCATGGCGCTGGTGGCCCAGGCGCAGTTGGATGCAGGCCAGGGCGATGCGGACTACGCCCGTGGCAAGTTGGCGACCTGCGAGTTTTACTTCAAGCGTCTGTTGCCGCGCACCAGTGCCCATCGTGCGGCGGTGGAGGCGGGCAGTGATTGCTTGATGAGTCTGCCTGCCGAGATGTTCGCCCTGTAGCGGTAGGAATGAAGGTTGTGTGACTGAAAAATACTTGTCGGTCACAAGCAGACCCTATGTGTCACAAAAGTTGTTCGGTTACACTCAGGGTCTGTGAAACCGATCCTACCGAATCACTTTTAACGTTCCTACGAGGTTTGCCATGGCTGACTACAAAGCGCCGCTGCGCGATATGCGCTTCGTCCTCAACGAAGTATTCGAGGTTGCCAAGCTGTGGGCGCAATTGCCGGCCCTGGCCGAGACCGTCGACGCCCAAACCGTCGAGGCAATCCTTGAAGAGGCTGGCAAAGTCACGGCCAAGACCATCGCCCCGCTGAGTCGCAACGGGGACGAGGAAGGTTGCCGCTGGGACAACGGCGTGGTCACCACCCCGGCCGGCTTCCCCGAAGCCTACAAGACCTATGCCGAAGGTGGCTGGGTGGGCGTAGGTGGCGATCCGGCCTACGGCGGCATGGGCATGCCCAAGGCCGTGTCGGCCCAGGTTGAAGAAATGATCAACTCATCGGGCCTGGCGTTTGGCCTGTACCCGATGCTGACGTCCGGCGCCTGCGTATCGATCAATACCCACGCCAGCGATGAACTTAAAGCCACCTACCTGCCGAATATGTACTCGGGCGTGTGGGCCGGTTCCATGTGCCTGACTGAACCTCATGCCGGCACCGACCTGGGGATTATTCGTACCAAGGCTGAGCCTCAGGCGGACGGTTCCTACAAGGTCAGCGGGACCAAGATCTTTATCACCGGTGGCGAACACGACCTCACCGAAAACATCATCCACCTGGTGCTGGCCAAGTTGCCGGACGCTCCAGCGGGGCCCAAGGGCATCTCGCTGTTCCTGGTGCCCAAGTTCATGGTCAATGCCGATGGCAGCCTGGGGGCACGTAACCCGGTGACCTGTGGTTCGATCGAACACAAGATGGGCATCCAGGCCTCCGCCACCTGTGTGATGAACTTCGACGAAGCCGTCGGCTACCTGGTGGGCGAGCCGAACCGTGGCCTGGCGGCGATGTTCACCATGATGAACTACGAGCGCCTGGGCGTCGGCATCCAGGGGCTGGCGACTGGCGAGCGCTCTTACCAGAACGCTGTGGAATACGCGCGTGATCGCCTGCAAAGCCGCTCGCCGACTGGCCCCAAGGCCAAGGACAAGATCGCCGACCCGATCATCAACCACCCTGATGTGCGGCGCATGTTGCTGACCATGAAGGCGGCGAACGAAGGCGGTCGTGCGTTTTCCACTTATGTGGCGATGCAACTGGACACCGCCAAGTTCAGCGAAGACGCCGCGACCCGCAAGCGCGCGGATGACCTGGTGGCGCTGCTGACCCCGGTTTCCAAGGCGTTCCTCACGGACCTGGGCCTGGAAACCACCGTGCACGGCCAACAGATTTTTGGCGGCCATGGCTATATTCGTGAGTGGGGCCAGGAGCAGTTGGTGCGTGATGTGCGTATCACCCAGATCTACGAAGGCACCAACGGCATCCAGGCGCTGGACTTGATGGGGCGCAAGATCGTTGGCAGCGGCGGGGCGTTCTACACCCTGTTCGCCGATGAGATCCGCCATTTCATCGCCACCGCAAGCAGCGACCTGGCCGAGTTCACCCAACCGCTGGGTGTTGCCGTCGATGAGCTCGATACCTTGACCGCTTGGGTGCTGGATCGCGCCAAGACCAACCCGAATGAAATCGGCGCGGCCTCGGTGGAGTATCTGCACGCCTTTGGCTACATGGCCTACGCCTACATGTGGGCACTGATGGCCAAGGCGGCCTTGGGTAAAGAAACCGAGGAAGATTTCTACGCCAGCAAACTGGGGACGGCGCGCTTCTACTTTGCCCGCTTGCTACCGCGAATTCACTCCCTGAGCGCCTCGGTGAAGGCCGGTAGTGAATCGCTGTTCTTGCTGGACGAAGCACAGTTCTAAGCGGGGAGGGCGTGTAAGCATTCTCTTACATGACGTGCTGCTAATCGTCCTCTATCGCAAGATTGGATCCACAGCTAATCTACTTCACATGGACGTCGCGCAGGAAGCGCAAAGCAACAACAGGGACACGTAGGATTCTGCCAGGATGGCGGAGTGAAATGGATGTCAGGGAAACAGTCTGCAAAGCCCCGCTTCGGCGGGGTTTTCTTATTGCCCGTGAAAAAGTTCAGGCCAGCCCGTCTACCGTGGCCGCCGGTCCATGCGGGCCATTCATCACGTCTTCGAGCAAGGTGCGCAGTAGTTCAAGCGTTGCCTGCTGCCTTTGTATATCCCGGCACACCAACCCGACCTTCAGCGGTACCCGTGGCTCACTCAAGGGTTTCCACAGGAGCGCCTGGCTGCTGTGTTCGTCCTGTGAGCGGCCGGGCAGAACGGTTGCCAGCCGGGTATGGGGCAGGCTGTCGAGAATCCCCACCATGGTGTTCAGTTCCGCCTGGACCTGTGGCCGGCGCCCCAGGTTCGCCAACTGCGCCTGCCAGATCTGCCTGACCTGGAACTCTTCCCCCAGTAACAGCATGGGCAACTCCGCCGCTTGCTTGAGGGAAACCTTCTTGAATTCACGCAAAGGATGGTCAGCCGGGATGACTACTTTCAGTTCATCTTCATACAGCAATACGCCGTGCAGACCGGGCTGACGCGCGGGCAGGTAACTGATGCCAATGTCCAGAGAACCATTGAGCAGGCGGCGTTCGATCTCCAGGCCCGTCAGTTCGTAGATCTGCACCACCAGGTGTGGCTGGGCTTTACGCACACGTTCGAGCATCTGCGGCACCAGGCTGGTATGCACGGTTTGCAGCACGCCGATGGCCAGGGTACGCAGCGCCTGGCCCTTGAAGTGTCGCAGGGCCTCGACGGCTTGCTGCATGCCATCGAGCAACGGCAGGGCGTGGTTGTACAACGTGTGGGCGGCCAGGGTCGGCAACAGGCGCTTGCTGCTGCGTTCGAACAGGCTCACGTCCAGGTGCTGCTCCAGCTGGCGGATCTGCTGTGACAGCGCCGGCTGGGAGATCGACAGGCGCTCTGCGGCCCGGCCGACATGGCCTTCTTCGTACACCGCGACGAAATAACGCAGTTGCTTGAAATCCATAAGTAACGCTTATCGAAAAAGCTGGAAAATCGAAATGGCTGTACGCCCTCAAGGCGCCTAGTCTAGCGCCTATTCAAAGGGCTTACAGGGCCAAGACGCGCGATGAATACCGTTTACAGTGATGGTGTTTACATAGGCAAGGCAAAAAACCACTGGCCGAGCTCCCGCCAACCTGAGGTTGCCAACCGCCTGTGGGGTGTGCAGGCATGAACCTGTTCAACCTGCGCCGCCCGGCACCAAGCCTGGATGATCTGCTACTGGACACGAAACCCTCGATGCCGCGCGATGAGCTTTCCAGCCAATCCCTGATGCCGACCGTGGCCCGTCCGCCGCAGGTTTTCGTACGTGGCCAGGGTTCCTGGCTGTGGGACAGCGAAGACCGTGCCTACCTGGACTTTACCCAGGGCGGTGCTGCCAACAGCCTCGGCCACAGCCCTTCGGTACTGGTGTGCGCGTTGGCCGACCAGGCGCAGGCGTTGATCAACCCCGGCATAGGGCTGCACAACCGCAGCCAATTGAACCTGGTGGAGCGCCTGTGCCACAGCACCGGCAGCGACCAGGCCTACCTGCTCAACAGCGGTGCAGAAGCCTGCGAGGCGGCCATCAAGTTGGCGCGCAAGTGGGGCCAAGTGCACCGGGGCGGCGCCTATCGGATTATCACCGCGAGCAACGCCTGCCACGGCCGCAGCCTGACCACGCTGGCGGCCTCGGCGGGGGCTGGGGACAATCGTTTCGAACCGCAACTGCCGGGCTTTTGCCATGTACCGTTCAACGATCTGCCAGCCTTGCATGCCGCAGTCGATGCGCAAACCGTGGCGATCATGCTGGAGCCGATCCAGGGCGAAGCCGGTGTCATCCCGGCCACCGAGCATTATCTCAAAGGGGTTGAGCGCTTGTGCCGGGAGCTGGGCATTTTGTTGATTCTCGACGAGGTGCAGACCGGGATGGGCCGCTGCGGCACCTTGCTGGCAGAACAACGCTACGGCGTGCGCGCCGACATCGTCACCCTGGGCAAGGGGTTGGGCGGCGGGGTGCCATTGGCTGCCCTGCTGGCTCGCGGCAAAGCCTGCTGCTTTGAACTGGGTGAGCTGGAAGGTACCCATCACGGCAATGCCCTGATGGCTGCAGCCGGAGTAGCCGTGCTCGAAAGCGTGCTGAGCCACGACTTCCTCGAACACGTGCGTGATACCGGCCAGTACTTGGGCGAAGGCCTGGCGCGCCTTGCCCACCGCTACGGCCAGGGCGAACTGCGAGGGCAGGGCCTGTTGTTGGGCCTGAGCTTGTCAGATGATTCGGCAGATGCGGTGGTAAAAGCGGCGCTTTATGAGGGCCTTATCCTCAATGCCCCACAACCCAACTGCCTGCGCTTTACCCCGGCACTGACGTTAAGCAAGAGCAATATCGACGAAATGCTACTGCGCCTGGCTCGCGCATTCTCCCGCGTGCACAGCGCCCAACTGCAATGCCGCAAGGGCATCGCCGTTTAACCCTTTTTCCTGAACCGTCTCGCGGTATACGCAGCGCCTCCAGCTTGATTTTTTTGGCTGGGGGCGTTTTTTTGTGTGTCATTTCTGGATTGAAAAGGATGCTTGAGGCTTATCGAGAAAAATGGCTTTTTAGCGGGCACCGGCAGGGAGTGCCGGTAGGGCGCAAAGATTTTTTGTGAGCCCTATTTCTAATCTGTACCACTGGGTGGTATGTTTGTGTGGAAGGGATGCCTATGAAGCTGCGACTATTCAAAAGCCGGCATTTTGCTGATGCCGCCAGCAAGGCCTGGATCTGCGATTCGGAATTAGGAGAGGCATTTGGCGAAATGCTCAGGGGCCAGGCGGACAATCTGGGCGGTGGAGTCTGGAAGAAACGCCTCAATCACAACCGGCATCGTTCCATCGTCCTGGCGAAGGGCAGGCATTACTGGGTTTACCAGTTTCTGTTCGCCAAGCAAGATCAAAGCAATATCAGTCACAAGGAATTGACTGGGTTTCGGGCGTTGGCAAAGGCCTATGAAGGCTTAAACGAAATACAGATCCAGCAATTACTGGATCTCAGGGAGTTTGTGGAGATACATCATGACCAGAAAATATGAAAGCCAAGCGCTGGAGTCCATTCACCAATCGGCCAGCGCGCTGCATTCGATTGGCGCCATCAGCAAGACCACCCTTCGTGAATTCGATGAGCTGTGCATTGCGCCTGTACCGGCACAGATACCTGCCGACCAGATCAAGCAACTGCGCGAGCGCAGTCATGTCAGCCAACCGGTGTTCGCCCGTTACCTGAACACCAGCGCCTCGACAGTCAAGCAATGGGAATCCGGTGAGAAGCAGCCTAGCGGCATGGCGCTCAAGTTGCTGAGTATCGTGCAAAAGCATGGGTTGGATATCCTTGCCTGAGGAAGATGGCCCCGTGCCAGATTCTACTGAACCCTCGCGCACGCCCAGGGTCGATTAGCTGTACGGCTCACACGAGCCGATTTTTCGGAGCTGAACCCATGGATATCATTCGTATCATCATCGCCATTCTGGTGCCGCCACTGGGTGTGTTCCTGCAAGTGGGTTTCGCCGGCGCGTTCTGGCTGAATCTTCTGTTGACCCTGTGCGGCTACATCCCAGGCATCGTGCATGCGGTGTACATCATCGCCAAGCGCTGATCGGTCAGCCTTTGGCGATCAGCCGGGAGTTTCGCTCATTGCGAAAAGCCAGTTGCTCGATGGTCTGCGTGGCGTGTTCGGCTTCAAGACGGGCATTAAGGATGATGCCGTGGTCGGCGGATTTGCTGCACACCGGGTCAGCATTGCTGGCATCCCCCGTGAGCATGAACGCCTGGCAGCGGCAACCGCCGAAGTCCTTTTCCTTCTCGTCGCACGAGCGGCAGGGCTCGGGCATCCAGTCATAACCACGAAAGCGGTTGAAACCAAACGAGTCGTACCAGATGTGCTGCATGCTGTGATCGCGCACATTGGGAAACTGCACCGGCATTTGTCGGGCACCGTGACAAGGTAGGGCGGTGCCGTCTGGTGTGACTGTCAGAAAGATGCTGCCCCAACCATTCATGCAGGCCTTTGGGCGTTCCTCGTAGTAGTCCGGCGTGACGAAAATCAGCTTGCACGGATGCCCTTCGGCTTCCAGCTTGGCGCGGTATTCGTTGGTGATGCGTTCGGCGCGGGTCAGTTGTTCCTGGGTTGGCAGCAGGCCAACGCGATTGAGTTGCGCCCAGCCGTAGAACTGGCAGGTAGCGAGTTCGACAAAGTCTGCTTCAAGGGCGAGACACAGCTCGATGATGCGATCGATCTTGTCGATATTGTGTCTGTGGGTAACGAAATTCAGCACCATCGGATAGCCATGGGCTTTGACCGCCCGGGCCATTTCCAGCTTCTGCGCGAAAGCCTTTTTGGAGCCGGCCAGCAGGTTGTTCACCTGTTCGTCGCTGGCCTGGAAGCTGATTTGGATATGGTCCAGGCCCGCCTTCTTGAAGTCGCTGATCTTTTGCTCGGTCAGGCCGATACCGGAGGTGATCAGGTTGGTATAGAACCCCAGCTTGCGCGCTTCGCTGATCAGTTCGGCGAGGTCCTGGCGCACCAGCGGCTCACCACCGGAAAACCCCAGTTGTGCCGCGCCCATTTCCCGGGCTTCGCGAAACACCTTGATCCACTGTTCGGTGCTCAACTCTTTGCCCTGCTCGGCGAAGTCCAGCGGGTTGGAGCAGTACGGGCACTGCAACGGGCAGCGATAGGTCAGCTCGGCAAGCAACCATAGCGGCAGGCCAATCTCGGGCTTTTCAGGCAAGTTCGATCCAGTGCTCTGCACGCGCCACCTCCATGAATTGCTCGATGTCTTCACCGAGTTCGGGTACGCCGGGGAATTGCTGCTCCAGCTCGCCAATGATGGCCGCCACACTGCGCTCTCCGTCGATCAAGCCACCAATCAACGCGGCGCTGTCATTGAGCTTGATCATGCCTTCGGGGTACAGCAACACATGGCCCTTCTGCGCCGGCTCGTACTGGTAGCGGTAGCCCTGGCGCCAGGTCGGTTTTTTGCTGCGGTCGAAACTCATAGGGTGATCCCTTTATGCCAGACCCGCTGCGCAGTCACGCTGTGATAGGGCGGGCGGTTCAGTTCGTAGGCCATGCTCATGGCATCGAGCATGCTCCAAAGAATGTCGAGTTTGAACTGGAGAATCTCCAGCATCCGCTCCTGGCCGGCGCGGCTGGTATAGTGCGCAAGCGTGATCGCCAGCCCGTGCTCGACATCCCGTCGGGCTTGGCCCAGGCGGGTGCGGAAATACTCATAGCCGGCAGGATCGATCCACGGGTAATGCTGGGGCCAGCTGTCGAGGCGCGATTGGTGGATCTGTGGGGCAAACAGCTCGGTCAGCGAACTGCTGGCTGCTTCTTGCCAACTGGCCCGGCGGGCGAAGTTGACGTAGGCATCCACGGCAAACCGCACGCCGGGCAGCACCAGTTCCTGGGAACGCAGTTGATCCGGGTCCAGGCCCACCGCCTGGCCCAGGCGCAGCCAGGCTTCGATGCCGCCGTCTTCGCCGGGGGCGCCGTCATGATCGAGCAGGCGCTGGATCCACTCGCGGCGGACTTCCCGATCCGGGCAGTTGGCAAGGATCGCGGCGTCCTTCAGTGGGATATTCACCTGGTAGTAGAACCGGTTGGCGACCCAGCCTTGGATCTGCTCGCGGGTGGCGCGGCCTTCATACATCGCCACGTGGTAGGGGTGATGGATATGGTAGAAGGCGCCTTTGGCTCGCAAGGCCTGTTCAAACTCGGCGGGGGTCAGCGGTGTATCGGTCATTGGGGGTCTCCGTTGTAGGAGCAAGCTTGCTCGCGATGGTCGTTAACGATGACGTGGGCATTGTGGATAAATGCGTTGCTCTTACGTTTTTCGCGAGCAAGCTCGCTCCTACAGTTTGATGCTCATGCCGTCGTAGGCTACTTCCACGTTGCGCCGCGCCAACTCGGCCCGTTCGGGCGAGTCCTCGTCGAGGATCGGGTTGGTGTTGTTGATGTGGATAAGCACCTTGCGCTGCTTGGGCAATTGCTCCAGCACTTGCAGCATGCCGCCGGGGCCGTTCTGTGCCAGGTGGCCCATTTCGCGGCCGGTACGGGTGCCGACGCCACGCCGTTGCATTTCATCGTCATCCCACATCGTGCCGTCCACCAGCAGGCAATCGCTGCCTGCCATGATCTCCAGCAACGGCGCGTCGACCTTGCCCAGGCCAGGGGCATAGAACAGCTTGCCGCCGGTGCGCAGGTCTTCGACGATCAAGCCGATATTGTCACCGGGGTGCGGGTCGAACCGATGGGGCGAGTAGGGCGGCGCAGCGCTGCGCAGGGGCAGCGGGGTGAAGCGCAGGTTGGGGCAGGCAGGGACGGTGAAGCTGGTATCCAGCTCGATGCGCTGCCAATCCAGGCCACCATTCCAGTGGGTCAGCATGGTGAACAATGGGAAACCGGTGCTCAGGTCTTCATGGACCATGTCGGTGCACCACACCTGGTGCGGGCAGCCTTCGCGCAGGCTGAGCAGGCCAGTGGTGTGGTCGATCTGGCTGTCCATCAGGATGATTGCGCTAATCCCGGTATCGCGCAGGGCTCGGCCCGGTTGCATCGGCGCAAAGCCCTGCAATTGGGCGCGGATATCCGGCGAGGCGTTGCACAGCACCCAATTCACGCCATCATCGGACAGGGCGATGGACGATTGGGTGCGCGCCTGGGCGCGCAGGCTGCCGTCGCGAAAGCCGGCGCAGTTCACGCAGTTGCAGTTCCACTGTGGGAACCCACCACCGGCAGCCGAACCTAGAATCTGGACAAACATCGCCGCTCCTTCACACAAGACTCAAAATAAAAACGCCCCGGCGAGCCGAGGCGTTGCATTGCAATACAAAAGCAATCAGCGGCTGGCGAAGTACATGGTGACTTCAAAACCGATACGCAGATCAGTGTAAGCAGGTTTGGACCAAGTCATATTCATACTCCTACGAAGGGATGGGACGTTTACTACCAAGTAATACATATAGTCCACCTCCAGGCGGAGATGTTCAGATGTGTGTGGGAATATTACTCATTTCTCGTCGAGCTAGCGCTGTCTTGGTGGAAAAAGCCTGTTGCAGCATCAGCAACGATCAGCTCATAGCTGCCAGGGATCGCCCACCGCAGCCCCATTGGCCAGGCAGAGCCAGCCGCCGGCGGCTTGGTTGAGTTGTTGCGCCGCGTTGATCAACTGCTGGCGTGTGCGGGTCTGGATCAACTGTTGCAACTGCTCAAGATAGTCCGCGCCATGCCCTGCCAGGCGGGCCTGCCAGAGCCATTCGGCGGCTTGGGGTATCGGCAGTGCGTGTGGCGAAAACTGCTCGGCCAGGGCCGCGTTGCCCATGTTTTCGTCGGCATTGATCAAGGCCGGCAGTTGCATGAGGAAGGCCCGGATGTGAGTGAGCAACCCCTCAAGCGCCACGCTGGGCGACTGTACGCCAAGCAGCAAGCCGGTTTGCCCATTGAGCTGTCGGATACCGCTGAATACGGCGTAGCCCACTTGCAGCTCGACGCGCAGGCGCTGGTAGAACGGGGTCTGGGCCAGGTGGGCGAGCAATCGCCAGTCGGCCTCGTCGGCGAGAGACTGGCTCGGTGCCGGGCAGAACAGCAGCAAGGCGGCTTCATCGCCAGCGGTGTTTACTGTTTGCCAGCGATGTTGGCCGTTGATGGGCTGGGTCTTGTGTTCAACGTCGGCGCATTGCCCGGGCAGGCGTGCCGCCGCACTTTTGATCGCCATTTCACAGGCGGCCGGCAGGCCGACGCCCAGGCCTTGCCAGTGGGCGGTGGCCCACAGGTCGGGTAACACGTTGAGATCAGCGATGAGCCCGGTGTCCGCAGTAGAGGCCGGCAATGCCTTGAGCAATTCGCGAATGGCCATCTGTGGTGCCGGGCTGGCAGGCGTCTCTTGCCAAAGGCTCGCGTCGGGTTGAGCCAGGTCGCGTGCCAGTTGTTCGACGATGAGTGGCATGGGCTCATGCAGCCCGGTCATCCTCAGGAGCCCGTCATTGCCTATGGCCTCGAAGGATATTTCCACGCCGGCCTGACGGGCGTTTTCTCGCAGCGGCTGGAGGCTGCTGGCCAAGCGTGGGAAAAACGCTCCATGCTCGGATGAATCGAACTGCCAGCGCAGGTAAAGGGCGCCTTCGTCATTGTCGTCTGGCAATGCTCTGCTGAACGTCAGGGCTGGCAGGTCCCGTCTGCCACGGGAGCGATCCTGGGCAAAGCTCCGTAACCCGCGATGGGCGCTGGTCTGGCCGCGAATCAGTCCGGGGCGTTGCTCTTTGGATGCCTGTTGCAGGAATGGATTGGCTGGCGGCAACTTCCAGGCTTGTTCGGCGGGCGTCAGGTGCTGTGCATCCAGCATCGCCTGAAGGGTCTGGCAATGCTCTTCGCACAACTGCGGCGTTTCCTGCCGTGCCAGGGCCAGGGCGCCCCGGGTTTGCTGCTGGCGGGCGACCAACAGGGCGTACTCTGCACGCAGCGCAGTCCAATCGCTGTGAGCAAAAAAGCTCAGCCAGTCATTCAACAGTGCTTCGATTGCCGGGGCTTGTTGCGCCCCTTTGGGCCCCAGGGTGAACTCAATATCCAGCAGTGCCTGCCCGGCAAACGCGTACAGCACCTTGGCGTGCAACGCACTCGCCCATCCGCGGGTTTTCAACTCGGCAAGCAAACCGCCCGGCGCCGCAGCATTCAGCCAGGTGCAAAGGAACTGCAATGCTTCACGGGGCGTGTTGCAGGCAATGATGTGATGCAAGCGGTTTTTTTCGAGGTGTGAGTAGCGGTGTTTATCACCGCTCATCAATGCCGGTGGTGCTTGCTGTGGGCGCAGCGGCCCTGGGCGCAGGCTGTCGCCAAAGCGCTGGGCCAGGACTTGCAGCGCCTCCAGCGACTGTGGGCCGGCAAGGCTCAAGGTCATCTGCCCGGTGTGATAGAAGCCTTGGTAAAACGTGTGCAACCCTTGTTGAAAGTCCTCGTGTGGAACCGGCAGGCTGTCGCGATTGCCCGCATGGAAACCCCGTAGCGGATGCCCGGCAGCGAGGCCTTCGAGTAGCGCAACCTGATGTTGTGCCTCGGCATCCTGGGACCAGGCGACAAATTCTGCCTGCAGCACTTCACGCTCGCGCAGTTGATCGTCCATGGCCAGGCGCGGCTGAGCGAGCATATCGGCCAGGCGTTGCAGCGCTTCGCCCAATACCTGCTTGGGCACTTCGAAGAAAAAGTCAGTGGTGCGCTCGCGGGTGCTGGCGTTGACCTGCCCACCGTGGCGCTGCACGTAGGCCATCAAGCCATCAGATGCAGGAAAAGCCTCGGTGCCAAGAAACAGCAGGTGCTCCAGAAAGTGTGCCAGCCCCGGCCAGGCCAGCGGCACGTCATGGCTGCCGGCCGCTACCCGCAAGGCTGCTGCACAGCGCTTCAGATGTGGGGCATGACGCAGGGAAACCCGCAGGCCATTGGCCAGGGTCAGTTGCAGGTGATGAGGGTGGGCCGGCACAGGCATGGACACTTCCAGAACGTAGGAAGTGCCTATGCTAGCGCAAAGCGCGGCCGTCAGTGCTTGTGCAACGCTGCATAAAGCTCGGGGCGACGGTCCGCCAGGTAGTGATTGGCGGCTTGCGCGTCGTGTATCAGCTGGCGGTCGAGGGTGGCGACGATCAACGCCTCATCGAGGCCCGCCTGGGCGACACGCTGGCCATTCGGCGCGGCGATGCTGCTTTGCCCGCAATACTGGATCTGATCTTCATGCCCGCAATAGTTGGCGTAGGCCACGTAGCACTGGTTTTCAAAGGCCCGTGCCCGGACGGTGACGTCGGCGATGAAGTCGAAGGGCACCATGTTGGCCGTCGGTACCAGGATCAACTCGGCACCCGCCAGGGCCAGGCGTCGGGTGTTTTCCGGGAACTCCAGGTCGTAGCAGATGAGGAATCCCAGCTTCCAGCCGTTCAGCTCGACGACAGGGAATTCGTCGCCGCCGGCGCTGAACATCGAGTGATCGAGGTCGCCGAACAGGTGCGTCTTGCGGTAGTTGCACAGGCGCTGGCCATTGGCGTCGATCAATTGCACGGCATTGTAGATCTGACCGTCCTCGGTGCGTTCCGGGTAGCCATAGAGAATCGCCAGGCCGGTGTTCTTTGCCAGTTCGGCAATGGTCTGCGCCGACGGCCCGTCCTGCGCTTCGGCCAGCGCCCCCACCGCTTCTGCACCGATGTTGTAGCCGGTGAGGAACATCTCCGGCAGCACCAGCACGTCGGCATCGCACGCTTCATGGGCGACGCTATGCAGACGCTTGAGATTGCCAGCGACATCCAGCGGCAATGGCGGGCATTGATACAGGGCGACACGCATGGCTTGACTCCTTATTCGGCCAGGGCGATGGGGCCGATTTCATCGAACACATCCCCCGGTCCCGGGTTCTCTGGGTGAGTGCTGCCACCGAAGTGGCTCATGATGCCCCAAACCGCGTTCAGTGAGGTCTGCACTGCGCCTTCGACCCAGGCAGGTGTCCAGGATACATCGTCGCCAGCGATGAAAATCCCGCGCTGCTCGGCCGGCATGTCCTTTTGCATGAAGTGCGCATACATCCGCTGGTTGTAGCGGTAGTGGCCCGGCAACGCGCCCTTGAATGCGCCGAGGAAATGCGGATCGGCCTCCCAGGAAACGGTGATCGGGTCGCCAATGATGCGCGCCTTGAGGTCGACTTTCGGGTAGATCTTTTTCAGCGCGTCGAGGGCCAGCTTCACTCGTTTATCGATGGGCTGCGGGAGCATTTTCAGCGCGTCGCTCATCCACGAATAGGACAGGCAAATGACCCCGGGCTTGTCGTCGCCGTTGTCGAACAGGTAGGTGCCGCGGGTCAGGCGGTCAGTGAGGGTCATGCTCATCAGGTCGCGGCCGGTTTGCGGGTCTTTGTCTTTCCAGAAAGGCCGGTCAACCATGACAAAGGTTTTCGACGACTGCATGTAGCGCGTACGGTCCAGGGCCATCCACATTTTTTGCGAGAACAGGCTCTCGTCGCATTCGATCTGGGTGGTCAGCAGCCAGCTCTGGCAGGTGGTCAACACGGCGGCGTATTCACGAGTGTCGCCATAGTTGTCGGTCACCGCGAAACGCCCGTCGGCCGCATGGGCAATGCGCTTGACCCCGGCCCGTGGCGCGCCATGGTGCAGGGAGCTGAGGCTGGTGCCTTGCGGCCAGTGTGCACAACGCTCAGGCACATGGCGCCAGATACCCATGGGCACTTGCGCCACGCCACCGACCACCAGGTGCTGGTGGTCGTCGCAGTTGGTCATCACCACGCGGAAGATTTCCAGCATCGAGTTGGGGAAGTCCGAATCCCAGCCACCCGTGCCGAAACCCACTTGGCCAAACACTTCGCGGTGATGGAACGACAGTTTGGCAAACGCCTTGGAGGTGGCGACGAAGTCATAGAAGGTGCGGTCGTCCCACAGCGGCACCAACTTGTTCCACAGCTCCTTGAGCCGTGGCACGTCACGGTCGCGAATCGCTTGTTGGATATCTCCGAACTGCGAGCCGGCCTCCAGGGCGTCGGCCCAGGCGTCAGCCACTTCCTGGAACAGCGCAGGAAGGTCGGAGATTTTCTGTGCGTAATGAGTCTGGCCTTCCAGGTCGATCACGGTGCTGCCGGAGGCCGGTGTCAACGGGTTGGGGAATGGCTTGGTTTCCAGGCCCAGCTTGTCCACATAGTGGTAGAACGCCGTCGACGACACCGGGAAGCGCATGCCACCCAGCTCCGCGATGATGCCTTCGGCCCCTTCAAACGCCTGGGAGCGCAAGCGCCCACCCATTTTCGAGGCTTCATACACCACTGGCTTGAGACCGAGCTTCATCAACTCGTAGGCGGCCACCAGCCCGGCGATACCTGCGCCGACAATCGCCACTTCGGCCCCGTGGTTGGCGGCGGGAATACTGCCCAGTCCAGCCGGGTGTTCAATCCAGTCATCGAAGGCGAACGGGAAATCCGGGCCAAAGATAGTGATGGGCTTTTTACCGTCTGCAGGGTGGCGATTGTTCTTGTGGGTGGCGTTCATGGCTGACCTTGCTGGCAACTCGACGGGGCACGACCCGTTGAGTATAGGAAAAGATGGCAGCCATTCTAGGGAGCGTAGCGCTCGTTAATAAGACGCAATGTGTCGTCGAATTGAATTGTTTTCAGTCGAAGTGACGATATTGGTGGTCAAACTGGTTGTCCGCGATCCAGTTTGTTACTGAGGATGATCGAAGTGGTGGTCTTTTCCACCCCATCGACACTGCCGATCTGGTCCAGCAACTGATCCAGCTGTTCCGGCGAGTCGGTGCGCAGCCAGGCCACATAATCAAACTCACCACTGACCGCACACAGCTGCTGGACCTGCGCCATGGCGCTGAGGCGACGCAGCACTTCCTTGCCGGAACGCGGTTGCACGGTAATCCCCACATACGCCTGCAACCCACCATCCACCACACGCTGACCAAGGCGCACGCCATAGCCGGTAATCACCTGGGTCTTTTCCAGGCGCGCCAGGCGCGAGGTCACAGTGGTGCGGGCAATCCCCAATTGCCGAGCGAGCATGGCCACGCTTTCACGGGCATTGATCTGCAAGGCGGCGATCAACTGGCGGTCGATTTCATCGAGGACGGGAGGGCGGGTGGCGGACAAGATGGGCTCCGGCGTGGGTGGCAATGAGGGAGCATGTTACAGGCTCGTGTTCGCGGGTGCTTAGGGCGACCGCCAGAAACGCAAAAGCCGCGCAGTGCGCGGCTTTTAAAGAGGGTGGGCCCAGTAGGACTCGAACCCGCTGGAGGCCCTGTAATACGTGGTGTTAAGCGTAATTTTGAGAAGGTTGTTCAAGCTGAGTACCAGAGACGGCACCGAGAAATCGTGCCAGGGCTTCAGTCCCCCTCCGTGAACCGCCGCCGCGTCAGGAAAAGCACTACGCCCAGCGGCACGGCCAGCAGTGCTAGCAGCTCCAGATCAAAGCCCAGCGCCTGCTGCTCACCCACCTTGAAGAGGCTGATCAAGCCCGTTGCCAGCAGCGCCAAACCCAGCCACTTGCGCAGCGGGTATGGTTTCAGAAACTGAACGAGGATCGCGCCCAGCACCAGAAGGACGACAGTTTGCATGATGTAGGGCATGTGCAGTTCCTCAGACCTTGATGACCAGCGTCACGACAGAGCGCTGTGGGCCAATCCCGCCATGGACCTCTCCCTCGATGCTGACCAGCACGTCACCTGCATGCAGGTTCGGCAGGGCCCCTTTGAGGTACCAGTTGACACCTGTCGTCACGACTGCACCTGAAGCCCAGCCAATGAGCGGCCCACCGAACGCACCTACCTTCCCGGCAACGCCACCTGAGGCCGCAGCAATTCCCTTGGCGGCGTTGCCGCGCATAGTGTTGATAGCATCGGCCTGCTGCCGGATGAGGGGATTGGAAATGCAGACTGTCAGCAGGCATGGCAGGTTTCGAGTCTGCATTCGGTCGTACATATCGACGACCATGCTGTTGACTTGGTAATGGGCGCGTTTCGCTTCGCCAAAGTGCAGCTCGCGCAGGCGACCTCGGTCGCTTTCCATGAGGGTGATTTGAGACAGATTGAAGACGATCCCTTCCTCGGACCTGTACTGCGTGGTCTTCTCGAACTTCATGCGCGTATCCATTCGTGCAAAAAGACGACGATTTTCTACAAGCGGTGACTAAGATGCAAACAGTCTTTGATGTGAGGCTCCGTGGAATTTGACGTCTGCATGGGGCTCATCGCCAGAAGCCAACTCCCCGCTAACAACTCATCGAGCGCGTCGGTTTTGGAGACGTTAGGCCGAGGGGATTCAGACTGTATCTGCGGTGGTCCATCCAGAAACACGAAAGCCGCGCAATGCGCGGCTTTGAGTATGGTGGGCCCAGTAGGACTCGAACCTACGACCAAGGGATTATGAGTCCCCTGCTCTAACCAACTGAGCTATAGGCCCTCAGTAGGTCGCGGATTATAACGATGGTTTCTCCACTGTGCTATCCGAAAAATCCGAATGGGTCATGTGAAGGAAGGTCGCGGCGAAGATGTCGGCGGGGAGGGGCAGGCTGACGATGTAGCCTTGCATTTGTTCGCAGCCTTCGGCGGTGAGGAAGGCTTGCTGGGCGGGGGTTTCCACGCCTTCGGCGATGATGGTGAATTGCATGCTGTGGCCCAGGGCGATGATGGCGCGCACGATGGCGGCGTCGTGGGGGTCGTCCGGCAGGCCGCGGACAAAGGATTGGTCGATTTTCAGGAAATCCAGGGGCAGGCGCTTGAGGTAGCTCAAGGATGAGTAGCCGGTGCCAAAGTCGTCGATGGCCAGTTGCACGCCCAGGCGCTTGAGTTGATGCAGCACTTCCAGGGCTTCTTCGGCCTGGCTCATGATGAAGTTTTCGGTGATTTCCAGTTGCAGGCAGCCCGGTTCCAGGCGGTTGTCCTGCAGCAGTTGCTCGATGCGCCCCAGCAGGTTGGGGTGGCGCAGTTGGGCGCCGGCGAGGTTGACGGAGAGCGGGCCAAAGTCGTCATAGGATTTGCGCCACAGGTGCAGTTGGCGGCAAGCCTGTTCCAGGACCCAGTCGCCGATTTGCAGGATCATGCCGTTCTCTTCGGCCAGGGCGATGAAGTGCTCGGGAGGCACATCGCCAAATGTCGGATGGCGCCAGCGGATCAGTGCTTCGGCGCCGATCAGTTGTTGGGTTTCCAGGCTCCATTTCGGCTGGTAATACAGAAACAGTTCTTCGCGCTCGATGGCCCGGCGCAGTTCGTGTTCGAGGGCGACGCGCTCGTTGGCCTGGGCGGTCAGGTCCTGGGTGTAGCGTTCGACCCGGTTGCGGCCCTTGGCTTTGGAGCGATACATGGCGGCATCGGCGTTTTTGACCAGGGTGGCGACGTCGATACCATCCTGCGGATAGAGGCTGGTACCGATACTGGCGCTGATAAAAAACTCGTGTTCGCCTGCCTGGAAGGGCAGGGTGAAGCAGGCCAGCAGTTTATTGGCCAGGTGTTGGGCGTCGCTGGCTTGTTGCAGGCCAGGCAGCAGGATGATGAATTCGTCACCGCCCAGGCGGGCCACGGTGTCGATATCGCGCAGTTGTTCCTTGAGGCGCACGGCGATGTCTTTGAGCAGCAGGTCGCCAATCGGGTGGCCGAGGCTGTCGTTGATGTGCTTGAAGCGGTCGAGGTCGAGAAACAGCACCGCACCCTGGCTGGCCGTTCCCGGTTGATTGTTGAGGGCGGTTTGCAGGCGGTTTTCAAACAGAGTGCGGTTGGGCAGGCCGGTGAGGGGGTCGTGATGTGCCTGGTAGTCGAGCCGCGCCTGGGCGTGCTTGAGGCTGGAGATGTCGGCAAACACCGCCACGAAGTGGGTGATTGACTGGTCGGGGTTGCGCACGGCGCTGATGGTCAGCCAACTGGGATACAGCTCGCCGTTCTTGCGCCGGTTGGAGATCTCGCCTTGCCAATGGCCGTTGGCCGTCAGTTGGTGCCACATGGCGGCGTAGAACGCGCTGTCGTGCAGCCCGGAGGCCAGCAGGCGCGGGGTGTGGCCGAGGGCTTCGGCTTCGCTGTAGCCGGTGATCTCGCTGAAGGCGCGGTTGACGGCGCTGATATTCTGCCGGGTATCGGTGATCAACACGCCTTCGGCGGTGCTTTCGAAAACCGTCGCAGCCTGTTGCAGTTTTTCCTGCATCAACTGGCGTTCGGTGATGTCCCGGGCGATGGTCAGCATGCAGTCTTCGTCGCCAATGGGCAGTGGGCGACTGGACACTTCGCACAGGCGAATTTGGCCGTCACTGCGCCGGATATGGCAGACGAAATCACGCACCAGGCCGTCGCGCTGCAGCAGGTCAAGCATGTGCTTGCGTTCGTTCAAGTCCACCCAGATGCCCAGGTCCAGGGTCGATTGGTCCAGGGACGTTGCACTGTTGAAACCAGTGATACGGCTAAAGCCTTCGTTGACTTCCAGCAGCAGGCCATCGCGCTGGCGACTCAGCAATAAGCCGTCGGGCGAGGCATGGAAGGCCTTGGCGAACTTCTCTTCGGAGGTTTGCAACAGTTGTTGGGTTTCTTTCAGTTGGGTGATGTCCCGCACCACGACCACCAACGCTTCGGTCGCATCGAGCTGGAAGGGTTCGGCAGAAATCAGCCCGGTAAACGCCTGGCCGTTACTGCGCAGGAACGGCATCTCCAGGTTGCGAATGCTGGTGGTCTGTACGCGCTTGAGCAGGTTGGGGCCCACGCCCTGGATGCCCCAGATATTCAGCTCGGTGGCGGTCTTGCCGATGACCTCGGCGGCGCTCAGGCCAATCTGGTCCTCGAAGGCCTTGTTGACCTCCAGCAAGCAGCCATCGGACAGGCGGGCGATCACCAATATGTCCGGGCATTGCTGGAACACCGAGGCGAACTTCTCCTGCGAAAGTTGTAGCGCTTCCTCCGTGCGCTTGGCCTCGCTGATGTCGATCATCAGCCCACGCATGACCGGCTCATGCCCATGCTTGATCAGGCTGACAATGTCCCTGACCCACAGGCAACGACCGTCGGCGGTGATCACTCGGTAGTCGATGCTGTGGTCGCGGTTGGCGCGGGTTTCACGCTGGCAGAAGGCTTCGGCGCGGGTCAGGTCGGCGGGGTGGATGATGTTGCGCCAGAAGCCCGGGATCAGCCAATGCGCCCGTGGATAGCCCAGCAGTTCCTCGGCATGGGGTGACACATAGCTGTAGGTGAAGTCAGCGATGTCCGCTTCCCAGGCGATGGCCGACAGGCTTTCCACCAGGCCACGGTAATGGTATTCGCTGCTGCGCAGCTCTTGCTCCAGGGCTACCCGGCGGGAAATTTCCGAGCTGAGTCGGCGGTTGATTCGGATCACGATGGCCAGCACGGTGCTCAACAGCAGCACGGCAGGCAGGCCGTAGAGCAGCAAGTCGGCCCAGAAGGCCCGATGATCGATGACATTGCCGACCCAGTGTTCCTGGATCTCGTTGATTTCGCTGGGGCTCAGGTCGGCGAGTACTTTATCCAGAATGCTTATCAGCATTTTGTTCTGGCGGGGCACGCCCATTGCCAGTTGGTAGCGATACGGTGTTTCGCCGCTGACGTATAAACCGTCGAGCTTGAGCTGGCGCAGGCTCCAGACACTGGAGGCCAGGTCTCCGACGACGGCGTCTACCTCATCAGTGGCCAGGGCCTGCAACGTCGAACTGACGTTGGGCATCGCTACCAGGTTCAGGTCGGGATGGTGGGTGCGCAGCAATTCGTGGGGGGCATAGTTCTCCACCACCGCGATCTTCAGCCCATACAGGTCCTTGAGGGAGCGGGGTTGGGCACCGCCTTCATGGGCAAGAATGACGATGGGGAAGTCGAGGTAAGGCCGGGAAAATGCCAGGAAACCCTGACGCTCCGGGGTGGACATAATCCCTGGCAACAGGTCGAGCTGGTTGTTCCGGGCCTGCTCCAGTAGCGCGCTCCAGTTGGCGGGCTCGATCAGTCTGATCTTGATGCCCAGGCGTTCCTGGATCAGCCGCACATAGTCGGCGGCCAGGCCCTGGTAGCGGCCGTCTTCATCGCGGTATTCAAACGGCGGCCACGAAGCATCAACGCCCAGGCGCAATTCTGGGTGGGCCGCCAACCAGCCATGCTCTTCATCGGTGAGAGTCAACGCGCCAGCCGTTGCGGTCCAGGTCAGCAGCGACAGCAGTAGCACGGCCGGCAGTCTGGGCATAACGGTCTCGTTATGGCACGGGGAATGTTTCGAGTGTAGACGGGCATTGCGAGGGGGGGTAAAGCGGGGGAGATTTAATCTGCACAAAGCAAAACCCCCAGGCCAGGGCCTGGGGGTTTTGTGATCACTCGTCGAGGAAGGAGCGCAAATGCTCGCTTCTCGTCGGGTGGCGCAACTTGCGCAGCGCCTTGGCTTCGATCTGACGGATCCGCTCGCGAGTCACGTCAAACTGCTTACCGACTTCCTCAAGGGTGTGGTCGGTATTCATGTCGATGCCGAAACGCATGCGCAGTACCTTGGCTTCACGGGCAGTGAGGCCGGACAGTACGTCGCGCGTCGCTTCTTTAAGGCTCTCAACGGTGGCGACATCGATTGGCGACTGCATGGTCGAGTCTTCGATGAAGTCACCCAGGTGGGAGTCTTCGTCATCACCGATCGGGGTTTCCATGGAGATCGGCTCTTTAGCGATCTTCAATACCTTGCGGATTTTATCCTCAGGCATTTCCATGCGTTCGCCCAGCTCTTCCGGGGTCGGTTCACGACCCATTTCCTGCAACATCTGCCGGGAAATACGGTTGAGCTTGTTGATGGTCTCGATCATGTGCACCGGAATACGGATGGTGCGGGCCTGATCGGCGATCGAGCGAGTGATCGCCTGACGGATCCACCAGGTGGCATAAGTCGAGAACTTGTAGCCACGACGGTATTCGAACTTGTCCACCGCTTTCATCAAGCCGATGTTGCCTTCCTGGATCAGGTCGAGGAATTGCAGGCCACGGTTGGTGTACTTCTTGGCGATGGAGATCACCAGACGCAAGTTCGCTTCAACCATCTCTTTCTTCGCGCGGCGGGCCTTGGCCTCGCCGATCGACATGCGACGGTTGATGTCCTTGATCTCGGCAATCGTCAGACCGGTTTCGGTCTGCAATGCAGTCAGCTTCTGCTGGCAACGAACGATGTCGGCCTGGAAGCGACCAATGGCTTCAGCGTATTTGCTTTTGCCCTTGGCCAGTGCGTCGGTCCAGCTTTCGTCAACTTCATTGCCCGGGAACTGGCGCAGGAAGTCGGCACGCGGCATGCGCGCATCACGGACACAGAGCTGCATGATCGCACGCTCTTGTGCACGCAGACGCTCAAGGGCGCTACGAACCCGCTCAACCAGGCCTTCGAATTGCTTGGGCACCAGCTTGATCGGCATGAACAGCTCAGCCAGGGCCAGCAGTTCGGCGGTTGCCTGCTTGCTGCCACGACCGTGCTTCTTCAGGGCCTTGCGCGCCAGTTCCATCTGATCGGAGACGGCGCCAAAGCGCTGGGCTGCGATGATCGGATCCGGGCCGCTTTCGACTTCTTCTTCGTCGTCGGTGCTGGCTTCAGCCTCGTCGTCGTCGGTCTCGTCGTCCGCTTTCGCGGCTTTGGGGTCGACAGGCGGCGGTATTTCGGCGGCAGGCGGCGCAATGCCGTCGTCCGGGTCGATGTAACCGCTCAGGACGTCGGACAGGCGGCCACCTTCGGTGGTAACGCGGGTGTACTCGGAGAGAATGTGGTCAACCGTGCCTGGGAAGTGCGCGATTGCGCCCATCACTTCACGGATGCCCTCTTCGATACGCTTGGCGATTTCGATTTCGCCTTCGCGTGTCAGCAGCTCGACGGTACCCATTTCACGCATATACATGCGCACAGGGTCGGTGGTACGACCGATATCGGTCTCCACAGCAGCCAGCGCGGCAGCAGCTTCTTCAGCGGCGGCCTCGTCGGTATCGGCGTCCGCCAGCATAAGAGAATCCTTATCTGGCGCAGCTTCGAATACGTTGATCCCCATGTCGTTAATCATGCGGATGATGTCTTCCACCTGTTCCGGATCTGAAATATCCTCCGGCAGGTGGTCGTTGACCTCCGCGTAAGTCAGGTAACCCTGCTCACGACCAAGGACGATCAACTCTTTGATACGAGACTGCTGTTGCGCTTTTCCGGACATAACACCCTATCCACTGAAGGTCTTGGCGGGCAAAAAACAAGCCGAGGATTATACCCGAGCTATGACCTCACGCGCCAGTTGAGGTCGGGTTTGATGCGCAAACATTCTGTTTTAAGAGGTCGCGCATCTGTTTTGCTATCTGAATTTGCTCTTCAGCCGACAATCCCGGCTGCCTTGCTTTCTTGATAAGTTCATCGAGGGTCTGCGTATGCTGGCCCGCGGATAACCTAGTAATGGTGTCTAAAAACTGTTGTTCAAGGTTATCGCCGTCAATTAGCCATTCCTTTTCGGCGAGGGCTTTCAATAATCGCCCTTGTTCTGTTCCGTGCCAGCGGGCCATCAACTGGATTGAGTTTAGCTTAGGATTTTTCTGCACGGCCTCGATCAGGGCGATTAGCACCTGAGCGTAGGTATTGCTCTCGTTGGCAAAATGCTCGGCACTTTCTACCTTGCCCGCCAGTTGCGGGTGGTGGATCAGGGTGCGCAGGGCAATCAGCGTCGGGGCTTCCACGGCCACCGGCGTGCGGGGGGCGTATGACTCGTCGCGATCACCACGCTTGCCGTTTTTACTCCAGGGTTTCTTGTCCCACTTTTTGCCGCCATCGCCGGGTTTCTTCGGCGTCCACTCCTGTTGAGGCGCAAAGGCTTCTTGGGGCTGGTGAAAGTCAGCGTAGTCCGGCATGGCGTCGTAGTCGAAGCCTGGATCGTAAGCCGGTGGCGCATCCTGTGGCGCGCTGTGCACCAGTTGGCTGACTGCCTCGCCGCTCAGGCCGGTGATTTCCAGCAGGCGCTGGCGCATCAAGGCCTTGAGGTTGGCGCCGGGTACCTTGTCGATCAGCGGTGCCGCGAGGGTGGCCATGTGAGCCTTGCCTTCGAGGGAGCGCGGATCAGCCTCTTCAGTCAATTGTTGGAAGAAATAATCGGCCAGCGGTTGTGCGTGCTGATGAATGCGCGCGCGGAACGCATCGGTGCCTTCGGAGCGCACCAGGGTGTCCGGGTCTTCGCCTTCGGGCAGGAACAGAAAGCGCGCGCGGCGCCCATCCTGCAGGCTCGACAGCGTGGCTTCGAGGGCGCGCCAGGCGGCATTGCGGCCGGCCTGGTCACCGTCGAAACAGAACAGCACGCTGGGCACCACGCGAAACAGGCGCTTCATGTGTTCTTCACTGGTGGCGGTGCCGAGGGTCGCCACGGCATTGCGCAGGCCTTGTTGGGCCAGTGCGATGACGTCCATATAGCCTTCGACCACGATGATTTCATCGAGGTTGCGATTGTTCTTGCGCGCTTCGAACAGGCCGTAGAGTTCCTGGCCCTTGTGAAATACCGGGGTTTCCGGGGAGTTCAGGTATTTGGGCTTGTCGTCGCCCAGCACCCGGCCACCAAAGGCAATGATGCGGCCACGGCTGTCGCGGATCGGGAACATCACCCGGTCGCGGAAGCGGTCATAACGCTTGCCGGTCTCGGCGTTTTCCACCAGCAGGCCGGCGTCGATCATGGCTTTTTGCTGCAGGGTGTCGCTGCTCAGGTGCTTGTACAGGTTGTCCCAGCCCGGCGGGGCGAAGCCCAGGCCGAAGTCGCGGGCGATTTCCCCGGTCAGGCCGCGGCCCTTGAGGTAGTTCACGGCGGCTTTGCGCTGGGGATGGCTTTTCAGTGCCTGGCGGTAGAACTCGGCGGCGGCGGTGAGCAGCGGGTACAGCGGCGAGTCGGTGGGCTGGCGCGGTTTGTGCGGCCGGCCACTTTCTTCGCGAGGGATTTCCATGCCAGCGGCTTTGGCCAGTTCCTCGACGGCCTGGGGGAAATCCAGGTTGTCGTGGTCCATGATAAAGCCGAGAGCGTTGCCGCCAGCGCCACAGCCGAAGCAGTAATAGAACTGCTTGTCGGGGCTGACGCTGAATGATGGGGTTTTTTCTTTGTGGAACGGGCAGCAGGCGGTGTAGTTCTTGCCAGCCTTTTTCATTTGCACGCGCGAGCTGACAACATCGACGATGTCGGTGCGGTTCAGAAGGTCGTCAATAAAGCTCTGGGGAATTAGCCCGGCCATGGCGTTCTCGTCATCACTGCGTGTAAATGAGGGCCCGCGACACACTCAAGGCGCACTTGGCGGCGTCTTGATCATCGATTGTCTGTTTGGGCTGTCAGGAAGTCTATCTGTCGAGCGTTCACTGACGTTAGTTCCAATCAGTCTTCGACGTGTTTGAAAGTGTTGCCCTGGAGTCCGGTCACGGCCAATGGCGGCCTCGGAGGCTCATCGTGGGGCACAGCCGATCTATTGATCGTCTGCCTGAAAAATAGGTGTGCTCGTCAGTAGCCTTGATAGGCTCGTCAGAAGAGACGTGCACCGCTGGCAAAAGAGCCAGTCCTGACGTGTGAAGCTTTGTCTCGGTCGCGTGTGCGGCGTCGACGGTGAAGCATCAAGCGATATCCGCAAATGCCAACAGCCCGGCTGAGGGCCGGGCTTGGCAGAAGCTTGCTACGAACGTCTGTGTATTAGTACAGACGAACGGCGCGGCGCTGTTCGCGCTGAACTTTCTTGGCGTGACGCTTAACAGCGGCTGCTGCTTTACGCTTACGCTCAGAAGTTGGCTTCTCATAAAATTCGCGGCTACGAACTTCAGCCAGAACACCGGCTTTTTCGCAGGAGCGCTTGAAACGACGCAGAGCTACGTCGAAGGGTTCGTTCTCTTTTACTTTGACGGCTGGCATCCAGAGCTACCTTCTTTCATTACCGGGAATCAACGTTCTCGTCGCAAAAAATTCGCGGCTGAGGTCGTCGGTTTTTAAGGGTTGCGGATGTTAACCCCTCATTGACCGGAATGCAAAGCCTCTGATCGAAAACCGCTGGTCGGGGCCGGAAGTGGCGACTATTATGCGCGCCTTCGAATTCAGCCTCTACAAGGCGCAAACCCATGTTAGTACTGGGCTTAGAAACCTCCTGCGACGAGACCGGCGTCGCGCTTTACGACAGTGAACGCGGGCTTTTGGCCGATGCACTGTTCAGTCAGATCGACTTGCACCGGGCCTATGGCGGCGTGGTGCCGGAGCTGGCCAGCCGTGATCACGTCAAACGCATGCTGCCATTGATCCGTCAGGTGTTGGACGAGGCCGATTGTGTCGCGACCGAGATTGATGCCATTGCCTACACCGCCGGCCCTGGATTGGTCGGGGCCCTGCTGGTTGGGGCTTCCTGCGCCCAGGCGCTGGCATTTGCCTGGGGTATTCCAGCCCTTGGCGTGCACCATATGGAAGGCCATTTATTGGCACCCATGCTGGAAGAAAACCCACCCGGGTTCCCGTTCGTCGCTTTGTTGGTTTCGGGCGGCCATACGCAGTTGGTTCAGGTCGATGCAATCGGTCAGTACACGCTTCTGGGGGAAACCCTGGACGATGCCGCCGGTGAAGCTTTCGACAAGACTGCCAAGATGATGGGCCTCAATTATCCCGGTGGGCCGGAAATCGCGCGCCTGGCGCAAAAAGGTGTGGCAGGGCGCTATACCTTCCCGCGTCCCATGTGTGACCGCCCTGGCCTGATGTTCAGCTTCAGTGGCTTGAAAACCTCGGCCTTGAACACCTGGCAGCAAAGCGTCAGCGCCGGGGACGACAGTGAGCAAGTCCGTTGCGACATCTCTCTGGCGTTCCAGCAGGCGGTGGTGGAGACTTTGACCATCAAGTGCAAGCGCGCCTTGAAGCAGGCGGGCATGAAGCGCCTGGTGATTGCTGGCGGTGTCAGCGCCAACCAGGCGTTGCGTCTGTCGCTGGAGAAAATGCTCGGCGACCTCAAGGGCGATGTGTTTTACGCGCGCCCCGAGTTTTGCACCGATAACGGCGCGATGATCGCTTTTGCCGGTTGCCAGCGCTTGCAGGCAGGTCAGCACGAGAGCCTGGCTATCAGTGTGCAGGCGCGCTGGCCGATGGAGCAGTTGCCGCCGTTGTGATCGACGAACATGAGCCGGGTTCACCGGGCGTATTTAAAAATGCCGTTCGCGCCCGGCAAACAGGTCGCGTAAATTGCCGCGATGGCGCCAGACGATCAGCAGGGTGAGCACGCTCATCGGTAGCAGTGCTGCCGGCTCCTGCCAGGCCAGCAGCGGCAGGGTCAGGGGGGTGGCGATCAACGCTGCGAGGGAGCTGGTGCGGGTCAGGTAGAACGTCAGCAGCCAGGCGGCAATGGCCAGTAGCGCCGCTGGCGGGTAGATCCCCAGCAGCATGCCGGCTGCCGTCGCGACGCCCTTGCCGCCGCGAAAGCGAAAGTACAGTGGGAACAGATGGCCGAGCACGGCGCATACGCCAATCCAGGCTTGTTGTTGCAGGGAGAGGCCAGCGAGATCGGCGATCAGTACCGGCAACAGGCCTTTGCAGACGTCGCCGAACAACGTCAGTACGGCGAGTTTTTTACCGGCCAGGCGCAACATATTGGTGGCGCCGGCATTGCCTGAGCCACTCATTCGCGGGTCGGGATTTCCCGTCAGGCGGCTGAGCAAGATGGCAAAGGACAGCGAGCCGAGCAGGTAGGCGAGGGTCGCCAGTAACCAAGACATGCTAACTATTCCGGGCGAGGACGCCTTGATTCTAACGGGGCATTGCGCCCTTGTCGTGCTGTGGAGAAGAGTGCTTGGACAGAGTGTTTATCGAAGGCCTGGAAGTCGACACCGTGATCGGGGCCTACGACTGGGAGCGAGGTATCCGTCAGTGCCTGCGCCTGGACCTGAGTTTCGCCTGGGACAATCGCCCGGCCGCGGCCGGTGATGACCTGACCCTGGCGCTCGACTACGCCAGTGTTTCCTCACGTATCCAGGCCTTTGCCGCGCAGGCGCAATTCCAGCTGGTGGAAACGTTTGCCGAGCGCCTGGCGCAAGTTTTGATGGAAGAGTTCCAGATTCCCTGGCTGCACCTCAAGTTGACCAAGCCCGGTGCCGTCCCGGCTGCCAAGGGCGTGGGCGTGGAGATCGAGCGCGGATGTCGCTAACTCAGGTTTACCTTGGTCTTGGCAGCAATATCGAGCGCGAGTCTCATTTGCATGCGGGCCTTGACGCGCTCTCAGGCTTTTTGACGGATTTGCGCTGCTCCGCCGTGTTCGAAAGCCAGCCGGTGGGAATCAAGAGTGGACCGTTCTTCAATTTGGTGGTGTCGGCGTATACCGATTTATCGTTGGCGGAACTGGATCGGCGGTTGAAGTCGATCGAGGCTGATAATGGCCGCTATGCCCCGGATCGCAAGGGGCTGCCACTGGATATTGATGTGCTGTTGTATGGCGACCTGACCGGTGATTTCGATGGTCTGGTGTTGCCGCGGGCGGAAATCCTGAAGAACGCCTTTGTGTTGTGGCCGCTGTCGTTGATGGCGCCGGAACGTGTGCATCCTGTAGTGGGCAAAACGTTTGCCGCGTTGTGGGGCGATGCACAGATCGATCAGGTGCTGGCTCCTGTTGTCTTCAAATGGCGCGACCTGCAACTGACCCCGGACGTTCTTCTGTAGGAGCGAGCTTGCTCGCGAAAAACGTCAACGATAACGCGGGCATTCAGGTTTACTGTGTCGTTCTGGCGTTTTTCGCGGGCAAGCCCGCTCCTACAGTGAATGTTGTTCTTTGTAGGTTTTCAGGGCCTTGAGCCGTTCGCGATTGAGGGCTTCGCCCAGTTCCGGGCCCTTGAAGCCTTTCTCCAGCAGCGGCGCCACTGCAACACCTCGCGCCACCTGCGCGGCGGCCCGTAAATAATCCGCCTGTGGATAACTTCTCTGCTCAAAACCCTTGCGGCCCCGCGCGTCCATTTCGCAAGCGACGATAAACTCTTCAAAGCGCTGTGGCCGGCGGAACACGTCAAAATTCTGCAATAACTCCAGCAGCGTCGAGGCCTTGAGCTCCAGCGCCCGGTGACCGTGGGTGTGGTATTCACCTACCAGCAGCGCCAGTTCCTGGCAGTCTTTCGGTGCTTTGAAGCGCTCATTGACCGCCTTGATCAGCTTCAGGCCCCTCTGTTCGTGGGCGATGTGTCGGGGCAACTTATCCACAGGCGTCAGGCCCTTGCCCAGATCATGCAGCAGGCAAGCCCAGCGCACGGTCAAGGGTTGGTCGTGCAGGGCGGCCTGCTCCAGCACGCTCAAGGTGTGAATGCCGGTATCAATTTCTGGATGGTGCGCTTCGGGTTGTGGAACGCCGAACAGCGCATCCACTTCCGGCAGCAAGGTTTTCAGGGCGTGACAGTCGCGTAGCACTTGGATAAACACCTGGGGCTGATCTTCCATCAGTGCCCGGGAAATTTCCTTCCAGCACCGCTCGGGTGTCAAGGCTTCCAGTTCGCCGGAGTCACTGAGCTGGCGCATGAGTTCGAGGGTTTCGGGGGCGACGGTAAAACCAAGTCCGGCATAACGTGCGGCAAACCGTGCGACCCGCAGGACTCGCAAGGGATCTTCGGCGAATGCCGGGGAAACGTGACGTAAAACGCGGGCTTTAAGGTCGCGTTGGCCGTGGTACGGATCGGTCAGGTTGCCGTCGTCGTCTTCGGCCATGGCGTTGATGGTCAGGTCGCGGCGGATCAGGTCTTCTTCCAGGCTGACATCGGGGCTGGCGTGAAACACAAAGCCGCCATAACCCCGGCCACTCTTGCGCTCGGTGCGGGCGAGGGCATATTCGTCGCCATTGCTCTGGTCAAGGAACACGGGGAAGTCAGAGCCCACAGGCTTGTAGCCCCTGGCGAGCATTTCTTCGGTGGTGGCACCTACGACGACGCGGTCGATATCGGTAACCGGGATGCCCAGCAGGCGATCACGTACCGCACCGCCGACTTTGTAAATTCGCATGAAAAAGCCTCCATTAGCCCTACAGGATAACGCCTGTGCCTGGCCAATGGAGGCAATGCTGCGTCAAAGGTGAATGACGGCCAGGTCCAGGCGGCCGTAATCGTTGTCGTTGTGTTCGTTGCGCGGTGGCACGTGGTGAGTCTTCATGACCTGATCGCCTTGCAGCGTTTCCAGATGAATATCGAACCCCCATAGCCGGTGCAAGTGCTTGAGTACCTCGTCCGTGGACTCTCCCAGGGGTTTGCGGTCATGTTGCTGGTGGCGCAGGGTCAGGGAGCGATCACCGCGCATATCGATACTGTAGATCTGCACGTTGGGCTCGCGGTTGCCCAGGTTGTACTGGGCCGCCAGGGTCTCGCGGATGGTGCGGTAACCGGCTTCGTCATGGATCGCGGGTACCAGCAGGTCGTCCTTGAGGTCGTCATCCATGATGCTGAACAGTTTGAGGTCGCGGATGACCTGGGGTGACAGGTACTGCAGGATAAAACTCTCATCCTTGAAGCTGCTCATGGCGAACTTGATGGTCGATAGCCAGTCGCTGCCGGCGATCTCCGGGAACCAGCGGCGATCCTCTTCGGTTGGGTGTTCGCACATACGCCGGATATCCCGATACATGGCAAAGCCCAGTGCATAGGGGTTGATGCCGCTGTAGTAGGGGCTGTCGAAGCCCGGCTGGAAGACCACGCTGGTATGGGAGGTGAGGAACTCCATCATGAAGCCATCAGTCACGAGCCCTTCGTCATAGAGGTCGTTCATCAGGGTGTAATGCCAGAACGTGGCCCAACCCTCGTTCATCACCTGGGTCTGGCGCTGTGGATAGAAATACTGGGCGATCTTGCGCACGATCCGCACGATTTCCCGTTGCCACGGCTCCAGCAGCGGGGCGTGTTTTTCCAGGAAGTAGAGGATGTTTTCCTGGGGTTCGACGGGGAAGCGTGCATTGTCCTTGTCGCTGTTTTTGTCGGCCCGTTTGGGAATGGTGCGCCACAGGTCGTTGATCTGTTTTTGCAGATGCTCTTCTCGATCCTTCTGCCGCAGCCGTTCTTCCTCGGCGGAAATGGGGTAGGGGCGCTTGTAGCGGTCCACCCCGTAGTTCATCAGGGCATGGCAGGAGTCGAGCAGGTCTTCCACCGCGTCGATCCCGTGGCGCTCCTCGCATTGCATGATGTACTGCTTGGCGAACACCAGGTAATCGATGATCGAGCTGGCGTCGGTCCAGGTGCGGAACAGATAGTTGCCCTTGAAAAAACTGTTGTGGCCATAGCACGCATGAGCCACCACCAGCGCCTGCATGCAGATGGTGTTTTCTTCCATCAGGTAGGCAATGCACGGGTCGGAGTTGATCACGATCTCGTAGGCCAGGCCCATCTGGCCACGTGTGTAGGACTTCTCGGTACTGAGGAAGTGTTTGCCGTAGGACCAATGGTGATAGCCCAGGGGCATGCCCACCGAGGCATACGCGTCCATCATCTGCTCGGCGGTGATCACTTCGATCTGGTTGGGATAGGTATCCAGAGCATAGCCGGCCGCAATGCGGCTGATTTCCCGGTCATAGGCCTGGATCAGTTCGAAGGTCCATTCGGACCCCGTGGAAATGGGTTGGCGCTTATGCTCTTTGGCGGTCATGTCACTAACCTGCGCTGGAAGAGTTCACGGAAGACCGGATAGATATCGCCGGCCGAGACCAGTTGTTGCTGGGCGAAAGTATCGGCGAAAGCTTCACCGATGCGCTCGTATTCGAACCACAGGGCCTGGTGCTCGCGGGGGGTAATCTCCACATAAGTGTAGTACTGCACGAACGGCATGATCTGGTTGATCAGGATGTCGCGGCAGATGGGCGAGTCGTCGTTCCAGTTGTCGCCATCGGAAGCCTGGGCGGCGTAGATGTTCCATTCGTTGGCGGGATAGCGCTCAGCCATGATTTCCTGCATCAGTTTCAGCGCGCTGGAGACGATGGTGCCGCCGGTCTCCCGGGAATAGAAGAACTCTTCTTCGTCGACCTCGCGGGCACTGGTGTGATGGCGAATGAAGACGACGTCGATCTTGTCGTAGTTCCGCTTGAGAAACAGGTACAGCAGGATAAAGAAGCGCTTGGCGATGTCCTTGGTCGCCTGGGTCATCGAGCCGGAAACGTCCATCAGGCAGAACATCACCGCCTTGGAGCTGGGGTTGGGTTGCTTGACCAGCAAGTTGTATTTCAAGTCGAAGGTGTCAAGGAATGGCACGCGGTGAATACGCGCGCTGAGTTTCTCGATTTCTGCCTCGATTTCCTGGATATCGCCGAAGTTGTCCGGTTCTTCGCGCTTCAAGCGCGCCAACTCTTCCTTGGCCTCCTTGAGTTTGGCGCGACTGCTGCCCGACAGGGCGATACGCCTCGCATGGGCCGAGCGCAGGGTGCGGATGATATTGATCCGCGAGGGGTTGCCCTCGTTGCTGATGCCGGCGCGTACGGTCTTGAAGGTATCGGTGCCGGTCAGGTTGCGCTTGACCAGGTTGGGCAGTTCCAGGTCCTCGAACATGAATTCGAGAAATTCCTCCTGGGTAATCTGGAATACGAACTCGTCCATGCCTTCGCCGGAGTTGCCGGCCTTGCCTGGGCCTTTACCGCCCCCGCCGCCTTGAGGACGCTGGATATGCTCGCCGGTGGTGAATTCCTTGTTTCCCGGATGAACCACAGTCTGCTTGCCGCCGCGGCCGTGATGCAGCACCGGTTCGTCGATATCACGACCGGGAATGCTGATCTGCTCGCCATGCTCCATATCGGTAATGGAACGGCGACTCACCGCCTCTTCGACGGCTTTTTTGATGTGGTCACGGTAGCGCCGCAGGAAACGCTGGCGGTTTACCGTGCTCTTGTTCTTGCCATTGAGGCGTCGGTCGATCACATAGCTCATGGTGGAGCCCTCCGGGCAGCTTCAAGTTACAAGCTTCAAGCGCCAAGCTGGAAGCTTAAAGACAAGCGGTCGGCTGCCGCAGCCAAGGCGCCCCAATCGAGGCGCCAGTAGCCTGCAGCGTGCCGCTTGTCGCTGCCTTACTGGGATTTTCTGACCCGCAGGTACCACTCGGAGAGCAGGCGTACCTGTTTGTCGGTGTAGCCGCGCTCGACCATTCGTGTGACGAAGTCGTTGTGTTTTTGCTGGTCCTCCTTACTGGCCTTGGCGTTGAAGCTGATGACCGGCAGCAGATCCTCGGTGTTGGAGAACATTTTCTTCTCGATGACCACCCGCAGCTTCTCGTAGCTGAGCCAGGTAGGGTTCTTGCCGTTGTTGTTGGCCCGGGCGCGCAACACGAAGTTGACGATTTCGTTGCGGAAATCCTTCGGATTGCTGATGCCGGCCGGCTTCTCGATCTTCTCCAGTTCCTCGTTGAGGGCCACGCGGTTGAGGATCTCGCCGGTTTCCGGGTCGCGATATTCCTGGTCCTGAATCCAGAAGTCTGCGTAAAGCACATAGCGATCGAAGATGTTCTGGCCGTATTCGCTGTAGGACTCCAGGTAAGCGGTCTGGATTTCCTTGCCGATGAACTCGATATAGCGCGGTGCCAGGTACTCCTTGAGGAAGCGCAGGTAGCGCTCGCGGGTTTCGGCCTGGAATTGCTCCTGTTCGATCTGCTGCTCCAGTACATAGAGCAGGTGCACCGGGTTGGCCGCGATCTCATGGGGGTCGAAGTTGAAGACTTTGGACAGGATCTTGAACGCGAAGCGGGTCGACAGGCCGTTCATGCCCTCATCCACGCCCGCCGTATCGCGGTACTCCTGGATCGATTTGGCCTTGGGATCGGTGTCCTTGAGGTTTTCCCCGTCGTAGACGCGCATTTTCGAGTAGATGTTCGAGTTTTCCGGCTCCTTGAGGCGCGACAGCACGGTGAACTGGGCGAGCATCTTCAGGGTGTCTGGTGCGCAATGGGCCTTGGCCAGGGAGCTGTTGAACAGCAGCTTGTCGTAAATCTTGATTTCATCGCTGACCCGCAGGCAGTACGGCACCTTGACGATATAGATCCGGTCGATGAAGGCTTCGTTGTTCTTGTTGTTGCGGAAGGTGTGCCACTCCGATTCGTTGGAGTGGGCCAGCAGGATGCCAGTGAACGGAATCGCCCCCAGGCCTTCGGTACTGTTGTAGTTGCCTTCCTGGGTCGCGGTGAGCAGTGGGTGCAGCACCTTGATCGGCGCTTTGAACATCTCCACGAATTCCATCAGGCCCTGGTTGGCCCGGCACAGCGCGCCCGAGTAGCTATAGGCATCGGCGTCGTTCTGTGGGAACTCCTCCAGTTTGCGAATATCGACCTTGCCCACCAGTGCCGAAATATCCTGGTTGTTCTCATCCCCCGGTTCGGTCTTGGCGACGCCGATCTGGTTGAGGATTGACGGATAGAGCTTCACCACCCGGAACTGGCTGATATCGCCGCCAAACTCGGCCAGGCGCTTGGTGGCCCAGGGCGACATGATGGTGTTGAGGTAGCGCCGTGGGATGCCGAAGTCTTCTTCGAGGATTGCGCCATCTTCCGTGGCGTTGAACAGGCCAAGGGGCGACTCGAACACCGGGGAGCCCTTGATCGCGTAGAACGGCACCTTTTCGATCAGTTGCTTGAGTTTTTCGGCCAGGGAAGATTTACCGCCGCCCACGGGGCCGAGCAGGTAGAGGATCTGTTTCTTCTCTTCCAGGCCTTGGGCGGCATGGCGGAAGTAGGAGACGATCTGGTCGATGCATTCTTCCATGCCATGGAAGTCTTCAAAGGCCGGGTAGCGGCGGATCACCTTGTTGGAGAATATTCGCGACAGCCGCGAGTTGTTGGAGGTGTCTACCAGCTCAGGCTCGCCAATCGCCAGTAGCAGGCGCTCGGCGGCAGATGCGTAGGTGCTGCGGTCTTTTTTGCACAGCTCAAGATACTCTTGCAGCGTGAGTTCTTCCTGCTGTGTGGACTCGAAGCGTTGTTGGAAGTGGCTAAAAATACTCATGACGTCGTCACCTCGCTCGATACGTGGAGCCGACGCCGGATCAATCAGTCGATGCTGGCAGCCAGTGGCGCTTGCCGTGGCCATTTCCCCCCAGAACACCCTGAAACGCTACCGATGACCCGCACGCCGGTGTACCGGCTCTCCCCTGTTTTGGATGGCCTGCGCTTAATGATAGTTGGGAATCCGGGAGGTCAAGGCGAGATGCCGAATTAGTTTGGGCGCACCGTTCGTCAGAAACGGCGCGAGCCCAAGCTTGACGCGGGGTAGCGGGGTTTGAAAAAAATTATTGCGAATCGCCTGTGGCAATTTCTGCAGGATAGGTCGTACGCCATAGCTCAAAGCCACCGTCCAGGCTGTAGACATCGGAGAAGCCCTGGCTGACCAGATAGGCGGCCGCGCTCTGGCTGGAGTTACCGTGATAGCAGGCGACGATCAGCGGTGCGTCGAGGTCGGCGGCACGGATGAAGTCGGCGATATTGACGTTGTCCAAATGCTTGGCCCCGCTGATGTGGGCAGCGGCGTAAGTAGGCTGGTCACGGATATCCACCACCACGGCGCCTTGCTCACGCAGGGCTTGGGCTTGTTCGGGAGGGATACGTTTGAATTCGCTCATGGCGGGCTCCTTGGGCGGGCGGCAAGCGGCGTCTAGCGCTTGGCGGCAGCCGGCAGTGTAACGGGAAGGGGAGATTCGCACTGGCAGCTCAGGCGCTCGCCGGTGTCGATGTTCATCAGGGTCATGGCGCCGCCCCAGACACAACCGGTGTCGAGGGCGAATACGCCGGGCTCGTCGCAGTGGCCTTCAAGGGCGGCCCAGTGACCGAAGATGACCTTCGTCTCACGGGTCTTGCGCTCCTTGTGGGCGAACCAGGGTTTGTAGCCGGGGAGGGCGGTTTCTGCGCCTTCCTTGCTCTTTAGGTCGAGTTTGCCTTCGGCGGTGCAAAAGCGCATGCGCGTGAAGTAGTTGGTGATGACTCGCAGGCGGGCGACGCCTGTCAGCTCGTTATCCCACTTGACCGGCTCATTGCCGTACATGCCGTCCAGATAAGTGGCGAACAGGGTGTCATCGGCCAGGGCGGCTTCGACTTCGGCGGCACATTTGAGCGCCTTCTTGAGGGTCCACTGCGGCGGGATGCCGGCATGTACCAGGGCGGTATTACGACTTTCATCGTAATGCACGAGTTTCTGCCGGCGCAGCCAGTCGAGCAGCTCGGCGCGATCCGGCGCTTCGAGGATTTCGCGCAGGGTGTCGCCCTTTTTCAGACGCTCGATGTTATTGCCGGCCGCCAACAGGTGCAGGTCATGGTTGCCCAGCACGCACACCAGGGAGTCGCGTAGACGATACAGGTAGCGCAGGGTTTCCAGGGATTGCGGGCCGCGGTTGACCAAGTCGCCCACCAGCCACAGGCGATCTTTGGCTGGGTCGAAGGCTACGCGGTCAAGCAGGCATTTGAGCGGCTCCAGGCAGCCTTGCAGGTCGCCGACAGCATAGGTTGCCATCAGTGCAGGGCTCCCGGCACCGCCAGGCGGAAGGGGGCAATGATGGCGTCGAAGTGTTTGCCGTCGTCGGCAAGCATCTGGTAGCTGCCTTGCATCGTGCCGACCTTGGAGGTCATCACGGTGCCGCTGCTGTAGGTGTGGCTTGCGCCGCTGCCGATCAGTGGCTGTTGGCCGATGACGCCGGCACCGCGCACTTCCTCGACATGGCCGTCACCGTCGGTGATCACCCAGTGGCGAGACAACAGCTTGGCAGGCACCTGGCCATTGTTCTTCACCGTGACGGTGTAGGCAAAGGCATAGCGATTCTGTTCGGGTTGCGATTGTTCCGCCAGGAAGCGGGTGACGACGCTGACGTCGATCTGATAGCGAGGATCGGACATGCAAGAGGCCTTAAGAGCAAAAGCGGAGGACAGCAGATGCGGATCAGTCTAGGCCATGAGGTAGGCACTAGGCCAGACATGCTGTCTGACCTGGTGCGCTCCCGTGCAGGAGCCGGCTTGCCGGCGATGGCGGTGGGTCAGTCGACGGCGGGCGCTGGCTGGATGGCTAGCTGGTCCGCCAGGCGCACGAACGCGGCCAGGTCCAACTGCTCCGGGCGCAGGCTGCCGTCGACACCGGCGGCTTCGATCTCGGCGTTGCTCAAGAGTGCCTTGAGCGTGTTGCGCAAGGTCTTGCGCCGCTGGTTGAATGCTTCGCGTACTACCCGCTCCAGCAGGCGATGATCCTTGGCCGGGTGCGGAAGGACGGCGTGCGGCACCAGGCGCACAATCGCCGAATCGACTTTTGGCGGCGGATTGAACGCGCCCGGGCCCACATTGAACAGGTGCTCGACCCGGCAGTGGTACTGAACCATGATCGACAGGCGACCCCAATCACCGCCGCCTGGGCCGGCCGCCAGGCGCTCGACCACTTCTTTCTGCAGCATGAAATGCATGTCGCGGATGATGCCTGCGTTGTTCAGCAGGTGAAAAATCAGCGGCGTGGAGATGTTATACGGCAGGTTGCCGACAACCCGCAGGCTGTGGGGGGCAGCATTGAGGCTGTTGAAGTCGAACTTCAGTGCATCGCCCTGGTGCAAGTTGAAGTTGGGCTTGCCGGCGAATTGCTGGTTGAGGATTGGAACCAGGTCTTTATCCAGCTCAATTACATCCAACTGCCCGCCGCTGTTGAGCAGGCCCTGGGTCAGTGCGCCCTGGCCCGGGCCGATTTCCAGCAGGCGGTCTTCAGGCTTGGCGTGGATGGAGCGCAGGATGCGGTCGATGACGCCGGCATCGTGCAGGAAGTTTTGCCCGAAGCGCTTGCGCGCCCGGTGTTGGTAATGCTCGGTCATATACGGGTCTCGGCCATCTGATAGGCGGTTTCCAGGGCCACGTGCAGGCTGCCGGTATCGATCTTGCCGCTGCCCGCCAAATCCAGGGCGGTGCCATGGTCGACGGAGGTGCGGATGATCGGCAGGCCTAGTGTCACGTTGACTGCGGCGCCGAAGCCTTTGTATTTCAGCACTGGCAGCCCCTGATCATGGTACATCGCCAGCACTGCATCGCAGTGCTCCAGATATTTGGGGGTAAACAGAGTGTCCGCAGGCAGTGGGCCACGCAGGTCCATGCCTTCTTGGCGCAGACGCTCCAGGGTTGGTTCGATGATGTCGATTTCTTCATGGCCCAAGTGGCCGCCTTCGCCGGCGTGGGGGTTGAGCCCGCAGACCAGGATGCGCGGTTGGGCAATGCCGAATTTTTGTTGCAGGTCGGCGTGCAGGATGCGCGTTACACGCTCCAGGCGTTCGACGGTAATGGCATCGGCAATCTCGCGCAGCGGCAGATGGGTGGTCACCAAGGCGACTCGCAAGCCGCGCGTGGCCAACATCATCACCACTTGCGCAGTGTTCGTCAGCTCGGCGAGGAATTCGGTGTGACCGGAAAAGGCGATGCCCGATTCGTTGATCACGCCTTTGTGCACAGGGGCGGTGATCATGCCGGCGAAGTCGCCGTTGATGCAGCCTTGCCCGGCACGGGTCAGGGTCTCTAGCACAAACGCCGCATTGGCTTTGTCCAGATGCCCGGCGATCACCTTGGCTTGCAGCGGGGTGTCCCACACATACAGGCTGCCCGCGGGTGCTGGCAGGTCGGGCCAGTTGCCCGGTGCGACGTCCAGCAAGTTGACCGCCACGCCCAACTGCGCGGCCCGCTCAAGGAGCAGGTCGCGGCTGGTAATGGCAATCAGGGGATGTGGCTGGGCGTGCGAGGCGAGCAGCAGGCACAGGTCTGGACCTATGCCGGCCGGCTCGCCGGGTGTCAACGCGAAACGCTGGGGTTTCACTGGGCTGCCTGGTCGGTGCCTGTCGGTTCGGCGCCAGGAAGCTTGTTTTCCACGTAGGCTTCGTCACGGATCTGACGCAACCAGGTTTGCAGCTCTTCATCGTACTTGCGGTTACGCAATACGGTCAGCGCTTGCTGCTCGCGGGCCTGGGTGGTGTTGTCGGTGGCGCGGCGGCCAAGGACTTCCAGGACATGCCAGCCGTATTGGGTCTTGAACGGCTTGGACAGTACGCCTTGCGGCGTATCGTTCATGACTTGCTGGAACTCGGGCACCAGGGCTCGTGGGTCGATCCAGTTCAGGTCGCCACCGTTGAGGGCAGAACCCGGGTCTTCCGAGAAGCTTTTGGCCAGGGTGGCGAAGTCTTCGCCGCCTTCGATGCGCTCATAGATCTTCTGCGCCAGTTCCTTGGTTTGAGCCTCGGTGCGAATCTCGCTTGGCTTGACCAGGATGTGACGGACATGCACTTCGTCCTTCAACGAAGCCTCACCGCCGCGACGCTCCAGCAACTTGAGAATGATGAAGCCGCCAGGCGTGCGCGCAGGTTGGGTGATACCACCCACTTCCATGGCGCTCAGCTCACGGTCAAACGGTGGTGGCAATTGAGCGGCTTTACGCCAGCCCATGTCACCACCTTCAAGGGCGTTGTCGCTGCCGGATTGGGCAATGGCCATCTGGGCAAAGTCAGCACCTGCCTTGAGACGGTCATAGATCGCCTGGGTCTTGGCCGCTGCGGCGTTGAGCTGCTCGGCGTTGGCGCTGTCTGGCGTCGGGATCAGGATATTGGCCAGGCGCAGCTCTTCGGAGAGCTGCATCTTGCCCAGGTCCGAGGCCAGGAAGTTCTTCACTTCCTGCTCCGAGACCTGCACGCGTTCGGCCACACGGCGCTGGCGCACGCGGCTGATGATCATTTCGCGGCGGATCTGGTCACGGGCGTCCTCATAGGAGAGGCCATCACGAGCCAGGGCCGCACGGAACTGATCAATGCTCATGTTGTTGCGCTGAGCGATGGTGCCGACGGCCTGGTTCAGCTCTTCATCGGTGATGCGGATACCCGAGCGGTCGCCAATCTGCAATTGCAGGTTTTCGACGATCAGGCGTTCCAGCACCTGCTGGTCCAGGACGCTGGTCGGCGGCACGCCACCGCCACGCTTGGCGATGGTTTGCTGAACTTCCTTGACCCGTTGGTCCAGTTGGCTCTGCATGATCACGTCGTTATCGACGATGGCCACTACCTTGTCCAACGGTTGCACTGTCGCGTGTGCCGCAGCAGTACCCAGGAACAGCGCGCCCAGCATCAGCGGGCGCAGACAATCAGAAAGCTTGATCTTCACGTTCACGATAACCTTGGATACCTTTGTCGAGGAAGCTCTCTACCTTGGCGCCAGTCAGGCCGCCGAGTCCCTTGAGGACGATTTGGAGGAAGAGCCCGTGGTCGCCTTTTTCGTTCAGCGGGGCGATCTGGGTGTATTCGTCGTTGGAAACCCAATAACGGTTGATCACACGCAGTTTCCAGCAGCAGTTGTCGTACTCGAAACCACCGAAGGCTTCCAGGGTACGGTTGCGTGCATAGTCATACTGCCAGCGGGTGATCAGGTTCCACTGCGGAATGATCGGCCACATCATCGAGAAGTCGTGTTGCTGGATTTTGTAGTAATCCTTCACGTAGTTCGCATCGCCTACCTGGCCGTAGTCACCACCGAATTGCCATTTGCCGGTCAACTGGTTGTAGACAACTTGGTCGTTGCGATAGCGATAACCAACGTTGATAACCTTGTTCGGGTTGTCTTCCGGCTGGTAGTGGAACATCGCGCTGCCGGAGCGGGCCGCGTGCTCTTCGGTGTCCCAGTTGTAGTCGGCGGTCGCGCGCCAGTCGCGGTTGAAGCGGAACTCGTAGTCCAGGGCGATTGGTGAGACGTCTGACCGCGAATCCGCACGGTCGGCGGCCACGATGCCAGGCAGTTGCACTTCACGATCCTTGAAGTACAAGGCCTGACCGACGGAAACGCGCTGACGCTCAAAGCCGTTTTCTTCGATCCAGCGGCTGGTTACGCCCAGGGACAGTTTGTTTTCGTCGCCGATCCGGTCAGAACCCGAGAAGCGGTTGTCGCGAAAGAGCGAGCTGTAGCTGAACGAGGTTTCGCTGGTATCGAACACAGGGATATCGTCCTGATCTTTCTCCGGAACATAGAGATAGAACAGGCGCGGCTCCAGGGTCTGGTTGTAGTCTTTGCCGAACCACTGGGTGCTGCGGTCAAAGAATAGCCCGCTGTCGACGCTGGCGATTGGTATGGAGCGATCTTGAGAACTCTTGAACTTCTGGCCAGCAGCCAGTTGCGACTTGCCGGTACTGTCAAGATCAAGATCGTACTTGGTGTAGGCATACTTGAGCTTCGGTGTAATGAAACCGTAGCTCCAGTTCATCGGTCGCGAAACACTTGGCGCTACATTCAACCGTGTCCCGTTGGCACGGGTCAGGCCGGTGACGTAGGTATCAAGGCGTCGGGACGGTACGCCATCCTTGTCAGTAAAGTCCCCAGTCTCAAGATCCCGGTCAAACCTTACCGCTTCGGTGTCATACGCAAAGTTCAGACCGCCCGGATGGTAGGGCAGCGAACCATTGAAGGTGATCTGCGGCAGACGGTTATACGGCGTAATCTGGGAAATCGTCGCCAACTTATACGCTTGCAAGTTCAGTCGCGCATTGTAGTTGTCACCGCGATAGTTGACCGCACCTTGCTGATTAAGCGCATCACGCCGCTCAACACCAATCTGATCAGTCTGCAGATCCTGGAAGTAGTACGGGTCGCTGATGTCGGTGTAGTCGACTTCAGTCATGACGCGCGAATCCAGGCCGCCCTTGTGCTGCCAGTTGAGCATCCAGCGGGTTTTCTCGAAATCCGTCTGCTTGCTGCGTTCGTCGTTGTCGTCGTTCAGGTAAGCACCGCCGACCTGACCTTCGCTGGACTTGGTGAGGTAGCGGAATTCGCCTTCCATCAGCAAGCCACGCTTGGTCATGTAGCGCGGATACAACGTGGCATCGTAGTTAGGCGCCAGGTTGAAGTAGTAAGGCGTCACCAGCGTAAAGCCACTTTCCCCGCCCGAACTGAAGCTCGGCGGCAGGAAGCCGGACTGACGACGATCGTCAATCGGGAAGTAGATGTACGGGGTGTACAGGATCGGGATGTTCTTGACCCGCAACGTCGCGTTGGTCGCCGTACCGAAGCCGGTGGCCGGGTTCAGCGTGATGTTGTTGCCGCGCAGTTGCCAGGCATTGCTGTCCGGCTCGCAGGTGGTGTACGTACCGTCCTTGAGACGGATGATCGCGTTTTCGGCACGCTTGGCGTACAGCGCGTTACCGCGGATGCGCGATTTGTGCATCACGTATTCGGCGTTGTCGATCTGCGCGGCGCCGGTGTCCAACTGGACTTGGGCATGGTCGCCGACAATCAGCGCGCCATTGTCGCGCAGGCGGACGTTGCCGTTCAGCTCGCCACGGTTTTCAGCTTGGTACAGGCTGGCCTCTTCGGCCTCGACCTGCATGCTGCCCTGGCGCATGACCACGTCACCGGCCAAGGTGGCCACTTGGGTTTCCTGCTCGTAACGAGAGGCCTTGGCACCGATGAAGGTCGGCGCGTCGCTCTTGTTCGTCTTGTCGTTCATGCCAGGACGGATCGGCTCGACGTACGCACCGGCGCAATAAGGACCGGTTTCGGCCAGTTGCGCGGCGGTGAGGTTTTCCCGAGGGACCCAGTCCAGGTGGCTGTAGTCGGCGCTGCGCGAACGCAGGCCACGGCCCTTGGATTCGGTGACCAGCTTGGTCTGCGGCACGGCTTCGGCACCCGCAGCTTCGCCTTGCGGCGTGCTGTTGGCCGAACTGACGGCACTGCCGTCATGCACCGGACGCGGTGGCAAAGGGGCTGCGCTGGCTTTCGGCGCGCAATCCCAGGCACCCGAAGCAGAGACTGAGCAGTCATACTGTTCCGCGGCGACCACGAATGAGGTGGCGAAGGGTTGCATGGCCAGCAGACTGCCGGTTACCAGCAACGGAAATTTTCTACGAAACGCGGGGGATTTCAATGCCATCTTATTAGTCCGGGCTTCCTGCGTGCCATCTGCCCGCGGTGTGGGCCGCACGCCTCTCGATGGTCTGAAAAAGATGGGTGATAATAAAGCATGACCCGCTTGACGGCTAGCGCCGTCGGAGACCCTTGTAATGCCCGACCAAGATCTACGTTTGCAACACCTGAAAGTCTGGCTTGATCAGCAGTTACCTATCCTTTTTGCGACTCAGGGTTGGGGTGCCGTGCCCCCGGCCACATTGACCGGGGCCAGCAGCGACGCGAGTTTCAGGCGGTACTTCCGCTGGGAGGGCGAGGGCCGCACATTCATTGTGATGGACGCTCCGCCCCCCCAGGAAAACTGCAAACCTTTCGTCGATATCGCTCGAATGCTGGCGAAATCAGACATAAATGTTCCGCAAATATATGCAGAAGATTTGTCCCAGGGCTTTCTTTTGCTTAACGACCTTGGCCAAAAAACCTATTTGGATGTGATTGACGGCGAAAATGCCGATCAATTGTTTGCCGATGCCATCGACGCGCTGCTGGCTTTCCAGCAATTGCCGATGGACGCCGGGTTGCCCAGCTATGACGTGGCATTGTTGCGCCGCGAACTTGAGCTGTTTCCCGAGTGGTACGTGCGCCGGCACCTGGGCATCGAGCTTGACGAGCAGCAACTGGCCCTGTGGCAACGGGTCAGCCAATTGTTGATCGACAGTGCCCTGGCCCAGCCCAAGGTCTTGGTGCATCGCGACTATATGCCGCGTAACCTGATGATCAGCGCCCCTAACCCTGGCGTGCTGGACTTCCAGGATGCGGTCTACGGCCCCGTCACTTATGACATCACCTGTCTGTTCAAGGACGCCTTCCTCAGTTGGCCCCAGGCGCGGGTGCGTGAATGGCAGCGCGGCTATTGGCAGCGTGCTGGCCAATTGGGCATCCCGGTACAGGCGGATTTTGAAGACTTCCTGCGTGCCAGCGACTTGATGGGGGTGCAGCGTCACCTCAAGGTCATCGGTATCTTCGCGCGTATCTGCCACCGTGATGGCAAGCCCCGCTACCTGGCGGACGTGCCGCGCTTCTTTGCTTATATAGAAGCGGTGTTGGCGGATCGCCCGGAGCTGGCTGAATTGGGCGAGTTGCTGGCCAGCCTGCGCCAACCGGCCGAGGCCCACGCATGAAGGCCATGATCCTCGCAGCAGGCAAGGGCGAGCGGATGCGCCCGCTGACCTTGCACACCCCCAAGCCACTGGTCCAGGCCGGTGGCAAGCGCCTGATCGAGTATCACCTGGAGGCGCTGGCGAAAGCGGGATTCACCGATATCGTCATCAACCATGCCTGGCTGGGCCAGCAAATCGAGAGTTACTTGGGGGACGGTGCGCAATTTGGCCTGCGGATCCGCTATTCCCCGGAAGGCGAGCCCCTGGAAACCGGCGGCGGGATTTTCCAGGCCTTGCCCTTGCTGGGCGACGAGCCGTTCCTGGTGGTCAATGGCGATATCTGGACCGACTACGACTTTGCCCGCCTCAAGCAGCCCCCAAGCGGCCTGGCGCATCTGGTGATGGTCGACAACCCGGCGCATCACCCCAGCGGTGGCGATTTCTATATCAAGGACGGTTTGCTTCATGATGCCGCGCCCGGTGCCGATAACCTGACCTTCAGTGGTATTTCGGTGCTGCATCCCAAACTGTTCGCGGGTTGCAGTGCCGGTGCCTTCAAGCTGGCGCCGTTGTTGCGCACAGCGATGGCTCAAGGCTTGGTCACGGGGGAACACATGGATGGACGCTGGATTGACGTCGGTACGCTGGAGCGCCTGGAGCAGGTCGAACACCTGCTGACCGTGGGCCAGTAAGATGCTGTGGCCAGGGACGCTGATCGGAGCCGGGGCGGGGTTTGCCATCGCCAGCATTCCGGGGGCCATGTTGGGTGCGTTATTGGGCCAGGCGCTGGATCGGCGCCTGCAATTGCGCAGTTGGGCGCACCTGCGCGAGCGCCTGGGCGGCCGTCCGACGCTGCGTAATGACGAATTGCTGTTTGTGTTGTTGGGTCGTCTGGCCAAGAGCAACGGGCGGGTGGTGGACGGGCATATCCAGCAGGCGCGGGTGGAAATGCGTTCGCTGGATATGACCGAGCCGGCCCAGCGCCGTGCGATTGCGGCGTTCAATCGGGGCAAGTCGGGGACCGATCGCGTGCGCAGTTACCTGCGTGTGCTCAAGGCCCAGCCCCATGCGGCAGAAGGCGTGCTGCGCGCCTGCTGGCGCATGGTCTGGGCCGACGGTAAGGCCAGCCATGCCGAGCGCGACCTGATCGAACTCTGGGGTAAGTGGCTGGGGTGGACGCCGCAACAGATCCAGGCCCTGGCTCAAGATTACGAGCCGGAGCGCAAACCCCTGGCCACTCGCGGTGGCACCTACCAGGAAGCCCTGCGGATTCTCGGTGTGAGCGCCACTGCGGAACCTGCGGCCATCAAGCGTGCCTATCGACGGCTGCTCAGCCGTCATCACCCGGACAAGATTGCCGGCAGCGGCGCCAGCCCTGCGCAAGTGCGCGAGGCCACCGAGCGCACGCGTGAGCTGCATAGTGCTTATACGATAATTCGCGAGCAGCGCAATTTCCGCTGAGCCCTTTGTAAGAGCGAGCTTGCTCGCGAAAAACGTAAGCTCAATGCGTTTATTCTGGCTAAACGCGGCGACCTCAGGTTTTTCGCGAGCAAGCTCGCTCCTACAAGGGGGCGGTCAGCTTCCGCTGTTTTGCGGGCTCAACCAGCCGCGAATGCGTCGGTACAACTGTTCCTGCCCGGCCGAGCTATTACCGGGGATGGTCTTCAACGACACTTGCTTGTAGTTGTCATTCTTCAGCCGCTTGCTCGCCTGGCTGCGTTCCAGCGCCATTTTGCTTGCCAGGGCGTTGTCCTGGTAGAAGACATCGGCGGTCGCCAGCTTCAAGGTCGGCGCCAACTGTTGCAGGTCCGGTTGACGACCCACCGGCGTTTGCGCGGCGACCATGATGAACTTCTGCACCTGGGCAGGTTGTTTTTCGCTCAGGTAGCGCGCTGCCCACCAGGCCCCGGTGCCGTGCCCCAGCACCACCACACTGCGGGCGCTCTGGGTCTGGGCGAAGGCCACGGCGGCATCGATACGGGCGAAGATCCGTGTCGCATCGGTCTTGTCCTGCTCATCCACGCCGGCAACCACGGCCGGGTCGGTGCCCTCGGCTTCGGCGCTGGCCGCCTGTTCGATCGGTTTGGGCGCGGCGGTGCTGGCATCCTTGCTGCTGGTGTCGACGGCCGCGTCGGGAGCCTGGATGACCCGAGGCGGCAGGGTGTCCAGGCTCAGGTCGGGTAGCGACAAACTCAGGCTGCCCCAGGCGGCATCCGGCAACTTCTGGCGCAAAGGCCCGATTGCCTGCGGCCAGTCAGCAGTTTCCCCGGCACCCGGCACGATAATCACCACACCTTGCGGTTCGGCGCTGTTGGCCGGCTTCCACAGGGCCAGGAATGACTCATCGCCTGCCTGCAATTGTTGCTGCTCCTGGGGTGGCAGTTGCCGCTCAAGGGCGCTGGCTTCCTCCTGGCTGCGCTCGGGCAGAGGCAGGCGTTGCACTGGTTTTTCGGCGGTAGCCGGCGCGGTGTCCGCCGCCTGCACGCAAAAGGTGCTGGTAAACAGGAGCGACAGGCACAATGCTGGCAGTGTCGAACGGTGAAGCAGGGGCATAGTGCAATTCCGGCCAGAAGTGATCCCGGCAGCCTAATGGGTTGGATGTGAGATGTGAATGATGATTTTTCGCTGTCTGCTGGTTATCGGCTACCTGTGCTTTCCCTTGATGGCGATTGCCGCGCCTGCGTCCGTGGTGCCGCCAGCGGTGCTCAGCGCCCAGCAGCGCGAGTGGCTGGCGCAGCACCCGCAACTGCGGGTCGGCGTGGTGTTGCAGGCACCTTACGCGCAATACGACCGGCGCCTGCAGCGGTTGTCCGGGGCCAATGTCGAGCTGATGCAGGCGCTAGCCAAGGCGTTGAATATCGAACTGACCTGGCGCAACTTCTCCACGCAAGAGCAGTTGGAGGAGGCCTTGCGCGAAGACGCGGTCGACCTCGCGCCTGGCCTGCTGCAAACCCCGGCCGGGCTGCGCCTGTGGCTGTTTTCCGACCCGTATATGCGTGTGCCCCAGCATATCGTGGGCATCCGTGACGGCAGCGGTGCGGTAGACCTGGAAAAACTCGACGAACATTCCCGGGTCGCCGTGCGCATGCCCAGTGCGGTGGCCGATTACTTGCGCAGCAATTACCCCAATCTGAACCTGCAAGGCGTGCCCCAGGAGCGCCAGGCCCTGCAATTGTTGGTCAGCCAGCAGGCGCGCTATGCGGTGATTGATGAGGCGCAGTTGAGTCGTCTGTCCGCCGAGCCTGAGTTCGCGGCTCTGGCGGTGGTCGGTGATATTGGTTTGCCTCAGTTGCTGCGGGTGGCCACTCGACGTGACTGGCAGCCTTTGGCGGACATTATCGAGAGCGGCCTGCGGGCGATTCCCGCCCGGGAGCTGGAGCAATTGCACGCCCGCTGGCTGCAACCCAAATACCCACGGCTCTCGGAATCGCCGGGGTTCTGGCAGAACCTGAGCCTGTTGCTGGGCCTGTTGTTGCTCGCCTGTCTGGCGGTTGCCCTGTGGCAGCGCCGCCACCAGCGTGTGCTGGAACAGGAACTGCTGGCAACCCGTGAAGAAAGCGCCGCCCGTGCGGCGGGTGCCGAAGCGTTGCGCCTGACCCAGTTTTCCATCGACCAAAGCACCGTCGGCATCCTCTGGGTCAACTGGGACAGTCACGTGCGCTACGCCAACGTCGCTGCCGAAGCCATGCTCGGCTACGCTTCGGGCGCGCTGATCGAGCGACCGCTGATCGAGTTCGAACCCAACTTGAGCATGGACCGCTGGCTGCACCTATGGAAGCGCGCCCGGGCCAGCGAGGACGGGCCACAGAGCTTTGCCACCCAGTGCCTGCGCGCCGATGGCAGTCTGTTACCCACGGATGTGTCGCTGAGTTTCCTGCGTTTTGCCGACGGCGAATACCTGGTGGTGTACCTCACCGACGTTACCGAGCGCCGCCGGGCATTGGCCGCCCTGCAGGAAAGTGAAGCGCGCCTGCAAGGCATCGCCGCCAATGTACCGGGGATGGTATTTCGCCTGGAGCGGTTGGCGCGGAGTGCTGAAATCGACTTTGCCTATATCAGCGAAGGCAGCGAGCGCCTGGTGGGGTACTCGCCATCTTTCCTCAGCCACCGTGATGTGGGAATTCGCAGCCTGGTCCACCCCGATGACCGGGCCAGTTATCACCAGACCCAGGACCACGCCATCGACAGCGAGAGCAACTGGTCGTGGCAGGGCCGCATCCTCACTCGCCAGGGCGAGCAGCGCTGGGCCGAGATCAAGGCCGTTACCCGGCGCCTGGCCGATGGCGCGGTGGTCTGGGACGGGATCGTCTGGGACATCAGCGACAGCAAGCGTATCGAGTTGGAGCTGGACGCCTCGCGGGCGCAACTGCGCGAGCTGTCGGCCCACCTGGAAACCGTGCGCGAGGAAGAGAAGGCGCGCATCGCCCGTGAAGTCCACGATGAACTGGGGCAAATGCTCACCGTGTTGAAGCTGGAAACCTCTATGTGCGAGTTGGCCTACGCGCAGTTGGACCCCGGCCTGCACGAGCGCCTGAACAGTATGAAGCGCTTGATCGCGCAGTTGTTTCAACTGGTCCGTGATGTGGCTACCGCGCTGCGCCCGCCGATTCTCGACGCCGGGATTGCCTCGGCCATCGAATGGCAGGCGCGGCGGTTCGAGGCGCGCACGCAGATTCCATGCCTGGTGCAAGTGCCGGACAACCTCCCAGCCCTGAGCGACGCCAAGGCCATTGGCCTGTTCCGCATCCTGCAAGAGGCCCTGACCAATGTCATGCGCCATGCCCAGGCGCATACTGTGGAGCTGACCCTGGTGGTCGACGGCGATCACCTGCGACTGACCATCAGTGATGATGGTGCAGGCTTCGTCCCTGCGCCAGGACGTCCGGTGTCGTTTGGCCTTGTGGGCATGCGCGAGCGCGTGCTGATCATGGGCGGGCAGTTGACCCTCGACAGCGAACTGGGGGAGGGCACCACCCTGAGCGTGACAGTGCCGCTGGATGCCTAACCACAACAAGAGGAAAGCCCTGTGATCCGCGTATTGGTAGCCGAAGACCACACCATCGTCCGCGAAGGCATCAAGCAGTTGATCGGCCTGGCCAAGGACCTGCTGGTGGTGGGTGAGGCGGGGAATGGCGAGCAACTGTTGGAAGCCTTGCGCCATACACCCTGTGAGGTCGTGTTGCTGGATATCTCGATGCCCGGGGTCAACGGCCTGGAAGCGATTGCGCGGATTCGCGCGCTGAACAATCCGCCGGCGATCCTGGTGCTGTCGATGCATGACGAAGCGCAAATGGCCGCCCGGGCGCTGAAGGTCGGCGCGGCGGGGTATGCGACCAAGGACAGTGATCCGGCCCTGTTGTTGACGGCGATTCGCAAAGTGGCCGCGGGCGGGCGTTATATCGACCCGGACCTGGCCGACCGCATGGTGTTTGAAGTCGGTCTCACCGATGCCCGGCCCTTGCACTCGTTGTTGTCCGAGCGTGAGTTCTCGGTGTTCGAGCGCCTGGCCCAAGGCGCCAATGTCAACGATATCGCCCAGCAACTGGCCTTGAGCAGCAAGACCATCAGCACCCACAAGGCGCGGTTGATGCAGAAGCTCAACATCACCTCCCTGGCAGAACTGGTGAAGTACGCGATGGAGCACAAACTCCTGTAGGAGACTGGCTTGCCATGCTCCTACAGGGGACGTATCTATTTGCGACACTCCTGAAACACCCCGCAGCCCATGCTTGCGGCTTATCGCTTGAAGCTTGCCGCTGCACTGTTCCCTACCCGCCATCCGTGTAGGGCAATCCCTACCCCGAACCTTCCATCGCGCTGATGCCAATCTCTCTTGCGCCCCGATTTCCGGGGGCTTGCGCCTGGACTACGCTAGCTCCACAGCAGTCCAAAACAAAAAGGTGCGGGTATGAGCGAGGTGGATTCAAATGATGTGCTGGTCAGCTTTCGTGGTGTGCAGAAGAGCTACGACGGCGAGAACCTGATCGTCAAAGACCTCAACCTGGACATTCGCAAAGGCGAGTTTCTTACCCTGCTGGGGCCGTCCGGTTCGGGCAAGACCACCAGCCTGATGATGCTCGCCGGTTTCGAGACCCCGACAGCCGGGGAAATCCTGCTGGCCGGGCGCTCCATCAACAATGTGCCGCCGCACAAGCGCGACATTGGCATGGTGTTCCAGAACTATGCGCTGTTCCCGCACATGACTGTGGCCGAGAACCTGGCGTTCCCCCTGTCGGTAAGGGGGTTGAGCAAGACCGATATCAGCGAGCGGGTCAAACGTGTGCTGAGCATGGTCCAGCTCGATGCCTTCGCCCAGCGCTACCCCGCGCAACTTTCCGGCGGCCAGCAACAACGGGTCGCGCTGGCCCGCGCACTGGTGTTCGAACCGCAACTGGTGCTGATGGACGAACCTCTCGGCGCTCTCGATAAACAGCTGCGTGAACATATGCAGATGGAGATCAAGCACCTGCACCAGCGCCTCGGCGTGACCGTGGTCTACGTGACCCACGACCAGGGTGAAGCGCTGACCATGTCTGATCGGGTGGCGGTGTTCCACCAGGGCGAGATCCAGCAGATCGCCCCTCCGCGCACCTTGTATGAAGAACCGAAAAATACCTTTGTCGCCAACTTCATTGGCGAGAACAACCGTTTGAACGGCCGCCTGCACAGCCATACCGGCGAACGGTGTGTGGTCGAGTTGGCGCGGGGCGAGAAGGTCGAGGCGCTGGCGGTCAACGTCGGCCAGATCGGTGGCCCGGTGACCCTGTCGGTGCGCCCGGAGCGGGTCAGTCTCAACGGTTCCAGCGAAAGCTGCAGCAATCGCTTCTCGGGCCGGGTGGCGGAATTTATCTACCTGGGCGACCACGTACGCGTGCGCCTGGAGGTCTGCGGCAAGGCCGATTTCTTTGTGAAACAACCGATCGCCGAACTGGACACGGCGCTGACGGTCGGCGACGTGGTTCCGATTGGCTGGCAAGTCGAGCACGTTCGCGCACTCGACCCACTTCTAGAGGCGAATTGATCGCCCCCTTGGCTTCACCCAACCCTGCACGTGGAGAGAACAATAAATGTTGAGATCCCTGAAATTGACCGCCCTGGCCATTGGCCTGGCGGGTGCTTCACAGGTCATGGCAGGTCCCGACCTGACAGTGGTGTCGTTTGGCGGCGCGAACAAGGCGGCTCAGGTCAAGGCCTTCTATGCCCCGTGGGAAAGCGCGGGCAATGGCAAGATCATCGCTGGCGAGTACAACGGTGAGATGGCCAAGGTCAAAGCCATGGTCGACACCAAGAGCGTGTCTTGGGATCTGGTGGAAGTCGAGTCGCCGGAACTGTCCCGTGGCTGTGACGAAGACCTCTTCGAACCGTTGGACCCAGCGTTGTTCGGCAAGACTGAAGATTACGTAAAAGGCGCGATCCAGCCCTGCGGCGTGGGTTTCTTCGTGTGGTCCACCGTGCTGGCTTACAACGCCGACAAGCTGAAAGCGCCACCAGGCGGCTGGGTGGATTTCTGGGACACCAAGAAATTCCCCGGCAAGCGTGGCCTGCGCAAAGGCGCCAAATACACCCTGGAATTTGCCCTGATGGCCGACGGTGTGGCGCCCAAGGATGTGTACAAAGTGCTGGCCAGCAAAGATGGCCAGGACCGTGCCTTCAAGAAACTCGATGAACTCAAACCGTCGATCCAGTGGTGGGAAGCCGGCGCACAGCCGCCGCAGTACCTGGCCTCGGGCGATGTGGTCATGAGCTCGGCCTACAACGGCCGGATCGCTGCAGTGCAGAAAGAAAGCAACCTGAAGGTGGTGTGGAACGGCGGCATCTACGACTTCGATGCCTGGGCGATTCCCAAGGGCCTGAGCAAGGAGCGCGCAGAAGTGGCGAAGAAATTCATCGCGTTCTCGGTCGCCCCGCAACAACAGAAAATCTACTCCGAAAACATCGCCTATGGCCCGGCCAACACCCAAGCCGTGCCGCTGCTGGCCAAGGACGTCCTCAAGGATATGCCGACCACTCCGGAAAACATCGCCAACCAGGTGCAGATCGATGTGAGCTTCTGGGCGGATAACGGCGAGCAACTGGAGCAGCGCTTCAATTCCTGGGCCGCCAAGTAATAAGCCACGCCGCATAACCCTGTAGGAGCTGGCTTGCCTGCGATCGAATCACCTCGGTACACCTGATACACCGAGGCGCTGCCATCGCAGGCAAGCCAGCTCCTACAGAGGTCTCAACAGTAGATTTTCCGGAGTTTGCCATGGCCATCGCCGTTCCCTCGAACGAGGTCACCACCCCCAGCTTGAAACAGCGCCTGGCGCGTGCCGAGCGGCTTAATCGCTGGAAGGCCCAGGCCTTGATTGCGCCGCTGGTGGTGTTTTTGCTGCTGGTGTTCCTGGTGCCTATCGTTGCGCTGCTCTACAAAAGCGTCGGCAACCCGGAAGTGGTCGCCGGCCTGCCGCGTACCGTGGTCGCGGTAACCGCGTGGGATGGTCGCGGCCTGCCTGACGAGCCGGTGTACCGGGCCATCAGCGAGGACCTGGGCGAGGCCCGCAAAAACCAGACCCTGGGCGATTTGTCCAAACGCTTGAACATGGAACTGGCAGGCTATCGCAGCCTGTTGACCAAGACCGCGCGGGCGCTGCCGTTTAGCGAAGCACCGGCCTCTTATAAAGAAGCGCTGGAAAACCTCGACGAACGCTGGGGCGACCCCGCGTACTGGCAGGCAATCCGCCGCAACACCAGCAGCCTGACGCCTTATTACCTGCTGGCGGCGGTCGATCACCGTATCGACGACCTCGGCGAAGTTGCGCCGGCCACGCCGGATCAGGCGATCTACCTCGATATCTTTGCCCGTACCTTCTGGATGGGCCTGGTAATCACTGTGTGCTGCTTGCTGCTGGCTTATCCGCTGGCCTACCTGCTGGCCAACCTGCCAGCGCGGCAAAGCAACTTGCTGATGATTCTGGTGCTGTTGCCGTTCTGGACGTCGGTACTGGTGCGCGTGGCTGCATGGATCGTGCTGTTGCAGTCTGGCGGCCTGATCAACGGCGCGCTGATGAGCCTGGGCATCATCGATAAACCTCTGGAGCTGGTGTTCAACCGGCTTGGGGTCTACATCTCCATGGTGCATATCCTGCTGCCGTTCATGATTCTGCCGATCTACAGCGTGATGAAAGGCATTTCGCCGACCTATATGCGCGCGGCGATTTCCCTGGGTTGTCATCCATTTGCCAGTTTCTGGCGGGTGTACTTCCCGCAGACCTACGCCGGCGTCGGCGCTGGCTGCCTGCTGGTGTTCATCCTGGCGATTGGTTACTACATCACCCCGGCGCTGCTGGGCAGCCCGAACGACCAGATGGTCAGCTACTTCGTGGCTTTCTACACCAACACCAGCATCAACTGGGGCATGGCCACGGCGCTGGGCGGCTTGCTGCTGCTGGCGACCGTTGTTTTGTACCTGATCTACAACTGGCTGGTGGGCGCCAGCCGCCTGCGCCTGAGCTGAGGAGCGCCTGAAATGACCAGCAGTCCTTACATGTCACCCATCGAGCGGGTGTGGTTCTACAGCTTGCGGATTCTCTGCGGCCTGATCCTGTTGTTCCTGATCCTGCCGGTGTTGGTGATCATCCCGCTGTCGTTCAACTCCGGGAGTTTTTTGGTGTACCCGTTGCAGGGGTTTTCGTTGCACTGGTACCAGGACTTCTTCGCCTCGGCGGAATGGATGCGCGCCTTGAAGAACAGCATCATTGTCGCCCCGGCGGCCACGGTGCTGGCGATGATCTTCGGCACATTGGCAGCCATCGGCCTGACCCGTGGCCATTTCCCCGGCAAGGCGCTGGTGATGGCCCTGGTGATTTCGCCGATGGTGGTGCCAGTGGTGATTATCGGCGTGGCCAGTTATCTGTTCTTCGCTCCGCTGGGATTGGGCAACAGCTTCTTTTCGCTGATCGTGGTGCATGCGGTGTTGGGCGTACCGTTTGTGATCATTACCGTGTCGGCGACCTTGCAGGGGTTCAACCATAACCTGGTGCGGGCGGCGGCCAGTCTGGGTGCATCGCCACTGACTGCCTTTCGCCGGGTGACGCTGCCGCTGATTGCGCCGGGAGTTATTTCCGGGGCACTGTTTGCCTTTGCCACGTCCTTCGACGAGGTGGTGGTGACGCTGTTCCTCGCCGGGCCCGAGCAGGCGACCTTGCCTCGGCAGATGTTCAGTGGCATCCGCGAAAACCTCAGCCCGACCATCGCCGCAGCGGCGACCTTGCTGATTGCCTTCTCGGTGGTATTGCTGCTGACCCTGGAATGGCTGCGTGGCCGTAGCGAAAAACTGCGCACCGCGCAGGTCTGACTGCTGAAACCCGATCACCTGTGGGAGCTGGCTTGCCTGCGATGGCATCACCTCGGTACACCTGACACACCGAGCCGATACCATCGCAGGCAAGCCAGCTCCAACATTGAACGGCCCGCCTTGAGTCATCTGACCATTCAGCCGCTGAATGGCAGACAACCCATATTCCCCAGCTATTCTTGTGCCAGCCCCCCAACCTATAAGAGGCCGCGCACATGAGTACTTCCTCATTCAAGATCGCCCACAAACTGCTCACCGGCCCAGGCGCCATCGAGCAACTGGCCTTTGAGCTGACCCGGCTGGATGTTGATAACCCGCTGATCGTCACCGATGCCGCGCTGGTCAAGTCCGGCACGGTACAACTGGCGTTGGCGCAGTTGGGTGATCGTCCCTTTGATATTTTCGACCGCGTGCAGCCCGACCCGGAGATCGCCATCGTCGAAGATTGTATGCAGGTCTACCGCGACGGTGGGCATGATGGCCTGATCGGCGTGGGCGGTGGCAGTGCCATCGATATTGCCAAGAGCGTTGCCGCCTATGCCGGTTATCACGGCGCCCTGGCTGACCTGTTCGGTGTGGACCAGGTGCCGCGCAAAGGCCCGCCGCTGATTGCCATCCCGACCACGGCCGGCACCGGTTCGGAAGTGACCAATGTGGCGATTCTGTCGGACAAGGCCGCGCAATTGAAAAAAGGCATCGTCAGCGACTACCTGCTGCCGGATGTCGCGCTGATCAGCCCACAAATGACCCTGACCTGCCCGCGCAGTGTGACGGCGGCCAGTGGCGTGGATGCCCTGGTGCATGCCATCGAGTCCTATCTTTCCCTGAACGCCTCGCCGATCACGGATGCCCTGGCCATCGGTGCAATCAAGCTGATCGCCAATGCGCTGCCCAAGGCCTACGCCAACCCGGCCAACCTGCAGGCGCGTGACGATATGGCCACCGCCAGCCTGATGGCCGGCATGGCGTTTGGTAACGCCGGGGTGGGCGCGGTGCATGCCTTGGCCTACCCGTTGGGCGGGCGCTTCAATATTGCCCACGGGGTGAGCAATGCATTGCTGCTGCCTTACGTCATGCACTGGAACAAGCTGGCCTGTGTCGAGCGCATGCAGGATATTGCCCAGGCCATGGGCGTGAATGTCAGCGGTTTGAGTATCAACGACGCTGCCGACCAGGCGGTGGAGGCGATGACGCGGCTATGTGCCGCAGTGGAAATCCCCCAAGGCCTGCACAGCTTCGGCGTGCCTGAGGATGCGATCCCGGGCATGGCGGCAGAGGCGGCGGGAATCGAGCGGCTGATGCGCAACAACCCGCGCAAGCTCAGCGCGGCGGATATCGAGAAAATCTACCGCGCTGCCTACTAGCCATTGAGTCAGGTCACGGTGCGCGCAGCAAAGCATGAGGTATACAATGCGCGCCATCGTGATTTAGCTCAGAAAAGGTGCGTCATGCAGCCCTTCGTTATTGCTCCATCGATCCTCTCCGCCGACTTCGCCCGCCTAGGCGCGGAAGTGGACAACGTGTTGGCCGCCGGTGCCGACTTCGTGCACTTCGATGTCATGGACAACCACTACGTGCCGAACCTGACCATCGGTCCGATGGTCTGCGCAGCGCTGCGCAAGTACGGCGTGACCGCACCGATTGACGTGCACCTGATGGTCAGCCCGGTGGATCGCATCATCGGTGACTTCATCGAAGCCGGCGCGACCTACATCACCTTCCACCCGGAAGCCACGCTGCACATCGATCGCTCCCTGCAGTTGATCCGCGAAGGCGGTTGCAAGGCCGGGCTGGTGTTCAACCCGGCGACCCCGCTGGACACGCTCAAGTACGTGATGGACAAGGTCGACATGGTCCTGCTGATGAGCGTCAACCCAGGCTTCGGCGGGCAGAAATTCATCCCCGGCACCCTCGACAAACTGCGTGAAGCCCGGGCGCTGATCGATGCTTCTGGCCGCGATATCCGCCTGGAGATCGACGGTGGGGTCAACGTCAACAACATACGTGAGATCGCGGCGGCGGGCGCCGACACTTTCGTCGCCGGTTCGGCAATCTTCAACACCCCTGACTATCAGGCGGTGATCGCCAAAATGCGTGCAGAACTGGCGCTGGCACGTCCATGAGTGGTTTTGAGCAGCTGTTCCCCGGCAAATTGCCACGGCTGGTGATGTTCGATCTGGACGGCACCCTGGTCGACTCGGTGCCGGACCTCGCCGTTGCGGTGGACCAGATGCTGCTCAAACTGGGGCGCAAGCCCGTGGGTATCGAGTCGGTGCGTGACTGGGTCGGCAACGGTGCACAGATGCTGGTGCGCCGGGCCCTGGCCAATCACATTGAGGCTGAAGGTGTCGATGAAATCGAGGCCGAGCACGCGCTGGAGCTGTTCAATGCCGCCTATGAAGACGGCCACGAACTGACTGTGGTTTACCCCGGCGTGCGCGACACCCTCAAGTGGTTGCATAAGCAGGGCGTGGAAATGGCCCTGATCACCAACAAGCCGGAACGCTTCGTTGCGCCGCTGCTGGACCAGATGAAGATCGGCCGGTATTTCCGCTGGATCATCGGTGGCGATACCTTGCCGCAGAAAAAGCCTGATCCGGCGGCGCTGTTCTTCGTGATGAAAATGGCCAACATCCCGGCGTCCCAGTCGTTGTTTGTCGGCGATTCGCGCAGTGATGTGCTGGCGGCGAAAGCGGCGGGCGTGCAGTGCGTGGCCTTGAGCTACGGCTACAACCATGGCCGGCCGATCGCCGAGGAATCGCCGGCGCTGGTCATTGATGACCTGCGACTGCTAATCCCCGGTTGCTTGGGAGCGGGCGCTGAGATAACGTTGCCCGACGCTGTCCCATCCCCTTCTGGAAATCCCATCGTGGTGGTCACTCGCAAACTCTGGATGAAAGTCATCAAGGCCCTGGCCCGCTGGCGTTGGCGCGCCTGACTGATCCTGGCCGCGCTGCGGCACGTTTGCATACCTGACTGTTAGACCCTCACGCCACGAGGCACCTCATGATCCGCGAAGAATTCCTGCGTTTGGCCGCTGCCGGCTACAACCGCATCCCCATGGCCCGGGAAACCCTGGCCGACTTCGATACGCCGCTGTCGATCTACCTGAAACTGGCCGATGAGCCCAACTCCTACCTGCTGGAGTCGGTGCAGGGCGGCGAAAAGTGGGGCCGTTACTCGATCATCGGCCTGCCGTGCCGCACCGTGCTGCGGGTGCATGATCATCACGTCAGCATCACGTGTGATGGCGTCGAGATCGAAAGCCACGATGTCGAAGACCCGCTGGCCTTTGTCGAAGTCTTCAAGGCGCGCTACAACGTGCCGACCATTCCCGGCTTGCCGCGTTTCAACGGCGGCCTTGTCGGTTATTTCGGCTACGACTGCGTACGCTATGTGGAACAGCGCCTGGGCAAATGCCCGAACCCCGATCCGTTGGGCGTGCCGGACATCCTGCTGATGGTTTCCGACGCGGTGGTGGTATTCGACAACCTGGCCGGCAAGATGCACGCGATTGTCCTGGCCGACCCGGCCCAGGCCGATGCGTTCGAACAAGGCCAGGTCAGCCTCGAAGCCCTGCTGGAAAAACTGCGCCAGCCGATCACCCCGCGTCGTGGCCTGGACCTCAGTCGTCCGCCGGCGGCCGATCCGATCTTTCGTTCAAGCTTTACCCAGGATGACTACGAGCGCGCGGTCGATACCATCAAGGAATACATCCTCGCCGGTGATTGCATGCAAGTGGTGCCGTCGCAGCGTATGTCCATCGACTTCAAGGCCGCGCCGATTGATCTGTATCGGGCACTGCGCTGCTTCAACCCGACGCCGTACATGTACTTCTTCAACTTTGGCGATTTCCACGTGGTCGGCAGCTCGCCGGAAGTGCTGGTGCGTGTTGAAGACAACCTGATCACCGTACGCCCTATTGCCGGGACTCGTCCTCGCGGCGCGACCGAAGAGGCGGACCTGGCCCTGGAACAGGACCTGCTGTCCGACGACAAGGAAATTGCCGAGCACCTGATGCTGATCGACCTGGGGCGTAACGACACCGGGCGCGTTTCAGAGATCGGCTCGGTGAAGCTCACCGAGAAAATGGTGATCGAGCGTTATTCCAATGTGATGCATATCGTCTCCAACGTCACCGGCGAGCTAAAGGCCGGCCTGACGGCGATGGATGCGTTGCGCGCGATTCTGCCGGCGGGCACCTTGTCTGGCGCACCGAAGATTCGCGCGATGGAAATCATCGACGAACTGGAGCCGGTCAAACGTGGTGTCTACGGCGGCGCCGTGGGCTACTTTGCCTGGAACGGCAACATGGATACCGCGATTGCGATCCGCACGGCGGTGATCAAGGACGGCGAACTGCATGTGCAGGCGGGCGGCGGGATTGTTGCCGACTCGGTTCCGGCCCTTGAGTGGGAAGAAACCCTGAACAAGCGCCGGGCGATGTTCCGTGCGGTGGCGTTGGCCGAGCAAACCCCGCAGGACTAACGGCCGATCCAGATCCAACTGTGGGGCGAGCTTATGTGGGAGCGGGCTTGCTCGCGAATGCGGTGGATCAGTCGGTACATGTATTGACTGATCCACCGCGCTCCCACATTGGTTTTTTGTTGGGCTTACGACTGCATTAGAAATCCAGGCTCACCCCGACACTGACCCCTTGCTGGGTCAGGCTGTCATCCTTCCTCACGTTATAGCCGGCCCGCAACGCCAGATCCTGGGTCAACTTGTGGCTGACCCCGAGGCTCAAGCGCTCCGAGTTGCTGCGAGGGGTGTAGCCGTCCAGCTTGAAGTCGATCCCCTGCACGCTGTTGAGCGAAATGTTGACCTTCTGGGTGTCATTTTCAAACTCATGCTCGTGAGCCACTTCGCCAAACACCTGGGTTTGCGGGGTGATCCGGTAGCTGCCTTGCAGGCCAATACCCAGGCGCCTGGAGTCGCGTTGCTGGTCATCAAACGTCAGCGCGGTGGAGCGGCTGCCTTTTTCCGAGTAGCCATCAACTTCGACCCGCGCATAGTCGGCGCTGATGAACGGGGACAGGTGCCAATCGCTGCCGACCCCGGCAATGTCATAGCCCACGCGGCCGCTCAAGGCCCAGAGCCAGCCATCGGTGTCGCCTTTTTCGGAGCCTTCGCTGACGCCCAGGGCGAACTTGCGCTTGAGGCTGTCGAAGTCCAGCCGGCCGCCGGTCAATGTGGCATCGGCCCACCAGTGATTGTTCTGATACTGCGCGAATGCGCTGCCCATGTAGCTGTTGAGCTTGTAGTCTGAGTCGCTGGCGCCGGCTTCTAGGGTCTGGCGATACAACCCCGCCGCAACGCCTACGCGCCAACTCTCGTCGAGTCGATAGCTGGTGCCGACATTCAGGTTGTAGCCGCTACCGTCACCACTGACCGAGCTGTCTTGACCATCAAAGTCCAGACGCTGGCCACCGCCGGCGACAATCGCCCGCCACTGTCCGACAGCCTGCCAGTTGCCGTTGTCAGCCTGCCATTGGTTGCGCAGTTCATCCTGATGGGCACGCAGCGTGCCTTGGGCCATCTCCGGCAGCAAGGTCAGCTCCCAGGGGGCGGCGAGCAGCGAATAGGCGTAGTCGGCGATCAAGCGTTGCCCTGCGACGGTGGGGTGGACCGAGTCGTTGTAGATCAGCTTGGTCGGATCCGGGTTGGTGCCGCCGATGCCGTAGACCGGGTTGGCGGTGCAACTGTTGCCACTGAAGCAGGTGCCGGTAAGGTTCTGCCCGGTCGCCAGGCCAAATCGGCCCGGGTCGGCGAAGGATTCCTGCAACAGCAGTGGGATATTCAACGGGATTATCTGCGCATCGATCTGCGACAGGCGTTGTACCAATGCCTGGTTGAAAATATTACTCAGGGCGGACGTCGCTGCCTGCTGCGGTGTGCCGTTGATGGCGGGTGTCAGGCCCAGGTCGGGCAGCATCCACACCATGATGTAGCGTGCGCCCGCTTGTTGCAGGGCCTGGGCACTGTCGGCCAGGCGCCCGCCGGCAGCAACGGCGTCGCCCGGGCTACCGATGCGCTGTTGCAGGAAGTCATTGCCGCCACCGGACAGAAAATACAGGGCGTTGGGGTCGGCGCGCCCGCCGTTAGCCGGCAGATAGCCCTGGCGACTGCGCAAAACAGTGCCAGCACCCGCATTGCCAGGTGGGATCGCCGTGTTGGATACCGAGGTGATGGAGTCCAGGATGTTGTCGGTACGGTAGCCGCCGACCGCCCAGTTGTTGCCGTCAGGCAAGCCTTGCGCCGCGCGAACCGGTGAGGTGGAGGCATTCAGGTCGTTTGCCGCGACGCCCAGTTTCGAGCCCAATAGGGTCGATGAAACCTGGCCATAGTCGCCCTGGAATGTAGGGCCGGTACGGTTGGTAAAACGCAGGGTGGCGCCGGACAACCCATCGGGAAACTGGCCTGCGTCCGCCAGGCTATCGCCAAAAACGACCATGGTTGAATACGGTGAAGGTGCTGCAAACGCTTGCGTGCAGGCCAGTGCCAAGAGGCAGCCGGCAAGGGGCGCGACAAAAGAGGGTCTGAGCATACGAAATTCCATGTGATTATTTTTGTATCGGAAGTGAAACACTAGCAATGTAGTGGGAGTTCTCTGTAAGGAAAATCGTTATTTTCTTACAAACCCTTTGTCATGGCCCCCGTATTTGCTACTCCATATTGCACCGCTGGCGAGGCTACGTTACTGTGTTTGAACGTATGAATGAGACCCTCCCCGTGTTGATCATCAGCAAACTCTTGATGCACGTAGTCAAGGCACACGCCCGTTGGCGTTGGCGCGCCTGAATTTTCTCTGCCGGCCCGGCCGGACCTGTACCGATTTGCCTTCTTCACCCTTTGTTTGACGCCCCTTGCCGGCTGACCCTGGCAACCGGAACGTGCGTCTGGCAGCGGGTCACTCTCTTGGAAGGCGGTCACTCGAAATCAGTGAATTCAAGAGGTTTGAACCCACATGTTGCTGATGATTGATAACTACGACTCCTTTACCTACAACGTTGTGCAATACCTGGGCGAGCTGGGTGCCGAGGTCAAGGTGGTGCGCAACGATGAAATGACCGTGGCACAGATCGCTGCCTTGAACCCGGAGCGCATCGTCGTTTCGCCCGGGCCGTGCACGCCGACCGAAGCGGGTATTTCCCTTGAAGCGATCAAGTATTTCGCCGGCAAGCTGCCGATTCTCGGGGTTTGCCTGGGACACCAGTCGATCGGCCAGGCGTTTGGTGGCGATGTAGTGCGTGCCCGCCAGGTGATGCACGGCAAGACCAGCCCGGTGTTCCATCATGACCAGGGTGTGTTCCAGGGCCTGAACCTGCCGGTGACGGTGACCCGCTACCACTCGCTGGTGGTCAAGCGCGAAACCTTGCCCGAGTGCCTGGAACTGACGGCCTGGACCCAACTGGAAGATGGCTCGGTCGATGAGATCATGGGCCTGCGGCACAAGACACTGAATGTCGAAGGGGTGCAATTTCACCCTGAATCGATTCTGACCGAGCAGGGCTACGAGCTGTTCGCCAACTTTCTCAAGCAGAGCGGCGGCACGCGCTAAGGACTTTCCATGGATATCAAGACTGCCCTGAGCCGTATCGTCGGCCATCTGGACCTGAGCACCGCTGAAATGAGCGATGTCATGCGCGAAATCATGACCGGTCAATGCACCGATGCGCAGATTGGCGCCTTTATGATGGCCATGCGCATGAAAAGCGAGAGCATCGACGAAATCGTCGGCGCCGTCTCGGTGATGCGCGAGTTGGCGGACAAGGTCGAACTCAAGACCCTCGATGGCGTAGTCGATGTGGTTGGCACCGGTGGCGATGGTGCGAACATCTTCAACGTGTCGACGGCGTCTTCCTTTGTAGTGGCGGCGGCCGGCTGTACCGTAGCCAAGCACGGCAACCGCGCCGTGTCGGGCAAGAGCGGCAGTGCCGACCTGCTGGAAGCGGCCGGGATCTACCTGAACCTGACCCCGGTCCAGGTGGCGCGCTGCATTGATAACGTCGGCATCGGCTTTATGTTTGCCCAGTCCCACCATGGGGCGATGAAGCACGCCGCTGGTCCGCGCAAGGACCTGGGCCTGCGTACCCTGTTCAACATGCTTGGCCCGCTTACGAATCCGGCCGGTGTGAAACATCAGGTAGTGGGCGTGTTCAGCCAGGCGCTGTGCCGGCCATTGGCCGAAGTCCTGCAACGCCTGGGCAGCAAGCATGTGCTGGTGGTGCATTCCAAGGATGGCCTGGACGAATTCAGCCTGGCGGCCCCGACCTTTGTGGCGGAGCTGAAAAACGATCAGGTCACTGAGTATTGGGTCGAACCAGAAGACCTCGGCATGAAGAGCCAGAGCCTGCATGGCCTGGCGGTGGAAAGCCCGGCGGCTTCCCTGGAATTGATTCGCGATGCCTTGGGGCGTCGCAAGACCGAAAACGGTCAGAAAGCGGCTGAGATGATTGTTCTGAATGCTGGCGCGGCACTTTACGCAGCCGATCACGCCTATAGTCTTACAGAAGGTGTCGCCTTGGCCCACGATGCGCTGCATACGGGTCTGGCTCGCGAAAAACTCGAAGAGCTGGGAGCATTCACGGCCGTATTCAAGATGGAGAATGAAGGATGAGCGTGCCAACAGTCCTGGAAAACATCCTCGCGCGCAAAGTTGAGGAGGTGGCCGAGCGCCGCGCCCGTGTGAGCCTTGCCGAGCTGGAAGGCCTGGCTAAAAGCGCCGATGCGCCGCGTGGCTTTGCCAATGCGCTGATTACCCAGGCCAAGCTCAAGCAGCCAGCGGTGATCGCAGAGATCAAAAAGGCCTCGCCGAGCAAAGGTGTGATCCGCGAGCACTTCGTACCGGCAGAGATTGCTGCCAGTTACGAGAAGGGCGGCGCGACCTGTCTTTCGGTGCTGACTGACATCGACTATTTCCAGGGCTCCGACGCTTACCTGCAACAAGCCCGCGCTGCGTGCAAGTTGCCGGTGATCCGCAAGGACTTCATGATCGATCCGTACCAGATCGTCGAAGCCCGGGCATTGGGCGCGGATTGTGTGCTGCTGATCGTTTCGGCGCTGGACGACGTACAGATGGCCGAGCTGGCGGCAGTTGCCAAAGGGGTGGGCCTGGATGTGCTGGTCGAAGTCCACGACGGTGATGAGCTGGAGCGAGCGCTGAAAACCCTCGATACACGGCTGGTTGGGGTCAACAACCGCAATCTGCACACCTTTGAAGTCAACCTGGAAACCACCTTGGACTTGCTGCCGCGCATTCCCCGCGACCGACTGGTGATTACCGAGAGCGGGATCGTCAATCGTGCGGATGTGGAGTTGATGGAAATCAGCGACGTCTACTCGTTCCTGGTCGGCGAGACCTTCATGCGTGCGGAGAATCCAGGCGCTGAGTTGCAGCGCCTGTTTTTCCCGGAGCGTGGCCTGCCGGTCAGCGGTTCGACGCTGGATTGATTTGAAACGCGGTCACTGTGGGAGCTGGCTTGTGTGGGAGCTGGCTTGCCTGCGATAGCGATGTATCAGTCGCCAATGTGTTGACTGAAAGACCGCTATCGCAGGCAAGCCAGCTCCCACATTTGCTTTTGTGTTTATTCAGAGAGGTAGATGCCCGATGATCCAGCCCGTAGCGATGACCGTTGAAGCAGGCCTTGCCGCCGAGCAGGACTTACTGGCTGCCGTCTGTGCGGGTGAGCAATCCTTCGGCCTGCTGTTCTGGCAGCCCAGCGACCAGGCATTGGTGATGCCTCGCCGCCTGAGCCGCTTGCCCGCGTTTGAAGCGGCGAGCCAAGTGTCGGCAGACCACGGTTGGCCGGTGTTGCTACGGGAAACCGGTGGTGAGCCGGTGCCGCAATCGAGCGCCACGGTCAATATCGCTCTGGTCTACGCCCCGCCGCGCAGTGAGAGCGACCAGGGTCGGATTGAAACCGGATACTTGCGTCTGTGTCAGCCCATCTGCGATTTGCTGACCGAGTTGGGGGGCGATGCCTCTGTGGGTGAAATCGACGGCGCCTTTTGCGATGGCCGCTATAACGTCAACCTCGACGGACGCAAGATGGTCGGCACCGCCCAGCGCTGGCGCCAGAGTGGTGGGCGCCCGGTGGGCCTGGTGCATGGCGCACTGTTGCTGGATAACCATCGCGAGGAGCTGATTGCTGCGGTCAATCGCTTTAACCAGGCGTGCGGCCTGGAGCAACGGGTTCGGGCCGACAGTCATATCGCCCTGCATGAAGCCTTTGCTGCGCCAGATGCGATCAGCCGCCTCGACGGTTTATACCGGCAGATGCTGGCGCAGGTCTTTGCGCCTTAGCGAGTGCCGAACACCACCATCGTCTTGCCTTTGACGTGAACCAGGTTGCGCTCTTCCAGATCCTTGAGCACTCGACCGACCATCTCCCGCGAGCAACCGACGATGCGCCCGATTTCCTGGCGCGTAACCTTGATCTGCATGCCGTCAGGATGGGTCATGGCATCCGGTTGCTTGCACAGTTCCAGTAGGCAGCGGGCGACGCGCCCGGTGACGTCGAAGAACGCCAGGTCGCCGACTTTGCGCGTGGTGTTGCGCAAACGCTGGGCAATCTGACCGCTCAGGGCATAGAGGATGTCTGGATCTTGTTGGGCCAGTTCGCGAAATTTTGCGTAGCTGATTTCCGCGACCTCACACTCGATCTTGGCTCTCACCCAAGCGCTGCGTTCTTGTTCTTTCCCGGCCTGCTCAAACAGCCCCAGCTCTCCGAAAAAGTCACCGGTATTGAGGTAGGCGATGATCATTTCGCGGCCATCTTCATCCTCGATCAGGATCGTGACCGAGCCTTTGATAATGAAGAACAGGGTTTCCGAGCGTTCCCCGGCGCAGATGATGTTCTGTTTCGCCGGATAGCGACGCCGCTGACAATGAGTCAGCAACTTGTCGAGGTTCTTGATCTTGGGTGTGAGGGGGGTAATAGCAACCATGGTTGTATCCCGAAAAGACTGCACGGTGTGGTTGGACTTGTTTTTTTATCGAGCGAGGTCCATCCAGTGGATGGCAATGCGCCATTGATTTGGCGCCAGCTTAACAGACACATTCTGACTCGATCAGGGAATTTATCTATCAGGGCCTGCTGTTGATCGTATTCCGGCAGAACACTGCGCTTGCGGGGGGCTGTGATAAGCTGGCGCCCCTTTTTTAGCAGTGGAGTCTGGGCGATGAAGGCACGCATCCAATGGGCGGGCGAAGCCATGTTCCTCGGTGAGTCGGGTAGTGGTCATGTGGTGGTCATGGATGGCCCGCCGGAAGCCGGTGGCCGCAATCTGGGTGTACGGCCTATGGAAATGCTCCTGCTCGGCGTGGGTGGTTGCAGCAACTTCGATGTGGTCAGCATCCTGAAGAAGTCGCGCCAGGCGGTGGAAAGCTGCGAAGCCTTTCTGGAGGCCGAACGCGCCACTGAAGATCCAAAGGTGTTTACCAAGATCCATATGCATTTTGTGGTCAAGGGGCGTGCGCTGAAGGAAGCGCAGGTCAAGCGGGCCATCGAACTGTCGGCGGAGAAGTACTGCTCGGCCTCGATCATGCTTGGCGCGGCCGGTGTGGCCATTACTCATGATTACGAGATCATTGAGTTGGGTTGACCTTCTGTAGGAGCGAGCTTGCTCGCGAAGAACGCCAACGATAACGGGTTTAGTCAGGCTGCCCGCAGTGTCCTTGAGTTTTTCGCGAGCAAGCTCGCTCCTACAATGTTCGTGTGAGGTTTAAATGCGGTAAGTGCTTTTGGTCATGACCTTGGCCATCAGGCTCATGCCAAACCTTACCGGCGCCGGGAAGCGGAAACCGCCAGCATCCAGCGCGCTTTCTGCGTGGTGCTCTTCATCGATACGCATCTGCTCAAGAATCGCCCGGGATTTTTCGTCCTCGGCCGGCAGTTGTTCCAGGTGCTCATCCAGGTGCTTGCACACCTGATGTTCGGTCGCCGCGACAAAACCCAGGCTGACCTTGTCGCTGATCAAGCCAGCCGCCGCGCCGATACCAAACGACAAACCATAAAACAGCGGGTTCAGCACACTGGGGTGGCTGCCCAACTGACGGATGCGCTGTTCACACCAGGCCAGGTGGTCGATTTCTTCCTCGGCCGCATGCTCCATGGCTGCGCGTACCTGCGGCAGCTTGGCGGTCAGGGCCTGGCCTTGGTACAGCGCCTGGGCACAGACTTCGCCGGTATGGTTGATACGCATCAGGCCGGCGACATGACGGGTATCCGTCTCGCTCATTTGTGCTTCGGGTTGCACGATGGCAGGTGACGGGCGATACGGTTGGCCGCTGAACGGCAGCAGTGTGCGCATGGCGGTGTCGGCTTGCAGCAACAGTCGGTCAATCGGCGAGTAGTGACGTTGGGTAGTCATGCTGACCTCCGGAAAAAATCTCGGCGGCCAGTTTACCGCAAGAGAGGGGCGTGCGTTTGCGCTGGGTCATGCTTCTTGTAGGGGCCGGCAAGCCGGCACCTACAATAGGGTTTCAGCCCGGTGGCCAGTTCATCTGGCGCTGACCCAATACATGCATATGAATGTGATAGACGGTCTGGCCGCCATCCTCATTGCAGTTCATCACCACGCGAAAACCTTTTTCACAGCCTTGTTCCACCGCCAGGCGCTGGGCAGTGAACAGGATATGTCCGGCCAGGCCCTTGTCTTCTTCCGTGAGGTCGTTGAGGGTGCGGATCGGTTTTTTCGGAATCACCAGGAAATGCACGGGGGCCATTGGCGCAATATCGTGGAAGGCCAGGACCTGGTCATCTTCGTAGATAATCCTCGCGGGTATTTCTCTGTTGATGATCTTGGTGAACAGAGTATCCACAGCTGTTTCTCCATTATGAAAGTGCAGGGTGAGTGTACTCAGCCGGTCAGCGCGGGCAATAGGCCTTGTTGATGGCGCCGGCAATCTTGCGGGTCAACCAGCGCGGGCTCAAGCGCGGGCTGAACGCCAGCCAGCGGTTACGGCGACCGGGAATAATGATCGCTTTGTTCTTTGCCAGGGCACGCACGGTGTGCAGCGCCACTTCTTCCGGGCTCATCAGTTGCTGGCGCTCCAGCTTGACGGTGTCCATTTGTGCAGTGCCGAAGAACGCGGTGCGTGTCGGGCCTGGGCAAAGCACTGAAACCTTGATGCCGCAGCTCTTCAGCTCTTCGCGCAGGCCTTCGGAGAAGTGCAGTACATAGGCCTTGCTGGCGTAATAAGTACTCATCCATGGTCCCGGCTGGAAGGCTGCGACTGACGCGACGTTGAGAATCTGCCCGCCACCCTGCAGGGCCATGGAATTACCCAGTGCATGGCACAGGCGAGTGAGGGCCAGGATGTTGACTTCGATCAGGTCCTGCTCGGTCATCCAGTCCTGGGCGAGAAACGGGCCGCTGGTGCCCATGCCGGCGCAGTTGACCAGCAAGTCGATCTGTCGCTCACCCTCTTCCAGTTCCAGCAGGAACCCGGAAAGCCGCAGTGGCTCGCCCAGGTCGCAGGCACGGAACAGCACCTCGACGCCAAAGCGTTGGGTCAGTTCAATGGCAATGCTTTCCAACTGATCACGCTGGCGGGCCACCAGAATCAAGCTGCGGCCGCGACGGGCCAGTGCTTCGGCCAAGGCCAGGCCGATGCCGCTGGAGGCACCGGTGATCAGAGCGTAACGGGTCATGCGTTTCTCCATCGCAACGCCACCGAGCCTGCGACAGATGCGTCACAGGCGTGGGGCGTTTCTTCATTCTTCTGGAGAGTCTACAGGTTCGGCCGCATCGTCAGCACTTTGCACGTCTTCTTCACCGGCGATGACGCTCTGGTCAGCCTCTTCGTCGGTGGTCATGGCGCTGCTTTCGTAGCCGCTGTCCACGCTGCTTTCCAGTTGGTCCAGATAGCCACTCATGCCCAGCATCACTGCGGCGGCGAATATCAGCGGGATGACTGCCAGCCACAGAGTGGCCAGGACTTTCACTGCGGTGGAGTTGCGTGGCGGTGGCGCACCATATTGGTTGGCGCCCGCATTGCCTGGCAGCACGATCAGCAGGATCGGGAAAATGCTGCCTACGATTGGCACCAGGTTCAGGAACCATAGCCATCCGGACCAGCCCAGGTCATGCAGGCGTTGCACGGTGATCTGGACACTGATCCACACAGAGGCCACGAACAGGGCGATACCGAGCAGTGAGCCAATGATGATTGCCGTAGTGGGGGAGACGGCCGCAACACCCAGGCCGACCGTGAACAGGGCGCCAACGATGGCCGACAAGACCATACTCAATACCAGCGTCCAGGCGAGGAAGCGCAGGCGACCTATCCGCCCGTTGATGGTGAAGACCTTGAGGGTGGAAAACTCAGGAAGGTTATCTCCCACGGCTGCGCGCGGTGGTGCATACGGCGACGCGGCCGGGCGCGAAAAGTCAGAGGCGCCGGAATCGGTCTCGTGGGTTTCAGCCAGGTTGAAGGCCACGGGCTGTTCGGCTTCGATACGTGCATCAACCCCGGCGTTTTTCAGCGCGGCCAGGTAGGTTTCGGCATCGGGGCGAGACAGGTCGCGCTTCAGGGCGACCGGGCGTCCGGTGAAGAGCTTTTCGATTGCCTCGACTTCGCTTTTGAACAAGTCGGCCAGGTTCAGCTTGGCAGTGGTGCTTTCGACACCCGGGAGCAGGGCTCCATCAAACACAATCTTGAAACGGTTGTCGCTCATGCGGGCATCCTTGTCACTTTTCAGGGGAGTAATGCAGGCCAGCTTCAATCGGCAGGCCTGGCGGGTGGGTCAGCGTGGCCAGCGCAATTGTACCGCTTGCTCACGCGCCTTGCGGTATTCGGCATCGAGGCGGGCAACCAGTTCATCGACGCTGGGTAAGTCGTCAATTTCACCGACGCCCTGGCCGGCGGACCATACCGTCTTCCAGGCCTTTGCCTCGTCGCTCAGAGGTTTGAGCTTGGAGCCGAAGTTGACTTCACCTTTGCCTTGCAGGGCGGCGAGGTCGAAACCGGCGTTTTCCAGGCTCTGGCGCATAAAGCTCGCGGGTACGCCGGACACCGCCGGAGTGTGCACGATATCGGCTGCGCGGGATGTGAGCAGCATCTCTTTGTAGGCATCGGGAGCGTGGCTTTCAGTGGTGCCGATAAACCGCGTGCCGAAATAGGCCAGATCGGCACCGAGCAATTGCGCGGCGAGGATCTCGTGCCCATGGTTCAGGCAGCCGGCCAGCAGCAGGGTCTTGTCGAAGAACTGGCGAATTTCCGCGATCAGCGAGAATGGACTCCAGGTGCCCGCGTGGCCACCAGCCCCTGCGGCTACGGCGATCAGCCCGTCGACCCCGGCCTCGGCGGCTTTTTCGGCATGGCGTCGGGTGGTGACGTCGTGGAACACCAGGCCGCCGTAACTGTGTACCGCGTCTACCAGCTCCTTGACCGCCCCCAGGCTGGTGATGACGATCGGCACCTTGTGCTCGACGCAGATCGCCAGGTCAGCCTCAAGGCGCGGGTTGCTGTTGTGCACAATGAGGTTGACCGCGTAGGGCGCGGGGTTGTCCAGCAGCGCCAGGCCCGCTTCGATTTCTTCCAGCCAGGCCTTGAAACCGCTGCTTTCGCGTTGGTTGAGTGCCGGGAAGCTCCCGACCACGCCATTGCGGCAGCACGCCAGGACCAGTTGCGGGTTGGAAATCAGGAACATCGGCGCAGCCACTACAGGCAGGCGCAGGCGTTGTTCAAGCAGAGCGGGCAGCGACATTGGAAGTACCCCGGATTAAGTGCGGCTGATTAGAGTTAGAACGGCTTTACGACGACCAAAATTACAATAGCCAGCAATATCAGAACTGGCACTTCATTGAACCAGCGATAAAAGACATGGCTGCGGGTGTTTTCGCCACGGGCAAAACGTTTTACCTGGGCGCCGCACATATGGTGGTAGCCGATCAGGATCACCACCAGGGTCAGCTTGGCGTGCATCCAGCCACCCTGGCTGAAAACGCTCGGGTTAAGGCTGATCAGCCAGATGCCGAATACCAGCGTAGCGATCATCGCCGGCAGCATGATGCCCTTGTACAGCTTGCGCTCCATGATACTGAAGCGTTCCTGGCTGACAGCATCCTGGCTTTGTGCGTGGTAGACGAACAGGCGCGGCAGGTAAAAAAGCCCGGCAAACCAGCAGACAATGCTGACGATATGAAAAGCTTTGAGCCATAGATAAAGCATTTTTAGTTATTCCCAGGTTCACGGTAACTGGAGATAGTAGAGGTTAGAGCGCCCACGCGTCACCTTGACGGTTGTCGCAGAACGATACGGCCCCTATTATCGACGGCTTTCCAGTGGGTTCGTTGAGGGCAGGTTTATGGTCAAGGTCGGTATCGTCGGCGGCACGGGTTACACCGGTGTCGAATTGCTGCGTCTGTTGGCTCAGCATCCGCAGGCAGAGGTGGTGGTCATCACCTCCCGATCCGAGGCCGGCCTGGCCGTTGCCGATATGTACCCCAACCTGCGCGGTCATTACGATGGCCTGGCATTCAGCGTGCCAGACATCAAGACCCTGGGCGCCTGCGATGTGGTGTTCTTCGCCACTCCCCACGGCGTTGCCCATGCGTTGGCGGGCGAGTTGTTGGCCGCCGGGACCAAGGTCATTGATCTCTCGGCGGACTTCCGCCTGCAGGATGCCGATGAGTGGGCCAAGTGGTATGGCCAGCCCCATGGCGCTCCAGAGCTGCTTGAAGAGGCAGTTTACGGTTTGCCTGAGGTCAATCGCGAGCAGATCAGACAGGCGCGCCTGATTGCCGTGCCAGGTTGCTATCCGACGGCTACCCAGTTGGGCTTCCTGCCGCTGCTCGAAGCCGGCCTGGCAGATGCCTCGCGCCTGATTGCCGACTGCAAATCGGGCGTCAGCGGCGCTGGTCGTGGCGCGGCCGTAGGTTCCTTGTACTCCGAGACCTCGGAAAGCATGAAGGCGTATGCCGTTAAGGGGCATCGCCACCTGCCGGAAATTCGCCAGGGCCTGCGTCGGGCTGCCGGCAGTGACGTCGGCCTGACGTTCGTGCCGCACCTGACCCCGATGATCCGTGGGATTCACTCGACACTCTATGCAACCGTCACGGACCGCTCGGTGGATTTGCAGGCATTGTTTGAAAAACGTTACGCCAATGAGCCGTTCGTCGATGTGATGCCGGCTGGTAGTCATCCGGAAACCCGCAGTGTTCGCGGCGCCAACGTGTGCCGGATTGCCGTGCATCGTCCGCAGGATGGCGACCTGGTGGTGGTGTTGTCGGTCATTGATAACCTGGTCAAGGGCGCGTCAGGCCAGGCGGTACAGAACTTGAACATCTTGTTCGGCCTCGATGAGAAGCTCGGCTTGTCCCATGCCGGCATGCTGCCTTAAGACGTTGGCTGCTGTGCAAAAGGCCCGTTGATCGGGCCTTTTGTGTTTTTAAGGGCGGCTGCGCAGATTGATATACCGTAACAATAGTTGACCGCTTTTCTAGGAGAAGCGGATAATGGCCGCCATCACGCATATGGCGGCGCTACGCCGGGAGATTATCAGCATGAGCGTTGAATCCTTCACCCCCACGGCTTTGCAATTCACCCACGGTGCTGCGCACAAGGTGAAGAGCCTGGTCGATGAAGAGGGTAATGATCGCTTGAAGCTGCGCGTATTCGTTACGGGCGGCGGTTGTTCAGGGTTTCAGTACGGCTTTACCTTCGATGAAGATGTGGCCGATGACGACACCATTGTCGAGCGCGAGGGCGTAAGCCTGGTCGTGGATCCGATGAGCTTCCAGTACTTGGCAGGTGCCGAGGTGGATTACCAGGAAGGTTTGGAAGGCTCGCGCTTTGTGATCAAGAACCCGAATGCCACCACGACCTGTGGTTGCGGTTCGTCGTTCTCGATCTGATCGATAGCGTCTAGGCAAAACGCCGCTTGACTCTTATGGGGTCAAGCGGCGTTTTGCTATCTGCGTTTCAGGCGGGGTAGATCGCGCCAAGTACGCGAAGGCCGCGGGCACCTGTCACGCTTGGGCGGTTGGCGGCGATGCCTTCGAGGCAGCAATGCGCCAGCCAGGCGAAGGCCATGGCCTCAACCCAGTCGGGGTCTACGCCATGGGTGGCGGTGCTGCTGACGTGGGTGGCGGGTAGCATGGCTGCGAGGCGGTTCATCAGTGTCGTGTTATGAGCGCCGCCGCCGCACACCAGCAGGGTTTCGGTTTGCGGCTGTGCGGTTTTCAGCGATTCGACGATGGTCTGCGCTGTCAGCTCCAGCAACGTGGCCTGGATATCTTGCGCCTTGAAGGTTGGCAGTTGGCCGAGATGCTGTTGCAGCCAGGGCAGGTTGAACACTTCGCGCCCAGTGCTTTTCGGGCCTTGGGTCAGGAAGAAAGGGTCGCTGAGCAGGGCGTTGAGCAGCAGTGGCTCGACCTTGCCTGCAGCTGCCCATTGGCCGTCGCGGTCAAAAGTTACGCCCTGTTGCTGATGAATCCAGGCATCCAGCAGGACATTGCCCGGACCGCAGTCAAAACCCGCTACCGGTTTGCCGGTCTCGATCAGGCTCAAGTTGCTGAAGCCGCCGACATTCAGTACTGCCCGGTTGCCGCGAGCCTCGCCGAACAGTGCTTCGTGAAAGGCTGGCACCAGTGGCGCGCCCTGGCCACCGGCAGCCACATCGCGGCTTCGAAAGTCACTGACGACGGTTATCCCGGTCAGTTCGGTCAGTAGTGCGGGGTTGCCAATCTGCACGGTAAAACCACGGGCAGGTTCATGGCGAATGGTTTGCCCATGGCTGCCAATCGCGCGGATGTCGTGGTGAGTGAGCTGCTGTTGCTTCAGCAAGGCATGAATGCCATGGGCGGCGAGTGTTACCCAGTTTTGCTGGGCAATCGCCGAGCGGGCAATCTCGTCCGGGCCGCTGGCGCAAAGGTCCAGCAGCTCCGCACGCAGAGTTTCAGGCATGGGAATGTAATGCGTGGCGATCAGTTTGACCGCGGTGTCCTGCTCGATCAGCGCAATGTCCAGGCCATCAAGGCTGGTCCCGGACATCACACCTATGTAGAGCGCCATCGCTTAACGCTTCGCCGAAGCCAGCATGGTGGCGCGTTCCTGGTCCATGCGTGCCATCAGCGGTTGGCTTTGCTGAAGGAAGCGCGCGCGCTCGGCCTTGGCGATCGGGTCGGCCATTGGCAGCTTCTGACCCAGCGGGTCGACGTGCACGCCGTTGACCTGGAATTCATAGTGCAGGTGCGGGCCGGTAGACAGGCCGGTGGTTCCGATATAGCCAATCACCTGGCCTTGCTTGACGTTGCCACCGGTTTTCACGCCTTTGGCAAAGCCTTGCATGTGGCCGTAAAGCGTCCGGTAGCTGTTGCCGTGCTGGATGATCACAGTATTGCCGTAACCGCCGCGGCGCCCGGCCAGCAGTACCTTGCCATCGCCGGCAGCCTTGATCGGCGTGCCGCGCGGTGCGGCATAGTCCACGCCTTTGTGCGCGCGGATTTTGTTCAGAATTGGATGCTTGCGGCCCATGGAGAAACGCGAGCTAATACGGGCGAAGTCAACAGGAGTACGAATGAAGGCCTTGCGCATGCTATTGCCATCGGCGGTGTAGTAGCTGCTGTTGCCTTGTTTGTTGGTGTAGCGCACGGCGGTGTAGGTCTTGCCGCGGTTGGTAAAGCGCGCCGACAGGATATTGCCGGTGCCGACGACCTTGCCGTTGGCCACCTTTTGCTCGTAGATCACGTCGAATTCGTCACCCTGGCGAATATCCTGAGCGAAGTCGATGTCGTAGCCAAATACGCTGGCCATGTCCATGGTCATGCTATGGGACAGGCCTGCGCGTGCCGCCGACTGGGACAGCGAGCTGTTGATCACGCCATGAATATAGGCAGAGCGCATCACCGGCTTGGTGGTCACACGATTGAAGGCAAAGCCTTTGGCGCCTTTGGTCAGGGTGATGCTTTCGAGGTCGTTGAGTTTAGTGTGCAGGGTGGTCAGTTGACCTTCCGGGTTCAGCTCGAACTCAAGCTTCTGGCCACGCTTGAGCTGGGTGAATTGCTTGGCTTGCTTGTCGCTGGCCAGTACGTCGCTAACGGTCGTGGCGGGAAGGCCGACCTTCTCGAACAGCGTCGACAGCGTGTCACCTTTGGCCACGATCACTTCGCGGTGCTCCGGGCCTTTCGCTACCTGGGGTGCAGGTGCTGCCTGGGCGGTCTCCTTGGTCTCGTCCGCACTGTCTTCAATCTGTGCAAAGGGAGACTCGACGCTTGCGGTTGTGGCTTGCTGCGCGTCAGAAGCGTCTTGATCTTGTGTCAGTTGTTCAATCGGGCTCTCCAAGTCAAGACTCAGAGTCGTTCGTTTGGCTTCTACGTCACTGGAAGGGAATACCAGGAGTGCCAGGCTGAGAAGGGCGGCGATACCACTTGCGGCGAGCAGGTGGGTCTTCGGGTAAAGCGGCGGCGCTTTAGACGGTTCAGTGGTCATAGGTAATTTGACTTTGAAAAGATGAAATGGAAAAGATGAATGACATGATGAAGATGAAATAACTGTATAAAATATAACCAAATCATCTGTGGCGCAAGCTTGCGAATGCCGGGCTCGCCGAATGGTGTCCGTTTGCAGGGCAAAACTTGTAATTAGTCCCTGATCTTGTATGGTTGGTTCCCTTTGAATCTGAGCCTTGCGGGTCTGTTATGAAGTCGGTTGAAGAGCAGCTAGCGCTGATCAAACGTGGTGCGGAAGAACTGTTGGTCGAGGCCGAGCTGATCGAAAAGCTCAAGCGTGGCCAACCCCTGCGTATTAAGGCTGGCTTTGATCCGACGGCGCCGGATCTGCATCTGGGGCACACGGTGCTTATTAATAAGCTGCGCCAGTTCCAGGAGCTGGGGCATCAGGTGATCTTCCTTATAGGTGACTTCACCGGGATGATCGGCGATCCGAGCGGCAAGAGCGCTACGCGCCCACCGCTGACTCGTGAGCAGGTTCTCGAAAACGCCGAAACCTACAAGACCCAGGTCTTCAAGATTCTCGATCCGGCCAAGACTGAAGTGGCATTCAACTCCACATGGATGGACCAGATGGGGCCGGCGGACTTCATTCGCCTGACGTCCCAGTACACCGTTGCGCGCATGCTTGAGCGCGATGACTTCGATAAGCGCTACTCCACCAATCAGCCTATCGCCATTCATGAGTTCCTGTACCCGCTGGTTCAAGGGTATGACTCGGTGGCGTTGCGTGCCGACGTCGAGTTGGGCGGTACCGACCAGAAGTTCAACCTGTTGATGGGGCGTGAGTTGCAGCGTGCGTATGGGCAAGAGGCCCAGTGCATTCTGACCATGCCTTTGCTGGAGGGGTTGGACGGCGTCAAGAAAATGTCCAAATCCTTGGGTAACTATGTCGGTATCCAGGAGGCGCCGGGTGTGATGTACGGCAAGCTGGTTTCTATTCCTGATGCGTTGATGTGGCGTTACTTCGAGCTGTTGAGTTTCCGCTCGATGGATGAGATCAACGCATTGCGTGCTGACGTAGAGGCGGGTGCGAATCCGCGGGACGTCAAGATCAAGCTGGCGGAAGAGATTGTTGCGCGCTTCCATGGTGAAGAGGCTGCGGCCAGCGCTCACCGTGCTGCGGGCAATCGCATGAAGGATGGCGAGTTGCCGGATGATCTGCCGGAGATTGAATTGACTGCTGCCGAGGCGATGCCGATTGCTGCTGTCCTTAATAAGGCGGGCCTGGTGAAGAATTCGGCAGTGGCGCGCGACCTTCTGGGGTCTGGCGGTGTGCGTATAGATGGTGAGGTTGTCGATCGCACCTTTATATACGAACTGGGTGCTACCCACGTTTGCCAGGCCGGCAAGAAGGCATTTGCGCGTATTACGCTTAAATCCGAATAAACCTGGAATTAACGGTTGACGGCGATTTATATCTGTCTATAATTCGCCCCACTTC